>NZ_CP071870.1:1871439-2183346 GCF_017569205.1 Propioniciclava sp. MC1595
GGGGTCGAACAGGTGCGGCGGGCCCTCCCGGCGCCACTGGTACTCACCGCCCACCGCGAGCGTGCGGTGCGGCACGGTGCGGCGGTCGACCGGGTAACCGACGTCGTGGCGTGCCTGCACCTCGCGGGCGATCTCGGCCAGGCCGACGCCCTCGATCCGGCTGGTGGTGCCGGTGAAGTACTTCTCGACGAAGTCGGACGCCAGGCCGAGCGCCTCGTAGATCTGCGCGCCGGTGTAGGACGCGATCGTGGAGACGCCCATCTTGCTCATCACCTTGAGCACGCCCTTGCCCAGCGCCTTGCGGACGTTCACCAGCGCCTTCTCGGGGTCGACGGTGACGAACACCTCGCGGCGGGCGAGGTCCTCGGCCGACTCGAACACCAGGTACGGGTTGACCGCGGCGGCGCCGTAGCCGATCAGCAGGGCGACGTGGTGCACCTCGCGGACGTCGCCCGCCTCGACGATCAGGCCCACCTGCGTGCGGGTCTTCTCTCGGACGAGGTGGTGGTGCACGGCCGAGGTGAGCAGCAGGCTCGGGATCGGCGCGTAGTCGATGTTGGCGTGGCGGTCGGACAGGATGATGATCCGCGCGCCGTCGGCGATGGCCGCGCTGACCTCGGCGCAGATCTCGTCGATCCGCCGGGCGAGCTCGTCCGGGCCGTCGAGCAGCCGGTACAGGCCGCGCACGACGTGGCTGGCGTAGGCCGGCATCGAGCCGTCGCGGTTGATGCGCACGAGCTTGGCCAGCTCGTCCGAGTCCAGCACCGGGTAGTTGATCACGATCTGCTGGCACGACTCGGGGCCGGCCTGGAGCAGGTTGGCCTCCGGCCCGACCGAGCTCGCGAGGCTCGTGACGAGCTCTTCGCGGATCGCGTCCAGCGGCGGGTTGGTGACCTGCGCGAACAACTGGCTGAAGTAGTCGAACAGCAGGCGCGGCCGGTCGCTCAGGACGGCGACCGGGGTGTCGGTGCCCATCGACCCGATCGGCTCGGCGCCGGTCTGCGCCATCGGCGCGATGATCTGCTTGAGCTCCTCGTGGGTGTAGCCGAACACCTGCTGGCGCCGGACCACCGACGCGTGGCTGTGCACGACGTGCTGCCGCTCGGGCAGGTCCTCCAGGTTCAGGCGCTCGCTGACCCACTCGCCCCACGGCTGCTCGGCGGCCAGGCCCGCCTTGATCTCGTCGTCGCCGATGAGGCGGTGCTGGGCCAGGTCGACCAGCAGCATGCGGCCGGGCTGCAGGCGGCCCTTCTCGACCACCCGGCTCTGCTCGATCGGCAGCACGCCGGCCTCGGACGCGAACACCACCAGCCCGTCGTCGGTCACCCAGTAGCGGCCCGGGCGGAGCCCGTTGCGGTCGAGGGTGGCCCCGATCAGGGTGCCGTCGGTGAAGCAGACGGCCGCGGGGCCGTCCCAGGGCTCCATGACCGAGCTGTGGAAGGAGTAGAAGTCGCGGCGGGCGGCGTCCATCTCGGCGTGGTTCTCCCACGCCTCGGGGATCATCATCAGCACGGCGTGCGGCAGGGAGCGGCCGCCCAGGTGCAGCAGCTCGAGCACCTCGTCGAAGCTCGCCGAGTCGGACGCGTCGGGGGTGCAGATCGGGAAGAGCCGGTCCAGGTCACCCGGGATGAGGTCGGTGGAGAGCAGGGCCTCACGGGCACGCATCCAGTTGCGGTTGCCCTTGACCGTGTTGATCTCGCCGTTGTGGGCGATGAACCGGAAGGGGTGGGCCAGCTCCCAGCTCGGGAACGTGTTCGTCGAGAACCGGCTGTGCACGAGGGCCAGCGCGGTCTCGGTGCGCTCGTCGAGCAGGTCGGGGAAGGTCTCCGCGAGCTGCTGCGTGGTGAGCATGCCCTTGTAGACCGTGGTGCGGGAGCTCAGCGAGGCGAAGTAGACGCCCACCTCGGTGCGGACCCGCTTGACCAGCGGGTAGACGCGCCGGTCGAGGTCGATGCCGGTGGCGCGCCCGGAGGTGACGAACAGCTGCTCCATGTGGGGCATGACCGCCAGGGTCACGGGGCTGAGGGTGTCGCCGCTCATCGGCACCTCGCGCCAGCCGAGGACGCGCAGGCCCTCCTCGATGGCGAGGTACTCGATGCGGCGCTTGGCCTGGCCGCGCTCGGCGTCGTCGGCCGGCAGGAACGCCATGCCCACCGCGTAGCCGCCCTGCGGGGGCAGGACGAAGTCGACGGTGTGGCGGAAGAGTCGGTCGGGGACCTGGAGCAACATGCCGGCGCCGTCGCCGGCGGCCTCATCGGCGCCGGTGGCGCCGCGGTGGTCCAGGTTCTCCAGGGCCAGCAGGCCCTGGGCGACGATCGCGTGGCTCGGCTCGCCGCTCAGGTGCGCGACGAAGGCGACCCCACACGCGTCGTGTTCGAAGTCGTGGCGGTACAGGCCCTGGTCGGGCCTGTGGTTCATCGTGTTCATTTGTGTTCTTCCCGGCCAACGGGCTTTGTGGCAGCGGCCCCTTCGGACAACCTTCCTGGCCACACCGCATGGCGCGGGAAAAAAGTAGCGCGACTTCTGTTTCGGGCGCGTTACAGCGCGCCCAACTTTCCAGAATCTGGACGGGTCAGGCCTTCGCCACGCCCTCCGCCTCGGCCGGCTCGTGGTCGGGCCCGCCCACACCCTTGCGCTCCACCCACGGCTCGCGGCCGGGCTTCGTGCGCTGCAGGAGGGCGAAGATCGCCAGCCCGGCCAGGGCGACGAGCAGCGCGGTCACCTGGTTGGTGCGGAGCGGCCCGAAGTAGTAGCTGAAGTCGGTGCGGATCCCCTCGATGAAGAACCGGCCCGTGCCGTAGACGACCATGTACAGCGCGAAGAGCTTGCCCCAGCCGAGCTTGAACTTCCGGTCGAGCAGAAGCAGCAGCAGACCGCCGGCGAGGTTCCAGCTCATCTCGTACAGGAAGGTCGGCTGGAACGTGGGCACGTCGGCGTGCTCGGCGGGACGGTACTGCGGGTCGATCTCGAGGCCCAAGGGCCCGTGGTCGGGGCCGCCGAAGAGCTCCTGGTTGAACCAGTTGCCGAGGCGTCCGATGGCCTGGGCGATGATCAGGCCCGGGGCGAGGGCGTCCGCAAACGCCGTCAGGCGCGCACCCAGCTTGCGGGCGGCGATCCACGCGCCGATCGCGCCGCCGATGAGCGACCCGAACATGGCGATGCCGCCCTCCCAGATGAACAGGGCCGACAGCGGGTTCCGGTCGGGGCCGAAGTAGTCCTCCCAGTGCGTGACCACGTGGTAGATGCGGGCGCCGACGATGCCGGACGGGATCGCGACGAGCACGATGGTCTCGAAGGTCTCCGCGAGTCCCCCGCGGGCGACCCAGCGGCGCGAGCCGATGAACCAGGCCGCCACCATGCCGGTCATGAGGCACAGGGCGTAGATGTGGATCGTGAGCGGCCCGATCTGGAACTGGCTGATGTCGGGGCTGGGGATCGAGAGCAGCGTCACGCCCGCACCCCCGCCGCGAGGTCGGCGACGACGGCGCGCAGGGCGGCCAGGTCGTCCGGCGTCCCCGCGTCCTCGGCGGCGATCAGCGTCTTGACCAGGGCCGAACCCACGATCACGGCGTCCGCGAAGCCCGCCACCTCGGCGGCCTGCGCGCCGTTGCTGACGCCCAGCCCGACGCCGACGAGGGTGTCGGGGGCCAGCTGCCGCAGCCGGGACACCAGCTCGGGCGCCTGCGAACTCGTCTGCTGCCGCGCCCCGGTCACGCCCATCACCGCGGTGGCGTAGACCCACCCGCGGCAGGCCTGGGTCGTGGACACGATGCGCTCATCGGTCGAGCTCGGCGAGACCAGGAAGATGCGGTCCAGGCCGTGGTCCTCGGAGGCGACCAGCCAGTCGTGGGCCTCGTCGGGGGTCAGGTCGGGCGTGACCAGGCCGGCGCCGCCGGCGTTGGCGAAGTCGCGGGCGAAGGCGTCGACGCCGTAGCGGTCGACGATGTTCCAGTACGTCATGCAGACCGGCACGACGCCGGTCGAGGCGACGGCCTCGACGGCGGCGAAGATGTCGCGGGTCCGGACGCCGCGGTTCAGCGCCGCGGTACCCGCGCGCTGGATCACGGGGCCGTCCATCATCGGGTCGGAGTACGGCATGCCGATCTCGACCATGTCGACGCCCGGCCCGTCGCCCGGGACGCAGATCGCGCGGAAGGCGTCCAGCGAGCCGGCCACGGTCGGGTAGCCCACCGGCAGGTAGCCGACCAGCGCCGCGCGCCCCTCGGCCTTGGCCGTGGCCAGCACCTGGCCCGAGCGTCCGATGCCGCCCATCAGAATCCCCCCACCGTCTCGTTCGGGGTGCCGTCCAGGCCGAACCAGGACAGCGCCGTGGGCACGTCCTTGTCACCGCGTCCGGACAGGCACACGCAGATCAGAGGCTCGAGGTCGGGCTGCTCGACGGCCAGCCGGCGGCCCAGTCGCAGCGCCCCCGCGATGCCGTGCGCCGACTCGATGGCCGGCATGATCCCCTCGAGCTGGGTGACGAGGCGGAACGCCTCCATCGCCTCGGCGTCGGTGACCGGCTCGTACGTCCCACGCCCGGACGCCGCGAGCCACGCGTGCTCGGGGCCCACGCCCGGGTAGTCGAGCCCGGCGGAGATGGAGTGCGAATCGACGGTCTGGCCGTCGTCGTCCTGGAGGATGTACGTGCGCATCCCGTGCAGGACGCCGACCGACCCGCCGGTGATGGACGCCGCGTGCCGTCCGCTGGCGATGCCCTCGCCCTCGGCCTCGAAGCCGTACAGGGCCACCTCGGGGTCGTCGATGAAGTCGGCGAACATGCCCATCGCGTTGGAGCCGCCGCCCAGACAGGCCGCCACCGCGTACGGCAGGTGGCCGTAGCGCTCGAGGATCTGCGCGCGCGCCTCGGTGGAGATCACACGCTGGAACTGCTTGACCAGCTTCGGGAACGGGTGCGGGCCGGCGACCGTGCCGATCAGGTAGTGGGTGTGGTCGACGGTGGCGACCCAGTCGCGCATGGCCTCGTTCATCGAGTCCTTGAGCGTGGCCGAGCCCGACTCGACCGCGATCACCTCGGCGCCCAACAGCTGCATGCGGGCCACGTTGAGGGCCTGCCGGTCGGTGTCGACCTTGCCCATGTACACCCGGCACTCCAGGCCGAGGAGCGCGGCGGCCGTGGCCGTGGCGACACCGTGCTGGCCGGCGCCGGTCTCGGCGATGACCCGCGTCTTGCCCATGCGCTTGGTGAGCAGGGCCTGGCCGAGCACGTTGTTGATCTTGTGCGAGCCGGTGTGGTTGAGGTCCTCGCGCTTGACGATGATCCGGGCGTTGCCCGCCTCACGGCTCAGGCGCGGCAGCTCGGTGATCGGCGTCGGACGCCCCGCGAACTCGGCCCGGAGCCGTCCCAGCTCGGCGAGGAAGTCGGGGTCGGCCATGGCGGCGTGGAACTCGCGGTCGAGCTGGGCGAGCGCGGCGCTCAGCGCCTCGGGGACGTACTGCCCGCCGAAGATGCCGTAGTGGCCGCCCTTGTCGGGCATGTCTGTGGGTGAGGTCACCCGCCTATTGTGCCCGCTGCGCCGCGGACCCGGCGGAGATGAACTCGGCCACGGACGCCCGGGGGTCCCCATGGCGGACCAGCGCCTCGCCGACGAGGATGACGTCGGCGCCGGCGGCGGCGACCCGCTCGACGTCGGCGACGGACAGGATGCCGCTCTCGGCGACCCGGGTGCGGTCGGCGGGGATCAGGTCGACCAGGTTCTCGAACTGGGCGATGTCCACCTCGAGGGTCTGCAGGTTGCGGTTGTTGATCCCGACCAGCTGGGCGCCCAGGTCGACGGCGCGCCGCGCCTCGTCGGGGGTGTGCACCTCGACCAGCGGGGTCAGCCCCAGCTCGAGCGCCAGCGCGTGCAGGCGGTGCAGGTCGGGGTCGCCGAGCGCCGAGCACATCAGCAGGGCCAGGTCGGCGCCGGCGGCGCGGGCCTCCCACAGCTGGTACTCGGTGACGATGAAGTCCTTGCGCAGGACCGGGGTGTCGACCGCGGCGCGGACGGCGACGAGGTCGGCCAGGGAGCCACCGAAGCGGCGGCGCTCGGTGAGCACCGAGATGGCGCCCGCTCCCCCGGCGGCGTACTCGGCGGCGAGCGCGGCGGGGTCGGGGATGTCGGCCAGCGCCCCCTTGGACGGGGAGCTGCGCTTGACCTCGGCGATGACCGACAGGCCGGGGGCGGCGAACGCCTCCAGCACCCCACGGGTGGGCGGCATGGCCGCCACCGCGTCCATCAGGTCGGACAGGCTCCGGTGGGCCTGCCGCTCGGCGAGGTCCTCGCGAACACCGACGATGATGTCGTCGAGGACGCCCACGACTAGTGGTGCTCGCCCTCGACCAGCGACTGGCCGTAGCCCATCTTGACCATCACGCCACCGACGATGACGGCGGCGACCATGGCGCCGAGGCCGATCCAGACGACGGTCCAGTTGATGTTCATGAAGAAGCCGATCGTCGCGATGATCGCGCCGATGCTGGCAATGATGGTGGACGTCCACGCGGCCGGCGTCTTGCCGTGGTGGTACTTCTCCGTGACCGTGCTGCTCATGCGCGCTCCCCTTCAGAGTCGGTCGGATCCTGACCGTCGTCCATAGCTTTCCAAGAAGCGAGCGGATCTGTCACGTCGCCACTCGCCCCGCCCGCCGTGCGGACGCGGCGCACCGGCGGTCGCACGACCAACCAGAGCGCTGCCGCAGCCACCAGCAGACCGACCACACCATAGGCGATCGGGGACGCCGTGGGCGTCAGGCTCCAGGCCCCGCCCAGCGTCGCGGCCAGCACGTGCTGCTCGACGACCGCGTCCGACGGCGGCCCCCCGAACAGGCCGAGGGCCGCCATCCCGAGCCCGGCCGCCGCGGCGACCAGGCCGACCGCGCGCCGCCCGGTGGTGGCGAGGGTGAGCGTCGCGAGCATGGCGGCCAGCACCACCCCGGGCAGGATCGCCGCCAGGCCGCCGGTGCCCAACGACCCCGACAGGCCCGCGGAACCGCCCCCGGCCATGCCGTCTCCCCACGTGACGGTCCACCAGTCGGCCAGCGCCGCGACGCCGAGCGCGACCAGGGCCCCGGCCGCGGTGGCCAGGCGCGGGTCGGCCCTCACCCGACCCGCCTCATCCCGGACGCCGCGACCACCGCCCGCAGCGCTGCCGCGGCCTTGTTGCGGGACTCGAGGTCCTCCGAGGCCGGGACGGAGTCGGCGACGATGCCGCCGCCTGCCTGCACGTAGGCGGTGCCATCCTTGAGCACGGCGGTGCGGATCGCGATCGCGACGTCGGAGTTGCCCGCGAAGTCGAAGTAGCCGACCACGCCGCCGTAGAGCCCGCGACGCGAGGCCTCGAGGCGGTCGATGATCTCCATCGCCCGCACCTTGGGTGCCCCCGACAGCGTGCCGGCCGGGAAGCAGGACAGCGTGGCGTCCAGCGCCGTGCGGCCCGGCGACAGCTGGCCGACGACGGTCGACTCCAGGTGCATGATGTGGCTGTAGCGGCGCACCTGCATGAACTCCACGACGCTGACGGTGCCGGGCACGCACACCCGGCCCAGGTCGTTGCGGCCGAGGTCGACGAGCATGAGGTGCTCGGCGCGCTCCTTGGGGTCGGCCAGCAGGTGGGCCTCGTGCGCGGCGTCGGCCTCGGGGGTCGCCCCGCGCGGCTGGGACCCGGCGATCGGGTGGGTGAGCACGTGCCGGTCGTGCACGGTCACCAGCGCCTCGGGGCTGGAGCCGACGACATCGAGGCCGTCGAGGCGCAGCAGGTACATGTACGGGCTCGGGTTCGAGCGGCGCAGCACGCGGTAGACGTCGAGGGCGTCGGCGGTGCAGGGCACCTCGAAGCGCTGGCTCACCACGACCTGGAACGTCTCGCCGGCCTTGATGTCCTCGACCGCCTCGAGCACGGCGGCCTCGAACTCCTCCTGCGTGCGCTGGCGGGTGACGTCGGGCTCGACGTCGACGTCCGGGCGCAGGCTGAGCAGCGGCTGCATCGGCTCGCGCAGGCGGGCCACCATGGCCTCCAGGCGGGCCACGGCGTCCGCGTACGCCTCGTCGACGCGCTCGGTGCTGTCGTCGAAGTTGATCGCGTTGGCCACCAGCCACACCTCGCCGGTGTGGTGGTCGAGCACCGCCACGTCGGCGGCCAGCATCATGACCAGTTCGGGCAGGGCGAGGTCGTCGAGGTTGCTGTCGGGCAGGCGCTCCAGGCGCCGGACGATGTCGTACCCGAGGTAGCCCACCATGCCCGAGGTCATCGGGGGCAGGGCCTCGTCGCGGGGGGTGTGCAGGCGCTCGAGGGTCTCGGCGAGCACGGCCAGCGGGTCACCGCCCCGGGGCAGGTTGGCGAGCTCGCGGCCCGACCAGGTGGCCTGGCCCCCGGACTCCGACAGCACGGCCGCGGCGTTGACGCCGATGATCGAGTAGCGCGCCCAGACGCCCTGCTCGGCGGACTCGAACAGGAACGTGTTCGTGCGGTCGCCGCACAGGTGGTGGTAGAGGCCGACCGGGGTGACGTCGTCGGCGAACAGCCGGGTGTGCACCGAGACGACGCGGCGTCCCTGCTCGGCGGCCTGGGCGCGGAACCCGGCGAGGTCGGGGGTGACGGGGGCGTTCATCGGACGTCGTCCCCCAGCAGCTCGCGGGCGTCGAAGCAGGTGGCGTCCCCGGTGTGGCAGGCGCCTCCGACCTGGTCGACGCGCAGCAGCACGGTGTCGCCGTCGCAGTCGAGGTGCACGCTGCGCACGTGCTGGGTGTTGCCGCTGGTCAGCCCCTTGACCCACAGCTCGCCGCGCGAGCGGGACCAGTACGTCGCCTCGCGGGTGGCGAGGGTGCGCGCGAGCGCCGCGTCGTCCATCCAGGCCTGCATCAGCACGGCGCCGCTCGTGGCGTCCTGCACGACGGCGGCGACGAGGCCGTCGGCGTTCCGCTTGAGGGCGGCGGCGATCGACGGGTCGAGGGAGTTGGGCATGCCGGTCATTCTTCCACGCGCGGCGGCTAGGGTTGCGCCATGGGTTTCGCTGGTCAGGAACGGGCTGCACTGTGTGACGCGCTGCTGGAGGCGGGCCCCGACGCGCCCACCCTCTGCGAGGGCTGGACGACGCACGACCTCGCCGCGCACGTGTGGGTGCGCGAGAACGACCCCTCCGCGATGCCGGGCCTCCTGGTCGGCGCGCTGGCCGACGTCACGGCGTCCCGGATGGAGGCGACCAAGCGGCGCTGGCTCTACCCCGAGCTGGTCGAGCAGATCCGCCGCGGCCCGCGTCCGATCTCGCTGTTCGCGCTGCCGGTGCTCGACGAGCTGGCCAACACGACCGAGTTCTTCGTCCACACCGAGGACGTGCGCCGCCCCGCCGGCCTGCCCCCGCGCGAGACCACGCCCGAGTTCGAGGACCACGTGGCCAAGGGCCTCAACACCACCGCCAAGGCGCTGTTCCGCAAGGCGCCGTGCGGGATCATGCTCGAGCGCACCGACCGCCCCCAGCGGCTGCGGGCCAAGGCGGGCGACACCACGGTGATCGTGATCGGCAAGCCGTCCGAGCTGCTGCTGTTCGCGTTCGGCCGCATGGCGGACGCCGACGTGCAGCTCGTCGGCCCCCCGGAGGTCAAGGATGAGCTCCTCGCCACGCACTCGGGGGTCTGAGGGCTGGGGCCGCGTCCTGGCGGCCCGTGACCGGTTCGTGGACGCCGCCCGCGCGGCCGGGCCGGACGCCCCCACGCTCTGTTCGGGCTGGACGGTGCGGCACCTGGTCGGCCACCTGCTGACGCTGCGCGACGACCCGCTGTCCTGGCCGGGGGTCGCGCTGCCCCGGCTCGCGGGCCTGACCGAACGGCGGATGGCCGCGGCCACGGCGTCCGGGTTCGAGGACGCGCTCACGCGCCTGGCCGAGGGCTCACCGTTCATGCCCATGGTCTTCGAGTCACCGCGCTCGGCGTGGGGTCACCACCTGGGCGAGTACGCGGCGCACACCGAGGACGTGGTGCGCGCGAACGCCCTGCCCCCGACCATGGTGGACGGTGTCACCGCCGACGCGCTGTGGCGCCGGGCGCGGGTGGCCGCGCGGCAGCTCCACCGCCGCTCGGGAGGCCTCGTGTTGGAGCGCGCCGACACGGGTGCGGTCGCCCGGGTGCTCCCCGGGGCGTCGACGCGCCACGTGGTCGGCGTACCGCTGGACCTGCTCGTGTGGGCCCACCGGGGCGCCGGGCCGGCCGGCGTGCGCGTCATCGGGTGACGGCACGCCCGCCGGGGCGCCGGGCTCAGCGCTGAACGCGCGCGTTGCCCGCCCAGAAGTCCCAGACCTGCTTCTCGTCGGCCGGGGCGCCGTAGTCGTACAGCGAGGTGGCCGCGAGCGCGCCGGTGGCCCAGCCGAACTGGGCGCACTTCTCGACGTCCCAACCCTGCACGATGCCGTAGAGGACGCCGCCGACGGAGCCGTCGCCGCCGCCGATGCGGTCCATGACGTCGATCGCGCGCAGCGGGGCGAGGTAGAACTCCCCGTCGTTCCACAGCAGGATGCCCCACTGGTGGCGGTTGGCCGACTCGACCTCTCGCAGCGAGGTGCCGATCCAGTGCGCGTTGGGGTAGGTGTCCTTGATGCGGCCGATCATCTTCTTGAACTCGTCGATCTCGTCCTCGATCGACTCGCCGCCGGCCTCGGGGCCCTCGATGCCCAGGCAGAGCTGGAAGTCCTCCTCGTTGCCGTAGAGGATGTCGCAGTTCTTGGCGATCTCGTCGAACGCGGCGGTGAGCTCCTCCTCGCGGCCCTTCCAGAAGGTGGCGCGGTAGTTGAGGTCCATCGCGACGAGCGTGCCGTGCTCGCGGGCGGCCTTGGCGAGCTCGACGCAGAACTTCGAGGTCGACGGGGACAGCGCGGCGATCAGGCCGGACAGGTGCAGGACCTTGACGCCCTCCACCCGGAACAGCTGGTCGAGGTCGAACTGGTCGACGCTCAGCTCGCGACCGACCTCGCCGGAGCGGTCGTTCCACACGCGGGGGGCACGGCCGCCGAAGCCGGAGTCGGCGATGTTGAACTGGTGGCGCAGGCCCCAGGCGTCGCCCTGGTCGAGGTCGGGACCGCGGTAGCTCATGTTGCGCTTGCGCAGGTCGGCCTTGATGAGCGCGGAGATCGGGGAACCCTTGACGAAGGCGCTCAGCACGAGCGTGGGCTCACCCAGGTGCGACATGACGCTCGCCACGTTGGTCTCGGCGCTCGTCGCCTGCAGGAAGAAGCGGTCGGCGGTGTGCACCGGGGCCCGGTTCTCGGGGGTGATGCGCACGCCCATCGAGGTGGGCACGACGAGGGACCACTGGGCGTCTTCACGGACGGTCATGGGGCTACCTTTCAGCGGCGAATGGAATGCTCGCCAGCCTAGACACACCCCGCCCCCTCCGCCGGGGGATTCACTCAGTTGCCGTGGCCTCGTCGAACCGCGCGGTCGACCGGACCGTCCACCAGCCCACCGCGATGCCGACCAGGTCGGCCACGGCGTCCCACCACTCGCCGCCGCGGCCGGGCAGCAGGTTCGCCTGCACCAGTTCGCTGACCGGCACGTGCAGGAGCATGGGCACCAGCGCGAACCACTGGTTGGGGACCACCTTCATCAGTGCCCAGGTCGGCACGGCGAACAGGATCACGTGGGCGACCTTGTCGATGCCGGGGAACGAGAAGCCCCCCGCGTCGGGCGGGCTGGTGGTGTAGAGCCCCCACAGGTGGAACACCAGCGCGAGCGCGACGACGACCCACGGCACGAACGCGCGCCGGGTCGGGTCGGTCGGCTCCCCGATCATGTCAGCTTCTCGAGGATCAGCTCCCGCACGCGCGCGGCGTCAGCCTTGCCCTGCATCTGCTTCATCACCTGGCCGATCAGCGCACCGGCGGCCTGGACCTTGCCGTCGCGGATCTTCTCGGCCACGTCGGGGTTGGCGGCGATGACGGCGTCGACGGCCGCGCCCAGCGCCCCGTCGTCGGAGACCACGGCCAGGCCGCGCCCCTCGACCACCTCGGACGCCGTGCCCTCGCCGGCCAGCAGCCCGTCGAAGACCTCGCGGGCGAGCTTGTCGTTGACGGTGCCCGCGTCGACGAGCGCCTGCACCTCGGCGACCTGCGCCGGGGTGACGCCGACGTCGGCCAGCTCGACCCCGGCCTCGTTGGCGCGCCGGGCCAGCTCGCCCAGCCACCACTTGCGGGCGGACGCCGGGCTCGCGCCCGCGCCCACGGTCGCGTCGATCAGGTCGATGGAGCCGGCCGTGCCGTTGACGTCGCGCATCTCGAGGTCGGTGAAGCCCCACGCCTCCTGCAGGCGCGCGCGGCGCTCGGCCGGCGGCTCGGGCAGGGTGCCGCGCAGCTGCTCGACCCATTCGGAGCTGGGCGCCACCGGGACCAGGTCGGGCTCGGGGAAGTAGCGGTAGTCCTCCGCCTGCTCCTTCGAGCGGCCCGGCGAGGTGTAGCCCTCCTCGTGCCAGTGGCGAGTCTCCTGGTGCACGCGCCCGCCGTCGGCCAGGATCGCGCCCTGCCGCTGGATCTCGTAGGTGAGCGCGCCCTCGACCGAGCGCAGCGAGTTGATGTTCTTGGTCTCGGTGCGGGTACCCAGCACGTCGGAGCCCTTGGGCGCCAGCGACACGTTGGCGTCGCAGCGCATGTTGCCGGCCTCCATGCGGGCGTCGGATACCCCGAGGGCGAGCATGAGCTCGCGCAGGTGCGCGAGGTACGCCTTCGCCACGGCGGGTGCCTTGGCCCCCAGCCCCAGGACCGGGCGGGTGACGATCTCCATGAGCGGCGTCCCGGCGCGGTTGTAGTCGACCAGCGAGTGGCTGGCGTCGTGGATGCGCCCGGTCACACCGCCGTGCGTAAGCTTGCCGGCGTCCTCCTCCATGTGCACGCGCTCGATGTCGATGCGGTGCACCTCACCGTCGACCTCGATGTCAACGTGGCCGTCGAAGCAGATCGGCTCGTCGTACTGCGAGGTCTGGAAGTTCTTGGTCATGTCGGGGTAGAAGTAGTGCTTCCGCGAGAACCGGCCCCACGGCGCGATCGAGCAGTTCAGCGCCAGCCCGATGCGGATCGCCGACTCCACCGCCTTGCCGTTGACCACCGGCAGCGAGCCCGGCAGGCCGAGGCACACCGGGCACACCTTGGTGTTCGGCTCGCCGCCCGGAGTGTTGTCACAGCCGCAGAACATCTTGGACGCCGTGTTGAGCTCGACGTGGACCTCCAGGCCCAGCGCGGGGTCGAAGTCGGCGATGACGTCGTCGTAGTCCATCAGGTCGGTCATGTCAGGCCTCCACCCAGCGCTCGGCGATCCGGTCGGTCAGGACTCCCCCGTCGCGCTCGGCGAGCGCACGCTCGAGCGCGGCGCCCACGCGGTAGACGCGGTCGTCGGCCTGCGGCGGTGCCATCACCTGCAGGCCCACGGGCATCCCGTCCTCGGGGGCGACCCCGCACGGGAACGACCCGGCCGTGTTGCCCGCCATGTTGGAGGGGATCGTGCACAGGTCGGACTTGTACATCGCCAGCGGGTCGGACAGCTTCTCCCCCACCAGGAACGCCGTGGTCGGCGTCGCCGGGCTGACCAGGACGTCGACCTGCTCGAAGGCCGCGTCGAAGTCGCGGCTGATCAGGGTGCGCACCTTCTGGGCCGAGCCGTAGTAGGCGTCGTAGTAGCCGGAGCTCAGCGCGTAGGTGCCGATGATGATGCGGCGCTTGACCTCGGCGCCGAGGCCCTCGGCGCGGGTGAGGTTCATGACCTCCTCGGTCGAGCGGGTGCCGTCGTCGCCGGAGCGCAGCCCGTAGCGCATGGCGTCGTAGCGGGCCATGTTCGAGCTGACCTCGCTGGGCATGATCAGGTAGTAGGCGCCCAGCGCGTAGGTGAAGTGCGGGCAGGACACCTCGACCACCTCGGCGCCGGCCGCCTCGAGCGCGGCCACCGCCTCGCGGAAGCGCAGCTCGACGCCGGGCTCGTAGCCCTCGCCGCCGAGCTCCTTGACCACGCCGATGCGCATGCCGGCGATGTCGCCCGAGCGGGCGGCCTCGACGACCGGGGGCACGGGCGCGTCGATGGAGGTCGAGTCCATCGGGTCGTGGCCGCAGATGACCTCGTGCAGGAGGGCGGCGTCCAGGACGGTGCGGGCGCACGGGCCGGGCTGGTCGAGGCTGCTCGCCATCGCGATCACGCCGTAGCGGGACGCCCCGCCGTACGTCGGCTTCACGCCCACCGTGCCGGTGACCGCGCCCGGCTGGCGGATGGAGCCACCCGTGTCGGTGCCCAGCGCCAGCGGCGCCTGGAACGCGGCGAGGGCGGCGGCCGAGCCGCCGCCGGAGCCGCCGGGGATGCGGTCCAGGTCCCACGGGTTGCGGGTGGTGCCGTAGGCCGAGGTCTCGGTCGAGGAGCCCATCGCGAACTCGTCGAGGTTGGTCTTGCCAAGGACCACCAGGCCTGCGTCCAGCACGCGCTGCACGATCGTGGCGGAGTACGGAGGGCGCCAGCCCTCGAGGATCTTCGAGGCAGCCGTGGTGGGCACCCCGGCCTGGCAGAACAGGTCCTTGACGGCGATGGGGACGCCGGCCAGCGGGCCCAGCTCCTCCCCCGCGTCCAGCCGCGCGTCGACCGCGGCAGCCTGGGCACGCGCGCCCTCGGCGTCCACGTGCAGGAAGGCGTGGACGTCGCCGTCGACGCGCTCGATCTGGGCCAGGAAGGCCTCGGTGACCTCGACGGCGGTGAGCTCGCGCGCCGCGATGCGGCGGCCGAGGTCGGCGGCCGTGGCGGTGAGGATGTCGGCGGTCATCAGGCCTCCTCGCCCAGGATCCGCGGGACCAGGAACTTGCCCTCGTCGGTGGCGGGCGCGCCGGCCAGCGCCTGCTCCTGGGTGAGGCCCGGGCGCACGACGTCCTCGCGGAAGACGTTGGTCAGGGGCATGGCGTGCGACATCGGCGGCACGTCGGCGTCCGCGACCTCGGAGACCGAGGCCACCGCCTCGAGGATGATGGCGAGCTCGGGCGCCATGCGCTCCAGCTCCTGGTCGGTCAGCTCGATGCGCGCCAGCGCGGCGAGCTGCGCGACGTCGTCGGTGGTCAAGGCCACGGGAGGACTCCTGATCGGGTCGGGGACCCGCTCATCCTAGGCCCGGTCGCGTGCCCGGCGGACGTTTCGATCACGCTACAAGCTGGCGACGATCCGGGACAGGTGTTGGGCCGGGCCGGGGGCGTCCTGTATCAAGGGGGCCATGTACCTGGTGCGCGTCGTCCTGCCCGATCGCCCCGGCACGCTCGGTGCCGTGGCGACCGCCCTGGGCCACGCCCAGGCCGACATCAACGCGGTCGAGATCGTGGAGAAGGGCACCGGCTACGTCATCGACGACTTCATGCTGACGCTGCCCGCCGACGCGCGGCCCGACCAGCTGGTCACCGCCTGCACGGCGCTGCCCGACGTCGAGGTGTTGTGGGTCTCCTTCTACCCCGAGAACTGGGGCCTGCACGCCGACCTCGACGTGCTCGACGCCATGGCCGAGAGCCCCGAGCGCGCCGAGGTGCTGCTCACCGACAAGGCGCCCTCGACATTCCACTGTTCGTGGGCGCTCCTGGTCGACCGCGAGCGCGGCATGGTGCTGCACCGCAGCGCGCTGGCCCCCATCGGCACGCAGGTGCCGGTGGGCGTGTTCGGGGACCTGGCGACCGCCCACGTCGCCGAACTGCCCGCCGGCTGGCACGACGGGTGGGGCGAGGCCGCGGTCGCCGTGGCCCCCTGCCGCAGCGCCCACAGCATCGTGATCGGACGCCCTGGGCCCGAGTTCCGCAAGGCCGAGCTCGCCCGGCTGCGCCACCTCGCGCTGATGGCCAGCGAGCACGAGCACGCGGTGTGAGTCAGTAGCCCCGCAGCATCAGGTAGGCGAAGTAGCCGAAGGCGACCACCGCGACGAGGACCACGCTGAGGACCGTGATCGTCCACCAGCGCTGGTTGCGCTTGCTGCGCGTCGTGGGGACGTCCGCCGGCGCCCACTCACCGACCCGCGGCCGCACGCGCGGCGACGCGGAGCCGTTCAGGTCCAGGTCGGTGTTCAGTCCCTCCACGGCCCCCAGCGTACGCGTCTCACGATGCGGCGCACCGGTGTGCACGCGTGGGCCTGCGTCACCTACCCTGCTCCCATGGCCACGACCGCACGCACCCTCGCGCTGCCGTCGTTCACCGTGCCCGCGGGCTGTTGTCCGTGTTGTCGCGCCTGACTCCCTGAAGCCCTTGGCTCGGGAGTCGCGCACCAGCACCCTCCCGACAACACGCCAGATCCTCGGAGCACAGCCATGACCCTCGACCTCGTCTTCGTCGGCGCCGACGCCGGCCGCGCCGCCCTCGCCCAGCTGACCGCCGAACTCGGCGTCACCGTCCGCCTGCTCGGGCAGCGGGTGACCACGATGGAGATCTTCCCCGTCAACGTCCTCACCATCGAGGTGGACGCCGCCGCCGCGCAGCTGGACGCCGCGGCGTCCTGGTTCGCCCGCCGCGGGATCCACCGCTTGCCCGTCGCCGCCTGACGGGCACACTGGCCCGATGAGCATGCGGGCGCAGGTCGAACGGTTGGTCGCGGCAGGGGTCCCGGACGTGGCGGGCGTCAGCGCCGACGAGTTCCGGGAGCTGGCCGCTGACCTGACCGGCGAGGGGGTGCTGTGCGTGCACCCCGAGCTCGCCGGACCCAGCCAACTGGCCCCGCTCCTGCGCCGCGGCGACCGCCCCGGCTTCGTGGTCGCGGACATGGACGACCTCGACGCCTTCGACCCCATCGAGTCCGTGGTGGTCCCCGATCGTGCCCTCTACCTCGTGCACGGGGTCGACCGTGGGGACGACCTGCTCGGGTGGACCCCCGACCGGGCACTGCCCGAGATCCTCGCCCGCGGCCGGAGCCCGCTGACGATCGGCGAGGGCATCAGCTGGCTCCTCCAGGCCCCAGAGGTGCTCGAACCCAACCGGTGCTTCATGTGCATCGGCTCCCGCAAGCGCAAGGCCCGCGGGCTCGACGCCCGCACCCCGGCCATCTGGATCAGCCGCGGGACCGGGCGCGACGGCGCCGACCGGCGCGATGCCCCCAAGGTCGGGTGGTGCCGGGCCGGCAACCACCACACCTGGCTGGGCTTCGCGTCGGCCCTCAGCCGAAGCTGACGTCAGCGCCGCCGGCATTGGGCACGTCCCCGCGCGGGTGCGTTCCCTGACGGTCGACCAGCCACTCGTAACCGAGACGGGTGACCCACGCGAGGATGCCGGGTGCGGTCTGGGTGAGCTCGAAGTCGCCGTGCGTCTTGGCCCGGTGGGCGAAGCGGCCCAGTGGGGCGAGGTTGGCTGCCCGCGTCTGCCCCCGGGTGCCGTCGTCGCGCCACGGGTCGCAGTGGTCGAGGTCGAGCCCCCGGGAACCGCGCACCGAGAACGGGAACATCTCGAACGGGTCCCGCGCCCGCACGTGCCGGCCGATGCCGACGGGCACCTCGTAGGCGTCGACCTGCGGGTGGTCGGCGAGGTCGACCACCGGCAGGACCCGGATCCGGTGGTGCTGGAGCAACTCGGCGAGGTGGGCCTTGAGCACCGGCCCGAGGTCGCCCTCGGTGCGCACGACCTCGCTGTCGGGGCTGAGGTGCACCACGACCGTCGCCTCGGGGCGACGCAGGGTGCCGGCGGCGTCGGATGCGGCGGTCGGCGTCGCGAGCCGGACCAGACCCTCCGCGCGCAGGACGTCGACCTGCTCGGTCGACCCCGCCGCGACCTCCTGTCGGACGTAGCCGTCCACCGCGGCCCCCAACAGCACGGCTCCCGCCGTGCGCAGCCGGGCCACCAGCGTGCTCATGCCGTCCCCGTCGTGGGTGACCCGCACGAACTGCTCACCCCGCGCCCGTTCGGCGCGCGCAGCGGCCGCCTCGGTGTCGGCCGCCACGATGAGCCCGGCGAGCTTGCGCAGGACGCGGCGCCAGGCGAGCCGGCCGAGGCAGGGCTCCACGAGGCGGTCCACGCGGGCGGCGGCCGCCCGGTCGAGGTCGCGCATCCCCTTGGCCTGGGCAACCTGCAGGCCCTGCCAGAGTTCGACGCGACCTGCCAGCAGGGCCGCCCACGTGCGCGGCAGGCGGTGCCGCAGGTCGATCACGTCGGACACCAGCGCGGAGGCGGCCGGGATCGTCACGCCCAGCAGGGGCGCCAGTTCGGCGTACAGGAACTCGGCCACGAGCGGCGTGCCCTCGTGCCCCGACCGGACGAGCCGCTCGGCCCCGGGGGCCGGGTTCGACGCGACCGTGTCGTGCAGGTCGACCAACCCCGCCACCAGCAGGGCCTTCGTGGCGCCCAGCGAGCGCTCCAGCGACAGCACGCCGAGCAGCTCATCGGCCACCCGCCTGCTGTCGATCGGCGCCGCGCTGGCGCTCACCGTCGTGGAGTACTTCCTCGAGGTGCGCGGCCTGCACCTCGTGCCGCAGGAGGAGTACGGCGTCCTGTCCTACGGCAGCGCCGAACCCGCCACCGGCCCGCCGCTGATGGTGCTCGTCGTCGCGGCGTTCCTCGTCGTCGCCGGCGCGCTGGTCTGGCGGAAGCAGAAGTGGCCGTGGCTGTTCGTGGGTGCGGTGGTCATGACGATCGGCAGCGGCGTGCAGCTACCGCTCGAGAGCGGCGCCATCACCAACGCGTTCGAGCTCACCCTGCTGGTGTCGATCATGGCCACCAAGGCCTTCCAGGACCGCAACGACCACAGCCGGGATCTCAGTCCAGCGCGCTGAGGCCCTTCTCCAGCAGCTCCTCGAACCGCTCGGCGTCCAGGATCGGCACGCCGAGGCTCTCGGCCTTGGTGTGCTTCGACCCCGAGGACTCCCCCGCCACGAGCACCGACGTCTTCTTCGACACCGAGCCGGCCGCCTTGCCGCCGCGCGCCTCGATCGCCTCCTGCGCGGTGTCGCGCGTGTACCCCGGCACCGCCCCGGTCACCACGACGGTGAGGCCTTGCAGCGTCTGCTCCACGGTCGGGCCGGCATCGGCCGCCGGCTCGTCGGCCAGCACGCAGCCGGCCGCCTGCCACTTCTCGACGATCGCGCGGTGCCAGTCGACCGCGAACCACTCGGTGATGGACGCCGCCAGCGTGGGCCCGATGCCGTCGACCGCCGACAGCTCCTCCTCCGACGCGGAGGACAGCGCCTCCACGCTCGGGAACGCCCGCGCGACGTCGGGGGCCACGCCCTTGCTGATGTGCCGGATCGACAGCGCGACCAGGAACTTCGCCCACGGGCGGGTCTTCGCCCCCTCCAGGTTGGCCAGCAGCTTCTTGGCGTTCGCGTTCAGCACCCCGGCCTTGGTCTTGAAGAAGTCGGACTTCGCCAGGTCCTCCTCGGTCAGCGCGAACAGGTCGCCCTCGTCCTCGATCAGTCCGGCCGACAGCAGGGCGTCCGCCGCCTGGAAGCCGAGGTTCTCGATGTCGAGCGCGGTGCGCGACGCGACGAAGAACACCCGCTCGCGCAGCTGGCTGGGGCACGAGCGCGTGTTGGGGCAGCGCAGGTCCTTGTCGCCCTCCTTCTGCTCCACCAGTTCGGTGCCGCAGCCCGGGCAGTGCGTGGGCATGACCCAGGCGGGCAGGCCCTCGGGGCGCAGCGCCAGCACCGGCCCCAGGATCTCGGGGATGACGTCGCCGGCCTTGCGCAGCACCACGGTGTCGCCGGGGCGGACGTCCTTGCGGGCCACCTCGTGCGCGTTGTGCAGCGTCGCCATCTCGACGGTCGAGCCGGCCACGACCACCGGCTCCATCACGCCGTAGGGCGTGACGCGCCCGGTGCGGCCGGTGTTGACCTCGATGCGCAGCA
Organism: Propioniciclava sp. MC1595; assembly: GCF_017569205.1. Lineage (GTDB taxonomy): Bacteria > Actinomycetota > Actinomycetes > Propionibacteriales > Propionibacteriaceae > Propioniciclava. The sequence goes on from NZ_CP071870.1 coordinate 1,891,240, forward strand.
GCTTGGTGTTGACCTCCTCGGGCGGGTACTTGAACGCGATCGCCCACCGCGGGGCCCGCGAGGTGGAGCCCAGCTCGCGCTGCCGCGCCCGGTCGTCGACCTTGAGCACGATGCCGTCCATCTCGTGCTCGAGGTCGTGGCGGCGCCCCGCCATGGTCTCGATGTAGGCCAGCGCGGCCGCGAGGTCGGGCACGACCACGTTGTGCGTGCTCACGGGCAGCCCCCACGCACGCAGCAGGTCGTACCCCTCCGACTGCCGCTGGGGCGCCTGCCCCGAGCTCGCGCCGATGCCGTGGCACAGGAAGCGCAGCTTGCGGGACGCCGTGACCCGCGGGTCCTTCTGCCGCAGCGACCCGGCCGCGGAGTTGCGCGGGTTGGCGAACCGCGCACGCCCGGCCTCCTCCAGCGACGCGTTCAGCGCGGCGAACGCGGCCGGGGTCATGAACACCTCGCCGCGCACCTCGACCAGGTCGGGGGCGTCGTCAGCCAGCGTCAGCGGGATGTCGGCGATCGTGCGCACGTTGGCCGTCACGTCCTCCCCGTAGCGGCCGTCGCCCCGCGTGGCCGCCGTGGCCAGGCGCCGGTTGCGGTAGACGAGGTCGAGGGCGAGGCCGTCGATCTTCACCTCGCACAGCAGCTCGGCCGGACCGCCCAGGCGGGCGTACCAGCGCTCGACCTCCTCGGTGGAGAAGGCGTTGTCGAGGCTCATCATCGGCTCGAGGTGCTCGACCGCGGCGAACGTCGCCGAGAGGCCGCCGCCCACCTGCTGGGAGGGCGACTCGGGCGTGACGAACTCGGGGTGGGCCTCCTCCAGCGCCTGCAACTCGGCCATGAGCGCGTCGAAGCCCGCGTCGGTGAGGGTGGGGGCGTCCAGCACGTAGTACTGGAACCGCGCGTCGTTGATCTGCTGCGCGAGCTCGGCGTGGCGGGACTGGTCCTCGGCTTCGGTCACGACCTGAAACCTACCGCGCCGGACCGACAATCAGCGGGAGAGTTCCTCGTCCATCCGCTCGGCGGTGGTGCGCAGCGCCCGCAGCACCGCGGAGACCGCGGCCGGCGTCCAGCCCGCCAGCCCACAGGCGGGCGTCAGCACGACCCGGTCGAGCACGACCGGCCCCAGCTCGAGGGGGCGCAGGGCCCCCAGCACACGCCGCGTCAGCGCGTCGGCCGACAGCGGCACCCCGGACGCCGTGGGTGCGGCCCCGAGCCACAGCTCCTTCCCGTCCTCGACCAGCGGCGCGAGGGCGTCCCAGGCTGCGCGGGAGAGCAGGTCCTGGTCGAGCGCGACGCCGGTGAAGCCGGCCCCGTGCGGCCCGAGCACCAGGCCGACGTCGAGCCCCGGTGCGCAGCAATGCAGCACGTGGCCGCCCAGCTCGCGCAGCAGTTCGACGGCCTCGGGTCGGTCGACCGCGCGGTGGCGGAAGTAGCCGCCCTCGGTCGGCACGGCGCCGGCCAGCACCGCCGGCAGCGCGGGCTCGTCGACCTGCACCAGCACCTCGACCCCGGGCAGGCGGCGTTCGACGTCAGCCACCAAGTCGCGCACGCCGGCGGCAATCGACTGCGCCACGTCGCGGCGCGCGCCGCGGTCGGCGAGCACGCGGCCGCCCAGCGGCCGGAACACGGATGCGGCGAGCGTCCACGGGCCGGTGACGGCCACCTTCAACGGCCCGGTGAGCCCCTGCGCGTTCTCCTCCAGCACGTCGAGGTCGTCGCGCAGCGCGGCCCTCGCGCGACGCTGGTCCACGCCGGGCACGGCGGCCAGCCGCCACTCCCCGGCCGACAGCTCGGCGCCCAACCCGTCCAGCAGGCCGAGCGCGCGCCCGACCATCCCGGCCCACGGCCCCCGCGCCGGGAACTCCGGCAGCCACGGCACCGACACGGCCTCCAGGGCGAGCCGGACGCCGGCGCCCAGGTCGGTCCCGGGCAGCGACCCGATCGCGGACGTCCTCACCGGGCACCCGCGATCGTCGCGGCCCCGACCACGAGGTCGCCGTCGTAGAGCACCGCGGCCTGGCCGGGCGCGATCCCGAAGGCCGGCTCGTCGAGCGCGATCCGGACGCCCTCGGCGTCGGCCTTGATCCCGCACGGCAGCGGCGTCCCGTGGGCGCGGACCTGGACGAGCCCCCGCCACGAGCCCAGACGCGGCTCGGCGACCGCCCACGTCGGCCGGATGCCGGTGATCTCGCTCACGGCCAGCGCCTCGTGCGGCCCGACCGTCACCGTGTTGTCGACCGGCGAGATCGCCAGCACGTAGCGCGGCTGGCCGTCGGCGGCGGGCACCCCGAGGCGCAGCCCCTTGCGCTGGCCGACGGTGAACCGGTGGTGGCCGCCGTGGGTGCCGAGGACCGCGCCCGCGGCGTCCACGACCTCGCCGGGCCGCTCGCCCAGCGCACGGTCGAGGAAGCCGGCGGTGTCGCCGTCGGCGATGAAGCAGATGTCGTGGCTGTCGGGCTTGGACGCGACCCGCAGGCCGAGCGCCTCGGCCTCGGCGCGCACGTCGGCCTTGACGGTCCCGTAAAGGGGGAAAAGCGAGCGGCGCAGCTGCGCCTGGGTCAGGACGCCGAGCACATAGCTCTGGTCCTTGGCGGCGTCGGCGGCGCGGTACAGCTCGGCGTCCTCGCCGGCGAACTCGAGCCGCGCGTAGTGGCCCGTCGCCACCGCGTCGAAGCCGAGGGCCACCCCCCGCTCGAGCACGGCGGCGAACTTGATCTTCTCGTTGCAGCGCAGGCACGGGTTGGGCGTGCGGCCGGCGGCGTACTCGGCGACGAAGTCCTCCACGACGTCGGCGTGGAAGCGGTCGGAGAAGTCCCAGACGTAGAAGGGGATGCCCAGGGTGTCGGCCACCCGACGGGCGTCGTTGGAGTCCTCCAGCGAGCAGCAGCCGCGCGACCCGGACCGGTAGAGCTCGGGGTTGCGGTTCAGCGCCAGGTGGACGCCGGTGACCTCGTGGCCCTCCGCCACGAGGCGCGCGGCGGCGACGGAGGAGTCGACTCCCCCGGACATCGCGACCAGGACACGCACCCGATGAATCCTAGGCGGACGCCGCGCGGGCCCGGGACACGGCCGCCGGCCAGGCGTCCAGGACCGCGGTCACGTCGGCGGGGGTCGTGGTCCAGCCCAGCGAGAACCGCAGCGACCCGGTGGCCGCCTCCTCCCCCAGGCCCATCGCCAGCACGACCTCGCTGGGCTGCTGGACGCCGGCCGTGCACGCCGAACCGGTGGAGCAGTCGATGCCCGCGGCGTCCAGCAGCAGGAGCACGTCGTCGGCCCGGACGCCGTCCACCGTCACGTGGCAGATCGAGGGGCTCACGTCGGCGGGCCCGTTGACCCGGACGTCCTCCACGCGGGTGAGGCCCGCGACCAGCACCTCCCGGAGCCGGGCGAGCCGCGGCCCCTCTTGTGCCAAGGCGGCCACGGCCGCGGAGGCCGCCACCGCGAACCCCACCGCCAGCGCGACCGGCACGGTCCCCGACCGCAACCGGCGCTCCTGCCCGCCGCCGTGGCTGACCACGGCCAGCGGGGCGTCGCGACGCAGGACGAGCGCACCGACCCCGACCGGCCCGCCGAGCTTGTGTGCGGAGACGGTCAGGGCGTCCAGCCCCGAGTCGGCGAACGACACCGGCACGTGGCCGACCGCCTGCACCGCGTCGCTGTGCGCCCGGACGCCGGCCCTGCGGCAGGCCTGCACGAAGGACCCGATCGGCTGCAGCGCGCCGGTCTCGTTGTTGGCCCACATCACCGAGGCCCACGCCACCTCGTGTGTGAGCTGGGCCAGCCCCGACGTCCGCAGCACGCCGGCGCGGTCGACCGGCAGCCAGACGGCCCGCTCCCCCAGCGCCCGGACGGCGTGGGCGACCGCCGGGTGCTCGACCGTGGACGCGGCCACCCGTGGCCGCCCGGTCGTCTCCCCCAGCGCCGCGGCGCCGCTGACCAGGAGGTGGTCGGCCTCGGTGCCCCCGCCGGTGAACACGACCTCGCCGGGATGCGCGTCGAGCGCGTCGGCGAGCTGCTCGCGGGCGTCCTCGAGGAGCGCGCGGGCGTGGCGGCCGGAGCCGTGGAGGGAGCTGGCGTTCCCGGTCACGTCGAGGGCGGCGAGCATGGCCGACCGCGCCTCCTCGCGCAGCGGCGTGGAGGCCGCGTGGTCCAGGTAGACGCGTCGCACCGTGCCCTCCTCGTGCGCCGAGTCTAGAGGGAGCGCGAATGGACCGGACTGTTCCTTTACGGCAGAATGAATCGTCCGCCCTCACCCCACCGGGGCTGACCGCGAGTCCGAGTCCGTCGATCGAGAGTGGTGTCCGTGCGCCCTTCGCTGCCCCGACCGGTGGATTCGGCCATCCTCGGTGCCCACGTGGTCGACGGCGGCACCCGCTTCGCGCTCTGGGCCCCCCGGGCGACCCGCGTCGAGCTCGCCCTGGTCGACACCGACCGCCGCCAGACCAACCACGACCTGGTCCGGCACAACGACGGCGTGTGGGAGCTCCTGGTCCCCGGCGTCGGCCCCGGGCAGCGCTACGGCTACCGCGTCCACGGCCCTTGGAGCCCCGAGACCGGCCAGCGGTTCAACCCCTCCAAGCTGCTCGTCGACCCGTACGCGCGGGCGATCACCGGCGGCGTCGACTACTCCGGCCCGATCAGCGACCACACGCCCGAGTCGAACTACCTGCCCGACCCGCGCGACTCGTTCGCGTCGGTCCCCCTCAGCGTCGTCGTGGCCGACACCCCGCCGCCGCGCCCGCTGGCCACCCCGATCACCGAGGACGAGCTCGTCGTGTACGAGACCCACCTCAAGGGCTACACCCAGCTTCACCCGGCCGTCCCCGAGCACCTGCGCGGCACGTACGCGGGCATGGCGTACCCGGCCGTGGTCCAGCACATCAAGAAGCTGGGCGTGAACGCCGTCGAGCTGCTGCCGGTGCACCACTTCATCTCCGAGCCGTTCGCGATCGGCAAGGGCCTGGTCAACTACTGGGGCTACAACACGCTGGGCTTCTTCGCCCCGCACGCGCCCTACTCGAGCTCGGGCACCCTCGGCCAGCAGGTCACCGAGTTCAAGGAGATGGTCTCGGCCCTCCACGACCAGGGCATCGCCGTGATCCTCGACGTGGTCTACAACCACACCGCCGAGGGCGGCCACGAGGGCCCCACGCTGAGCTTCCGGGGGATCGACCACGCGGGCTACTACCGGCTGACCTCCGACCTGCGCAACGACTACGACGTCACCGGCACCGGCAACGCCGTCGACACGTCGATGGGCGGTGTCCTCGACCTCATCCTCGACTCGCTGCGCTACTGGGTTCGCGACATGGGCGTCGACGGGTTCCGCTTCGACCTGTGCACCACGCTGATCCGCGACCAACTGCACCACGTGCAGCAGAGCCACGAGTTCAAGCAGGCGGTCGCCGAGGACCCGGTCCTGTCGAAGGCCGTGATGATCACCGAGCCGTGGGACCTCGGCCCCTACGGCTACCAGGTCGGCCGCTGGGGCCGGGGCTGGAGCGAGTGGAACGACCGGTTCCGCGGCTTCACCCGCGACTTCTGGCGCGGCGCGGTCTTCGGCGTGGAGGAGCTGGCCACCCGGCTCGCGGGGTCGGCCGACATCTTCGACCACGACGGACGCCCCGCCACCAGCTCGGTCAACTTCGTCACCGCGCACGACGGGTTCACGCTGCGCGACGTCGTCACCTACGACCTCAAGCACAACGAGGCCAACGGGGAGCGCAACCGCGACGGCGCCGACGACAACCGGTCCTGGAACCACGGCTACGAGGGCGAGACCGAGGACGCCGCGATCAACGCCGCCCGCCGCCGCACGATGCGTAACATGATGGCCACCCTGCTGCTGAGCTCGGGCATGCCCATGGTGCTCGCCGGCGACGAGATGGGCCGCACCCAGCAGGGCAACAACAACGCCTACTGCCAGGACACCCCGCTGTCGTGGGTGCACTGGACCGAGACCGACGAGTGGGACGACCAGCTCGCGCTCACCCGCACCCTCGTCGACCTGCGCCGCAAGCACCCGGTGCTGCGGCCGGCCGCGTTCCGCTCGCGCGCCGAGGTGATCGGCGAGCACGACGAGGGGCTGGGCCGCACCGAGTCGGCCTGGTTCAACGAGCACGGCACCGAGATGACGATCGAGAACTGGCACGACGGCGGACGCCGCAGCCTCGGCATGTACGTCTCCGACCGCCGCGACGCGTTCTACATCTTCTTCCACGCCGGGACCGAGCCCCTCGAGATCACGCTGCCCGGGCAGCCCTGGTCCAGCGGCTACCGGATCGTGGCGCACACCGGCACCCCCGACGAACTGCGGATGACGGCCCTCGCACCGGGCCGCCGGGTGATCCTCCCCGGCCGCACCGTGGTCGTGATGAAGGCCACCGTGGCCAGCCGGCGTCCGGTCGCGGAACGCCGCCGCTGACTCTGCGGGTGCAGTAGCGTGGTCTGCGTGACGCAGCGCAACGTGACCCAGTCCAAGACCACCGCCGCCACCACGCCGAAGAAGGCGGCCCCCGCGACCGCGCCCACCCGGGTGCCGGTCGACCTCTCCCCCACGAAGACCGTCGTGCGCGGCTTCGGCCGCATCCCGGTCACCAAGGTCTCGCCCGTCATCGAGGGCGGCGCCTACGCCGCCAAGGCGACCGTCGGGGAGCTCGTCCCGATCCGGGCGCGGGTGTTCCGCGAGGGCCACGACGCCGTCAACGCGTCGGTCATCGTCACCGACCCGTCCGGCCGCGAGACCCGCCACGACATGACCCCGCTCGAGCCCCGCGGCCTCGACCCGTGGGAGGCCTGGGTCCGGTTCGAGGTCGAGGGCGCCCACACCTTCCGGGTCGAGGGTTGGTCCGACCCCTGGGGCACCTGGCTGCACAACGCCGAGGCGAAGCTGCCCGCCGGCGTCGACATCGAACTCGTCTGCATGGAGGGCCGCGACCTGTTCGAGCGCACCGCCAAGGCCGCCGACGAGGCCGGCGACCCGGTCGAGGCGTCCATCCTGCGCGCCACCGCCCAGCTGTTGATCCCGCAGCGCCCGGCCGAGGACCTGCTCGACGTGGCCACCGGCTCCGGCCTGGCCAAGGCCATGCGCAAGTACGGCCCCCGCGAGCTGGTCTCGCCCACCGCCGAGTTCCCGATCTTCGTCGACCGCCGCAAGGCGCTGTTCGCCTCCTGGTACGAGTTCTTCCCGCGCTCGGAGGGTGCCACCTACGACGCCGAGACCGACACCTGGACCTCGGGCACCTTCGACGACTGCCACCAGCGGCTCGAGGAGGTCGCCGCGATGGGCTTCGACGTCGTCTACTTCCCGCCCATCCACCCGATCGGCACCGCGTTCAAGAAGGGCAAGAACAACTCCCTCGACGCGACCGAGAAGGACCCGGGCTCGCCGTGGGCCGTCGGCAGCCCCGACGGCGGCCACGACGCGATCCACCCCGACCTGGGCGACTGGGAGAGCTTCGACCGGCTGGTGGCCAAGGCCAAGCAGCTCGGCATCGAGATCGCCCTCGACTTCGCGCTGCAGGCCAGCCCCGACCACCCGTGGGTGACCGACCACCCCGAGTGGTTCACCACCCGTCTGGACGGCACGATCGCCTACGCCGAGAACCCGCCGAAGAAGTACCAGGACATCTACCCGATCAACTTCGACAACGACCCCGAGGGCATCTACAACGAGGTCCTGCGCGTGCTGCGCCTGTGGATGAGCCACGGCGTCCGCATCTTCCGCGTGGACAACCCGCACACCAAGCCGGTGCAGTTCTGGGCCTGGATCTTCGACCAGATTCGCGCCACCGACCCCGACGTGTTGTTCTTCGCCGAAGCCTTCACCAAGCCGGAGATGATGCACGCGCTGGGCAAGGTCGGCTTCCACACCAGCTACACGTACTTCACGTGGCGCGTCACCAAGCACGAGCTCGTCGAGTACATGGGTGAGCTGTCGCGCGAGACGGACGCCTTCTACCGGCCGAACTTCTTCGTCAACACGCCCGACATCAACCCGTTCCACCTGCAGTCGGGCAACCCGGCCATCTTCGCCATCCGGGCGATCCTGGCCTCGATGCTGTCGCCGGCGTGGGGCGTGTACTCGGGCTTCGAACTGTTCGAGCACGTGCCGAACGCCCCCGGGCGCGAGGAGTACCTCGACTCCGAGAAGTACGAGTTCCGCCCGCGCGACTACAACGCCCAGCCGAACCTGAACATGCTGATGGGCACGCTGAACGCGATCCGGCAGAACCACCGCGCCCTGCAGCAGCTGCGCCAGGTCGACTTCCACACCGCGCCACACGAGAAGCTGCTGGCCTTCAGCAAGGTCGACGGCGACAGCAAGGTGGTCGTGATCGTGTCCCTCGACCCCGACAACACCGTCGAGTCCGAGGTGCACCTCGACCTCACCAAGCTGGGGCTCGCGCCCGACGCCCCGCTGCGCGTGCGCGACGAGCTCACCGGCGCCACGTTCACGTGGGGCGCCCGCAACTTCGTCCGGCTCACCCCCGCGAACCCGGCCCACATCCTGGTGATCGTGTGACGGAGCTCGACCGCGCCTGGGAGCGCCACCTCGAGACGGTCCGCTGGTTCGGGGGCAAGGGCGCCGGCGCGCGCATCGTGCGCCGCGACGTCCTGCCCGCGTGGACGCCCCCGGGCGTCGAGCCGGCCGTGCGCAGCGAGGTGGCCACCCTGGCCTACCCCGACGGCCACACCGAGCACTACCACCTGCTGGTGGCCCACCACCCGGCCGGGCGCGAGGCGTCCGGCACGGTGCTGGGCACCGACGAGGTGGACGGCGAGCCGATGCAGGTCGTCGACGCCACCACCGACCCCGCGGCGCTGGCGGCGTTCGTGGCCGCGACCCAGCCCGACTTCGCCGACCACCCGGTCAAGGTGTGGTCCGGCGAGCAGTCGAACACGACGTTGGTCCTGGGCGACACCGACCTGTACAAGCTGTTCCGGCGGGTCGAGCCCGGCCCGAACCTGGACGCCGAGGTGCTGCTCGCCCTGGGCGGGGGCACGGTCCCGGCCGTGCACGGCCGGCTCACCGGGGCATGGCCCGAGGGCGGGACGACCGACCTCGGCCTGGTGATCGAGCGCGTGGTCGGCGCCGAGGACGGCTGGGAGCTGGCCACCCGCACCTGCACCGCGGGGGCCGACTTCGTCGAGGCGGCGGGCGACCTCGGCGTCGCGCTGCGCGCGGTGCACGGACGCCTCGCGGACGCGTTCGGCGCCCACGTGCTCCCCGGTGACGAGGTCGCCGACACCATGGGTGCCCGGCTCGACGCGGCGGTCACGGCCGCCCCGGAGCTGGCGCCCCACGCCGAGACCGTCCGCGCCGCGTTCGAGGCGCTGCGGGGCCGGACGCTCCCGGTGCAGCGCGTGCACGGGGACTTCCACCTCGGCCAGACCCTGCACAGCCCCACGGGCTGGACGATCATCGACTTCGAGGGCGAGCCGGCCAAGACCGCCGCCGAACGCCGCGCCTTCGACTCGGTGTGGCGGGACGTGGCCGGCATGGTGCGGTCCTTCGACTACGTGCGCAGCGCCCACCCCGAGCCGTCGTCGCCCGAGGCCGTGGCCTGGGCCGACGCGTGCCGCGACGCGTTCCTCGCCGGGTACGGCGACGGGGCAGACGCCGACGTCCTGGCCGCGTACGTCCTGGACAAGGCCGTGTATGAAGTCTTGTATGAGTTGCGCAATCGCCCCGACTGGGTCGGGATCCCCCTGCGAGCCATCCAGGAGTCCAACCCGTAGGAGGGGGACGAGTACCCGGGGGGAACGCATGGCCGTGCGGCTGCTCCCCGAGTGAGGCCGGACCACTCCGCGGACCTCGCCGGGGTTCCGACACCGGCCCCGCGCGAAGCACTAGGGTGGAGTGACCGACCAGTGTTAGGAGAGGCGATGGCACACGATCCGTTCGGCGGATTGACCGGATGGGATCTCGAGGGGTTCCACAACGGTGGCGACACCGAGGTCTGGAGGCGGCTCGGCTCCCACGTCGTGACGCTCCACGACGACGAGCGTGGTGAGGTTACCGGCACCCGGTTCGCGGTCTGGGCGCCCAACGCGCAAGAGGTGCGCATCAACGCAGACTTCAACTGGTGGACCGGCGACGCCATGCACCTGGTCCCCGGGTCGGGCGTCTGGGCGCTGTTCGTCGAGGGCGTCGGCGACGGCACGCTGTACAAGTACAACATCCTCGGCGCCGACGGCGTGTGGCGGGAGAAGGTCGACCCGATGGCGTTCTTCGCCGAGCAGGCGCCCGCCAACAGCTCGATCGTCTACACCTCCCAGATGGGCTGGGGCGACGACGCGTGGATGGAGGCCCGCAAGACCAAGAACATGCAGGTCGAGCCCATGAGCATCTACGAGGTGCACCTCGCCAGCTGGCGCAAGGGCAAGACCTACCTCGAGCTGGCCGACGAACTCGTCGAGTACGTGACCTGGCAGGGCTACACCCATGTCGAGTTCATGCCGATCACCGAGCACCCGTTCGAGCCGAGCTGGGGCTACCAGGTCACCAACTACTTCGCGCCGCAGAGCCGCCTGGGCAAGCCCGACGAGCTGCGCTACCTGATCGACCGCCTGCACCAGGCCGGCATCGGCGTCATCCTGGACTGGGTCCCGGGGCACTTCCCCAAGGACGAGTGGGCCCTGGGTCGCTTCGATGGCACCGCCCTGTACGAGCACGCCGACCCGCGCCAGGGCGAGCACACCGACTGGGGCACCTACATCTTCAACTACGGCCGCAACGAGGTGAAGAGTTTCCTGGTTTCCAACGCCCTGTACTGGGTGCAGGAGTTCCACTTCGACGCGTTGCGCATCGACGCCGTCGCCTCGATGCTCTACCTCGACTACAGCCGCGAGCCGGGGCAGTGGGTGCCGAACGAGTTCGGCGGCAACCACAACCTCGAGGCCATCGACTTCCTGCGTTACGTGAACCGCCACCTGTACGAGCGGGTGCCCGGCGTGACGATGATCGCCGAGGAGTCGACCTCGTTCGGCGGCGTCACCCAGCCGACCAACCTCGGCGGCCTGGGCTTCGGCTTCAAGTGGAACATGGGCTGGATGAACGACTCGCTGCGCTACCTGGCGCTCGAGCCGATCTACCGCCAGTGGCACCACCACGAGATGACGTTCGCGATGGTGTACCAGTACTCCGAGAACTTCATCCTGCCGATCAGCCACGACGAGGTCGTGCACGGCAAGGGGTCGATGATCAACAAGATCCCGCAGGACGCGTGGCGCCAGTTCGCCACCCTACGCGCGTTCTACTCCTTCATGTGGTCCTTCCCGGGCAAGCAGCTGCTGTTCATGGGTCAGGAGTTCGGCCAGCGGTCGGAGTTCAACGAGGCCGTCAGCCTCGAGTGGTGGGTCAGCGACCTGTGGGGCCACCACGGCCTGCAGCGCATGATCAAGGACCTCAACGAGCTGTACAAGGCCCACCCGGCCCTGTGGAAGCTGGACAACGACCCGTCCGGGTTCCAGTGGATCAACGCCGACGACGCGGGCCGCAACGCCTACTCGTGGGTGCGCCGTGACGGCGAGGGCCAGCAGATCGCGGTCGTGGTCAACTTCAGCTCCGAGCCCTGGTACGACTACGAGATCGGCCTGCCCGAGACCGGCCGCTGGACGGAGATCTTCAACTCCGACGCGACCGTCTACGACGGCTCCGGCATCGGCAACTTCGGCGGCGTGGACGCCCACGAGGGCGACTGGGGCGGCTTCCCGGCCCGCGCGACCGTCCAGGTTCCGCCGCTGGGTGCGGTCTTCTTCCGGCTCGACGAGCCGGCCGAGGACGCCGAGCCCCGCCGCGCGATCGTCGAGGACGAGGTGGACGTGACCGCGCCGGTCGACGCCGCCGACGTCGAGGCGTCCGAGTAGGTGACGACGCAGGAGCCGCGCCGGCAGGAGGAGCGCGTGGCGGCCGATGACTGGCCCGCCCGCCGCGACCTCCACCGGCGCGGCTTCCGCCTGGAGGGGCGCCTGCGGCAGGCCCGGGCGTCCGGCGACCGCTTCGTCGACGAGCTGGTGTACGGACGCCTCGCGGGCGAGCCGGCCGGCCGCGAGGCCTTCACGCACGTGATGAACTCCGTCACCCCGCGCAAGCGGCTGATCGCGCACGCCCTCGTGACCGACGAGGCCGGCCGCGTGCTGCTGTGCGAGACCTCCTTCAAGGCCGACTTCGAGCTGCCCGGCGGCATCGTGGAACCCGGCGAGTCGCCCCGGCTGGCCTGCGAGCGCGAGATGGTCGAGGAGATGGGCGCCTCCCCCGGCGTCGGCGACGTGCTGGTCGTCGACTGGCTGCGCCCCTACAAGGGCTGGGAGGACGCGATCGAGCTGGTCTTCGCCTCCCCGGTGGTGGCCGAGGCCGACAAGGCCCGGTTCGTCCCCGACGGGGTCGAGATCCTGGCCCTCCATTGGCTGGACCCGGCCGACCTCGACACCGTGATGACCCCGTTCGGCGCCGACCGGGCCCGGTCCGCGGTGGCCGCGCTGGCGTCCGCCCGGACGACCTACACCGAGGGCGGGCTGCCCGTCGAGTAGCATGCGCGCCGTGACCGACCGCGAGCCCGCACTGTCCGCCATCGACCCCGAACTGCGCTCCGACGTCCGCCGCGTCTCGACGCTGCTGGGCGAGAGCCTCGTCCGCCAGGGCGGCCAGCGCCTCCTCGACCTGGTCGAGCAGGTGCGCGTCCAGGTCAAGCAGGCGCGCACCGAGTCCTCGCCGGACGCCGCGGCCGCGGCCCGCGACACCCTGACCGGCCTCGACCTGGACGACGCCACCGCGCTCGTGCGCGCGTTCGCCACCTACTTCCAGCTGGCCAACACCGCCGAGCAGGTGCACCGCGTGCGGTCCATCGACGCCGCAGAAGCGGACAGCGGCTGGCTCGAGCGGGCCGTCGCCGCGATCGTCGCCGAGGGCGGGCCGGAACTCCTGGCCGAGACCATCGGCGAGACCGACCTGCGCCCGGTGTTCACCGCCCACCCGACCGAGGCGTCCCGGCGGTCGGTGCTGCTCAAGCTCCAGGAGGTCGCCGATGTGCTCGCGGCCCCGTCCGCCGAGGGCTCGACCAGCCGCCGCCGCCAGGACCGGCTCCTGGCCGAGACCGTCGACCTGCTCTGGCAGACCGACGAGCTGCGCCTGGCCTCCCCCACGCCGGTCGACGAGGCCCGCAACGCGCTGTACCACCTCGACGCGCTGACCTCCGACGCGCTCCCCGCGGTGCTCGACGACCTCGCCGCGCTGTGCGGCGACCACGGCGTCGAGCTGGACGCCGCCGGCACGCCCGTGCGCTTCGGTTCGTGGATCGGCGGCGACCGCGACGGCAACCCCTTCGTCACCCCGGCGGTGACCCGCGAGGTGCTGCAGCTCCAGCACGAGCACGCGATCAGCCACGCGCTCGCCGTGGTCGACGGGCTGACCACCGACCTGTCGGTGTCGACACGCCTGGCCCCGGTCAGCGACGAACTGGCCGCCTCCCTACGCGAGGACCTCGCCAACCTGCCCGGCCTCGACAAGCGCGTGCTCGAGATCAACGCCGAGGAGCCCTACCGGCTCAAGCTCACCTGCGTGCGCGCGAAGCTGCTCAACACCCGCGCGCGCACCCGGTCGGGCGCGGCGCACGAGCCGGGCCGCGACTACGCCGACGGCGGCGAGCTGCTCGCCGACCTCGCGCTGGTCGCCGCGTCGCTGGAGGCCCACCATGGCCACCTGGCCGCCCACGGGCGCGTGCGCGCCGCGGTGCAGGCGGTCGCGGCGACCGGGCTGCACCTGGCCACCCTCGACGTGCGCGAGCACGCCGAGGCCCACCACGAGGCGGTCGGCGCGATCATCGACCACGTCGGCGAGGTGGCGGTCCCCTACGCCGACCTGAGCCGCGAGCAGCGCCGCCGGGTGCTGTCCACCGAGCTGGCCGCGCGGCGTCCCCTGACCGGGCCCAACCCGCCGCTGACGGGTCGCGCCGCGCGGACGTTCGGGGTGTTCGGCGCCATCCGTGAGGCCCAGCAGCGCTACGGCGCCGAGGTCATCGAGACCTACATCGTGTCGATGACCCAGGGCGTCGACGACATCCTCGCCGCGACGATCCTGGCCCGCGAGGCCGGGCTGGTCGACCTCCACGGCGGGGTCGACGGAGCGGGCGCCCACGCCGACATCGGTTTCGTGGCCCTGCTGGAGACCGTCGTGGAGCTGCGCGCCTCCGCCGAGCTCATCGACGGGCTGCTGTCCGACCCGTCGTTCCGCCGGCTGGTCGAGCTGCGCGGCGACCGGCTCGAGGTCATGCTGGGCTACTCCGACTCCAACAAGCAGGCGGGTGTGCTCACCTCGCAGTGGGAGATCCACCAGACCCAGCGGAAGCTGCGCGACGTGACCCGCCGCCATGGCGTCCAGCTGCGGCTGTTCCACGGCCGCGGCGGCTCGGTCGGGCGCGGCGGCGGCCCGACCTACGACGCGATCCTCGCCCAGCCCTACGGCGTGCTCGACGGGACGATCAAGTTCACCGAGCAGGGCGAGGTCATCTCCGACAAGTACGCACTCCCGGCGCTGGCCCGCGACAACCTGGCCCTCGCGCTGGCCGCCGTGCTCGAGAGCACCGCCCTGCACACCGCCCCGCGCCAGTCGGCGGACGCGCTGGCCCGCTGGGACGCCGTGCTGCAGCTCGCCTCCGACGCCGCCTTCGACGCCTACGCCGCGCTGGTGTCGGACCCCGACCTCCCCGCCTACTTCGTGGCCAGCACCCCGGTGGACCAGCTGGGCGCGCTCAAGATCGGCTCCCGGCCGAGCAAGCGCCCCGACTCGGGGGGCGGCATCGAGGGCCTGCGCGCGATCCCGTGGGTGTTCGGCTGGACGCAGAGCCGCCAGATCATCCCCGGCTGGTACGGGGTGGGTTCGGGCCTGCGCGCGGCCCGCGAGGCCGGGCACGCCGAGGATCTGGCCGAGATGCTGGGCCAGTGGCACTTCTTCGCAGCGGTCGTCTCCAACGTGTCGATGACCCTGGCCAAGACCGACCTCGAGGTGGCCGCGCACTACGTCGACTCGCTGGTGCCGGCCGAGCTGCGGCAGGTCTTCGACACCATCCGTGCGGAGTTCGAGCTCACGGTCGAGGAGGTGACCCGCCTCACCGGCGAGGCCACCCTGCTCGACCGTCAGCCGCGCCTGCAGCGCACGCTGGCCGTGCGCGACCAGTACCTCGACCCGATCAGCTACCTGCAGGTCGAGCTGCTGCGCCGCGTCCGGGCGCTGGACGCCGCGGGCGACGAGGTGCCCGCCACCCTGCAACGGGCCCTGCTCGTCACCGTGAACGGCGTCGCGGCGGGCCTGCGCAACACCGGGTAGCTCAGAACAGCGCGGTCGTCAGGTTCCGCCGGGCGGTCAGCACGGCGGGGTCGGCGTGGCCGACGGTCTCGAACAGCTCCAGCAGGCGGGTGCGCGCCTTGTCGCGCGCGGGCCCGGCGTTGAGCCGCACGGCCTCGACCAGGCGGGCGAAGGCCGGCTCCAGCTGGCCGCCGGCGACCTCGAGGTCGGCCATGGCCATCTGGGCGTCCACATCGGCCGGGTCGGCGGCCGCTCTCGCCTGCACGTCGGCGGGGTTCGCGCCGCCCAGCCGCACCATGAGGCTCGCCTGCGCCCGGCCCGCGGACGCCTCGGCGTCGGCCGGGTTGGCGGCCAGCAGCTTGTCGAACTCCTCCACGGCCGCGGCGAAGTCGCCGCGGTCGAGGGCCGCGTCGGCGGCCTCGAAGCGGGGGTCCGGCCCGGCGGCGGCCTCGGGGTCGGCGATGATCGGCTGCGCGCGGCCGGACAGGCCGTTCTGGTGGGCCAGCATGACCAGCTGGTCGATGACCGCCTTGGCCTGCGCCTTGTCCGTGGTGCCCTGGAACATCGGGGCGAGTTGTCCGGCGACCACGCCGACGACCATGGGTACGGCGGTGACCTGCAGGGCCTGCGCCACGGTGGGCGCCTCGTCCACGTTCACCCGCACGAGCAGGTACGCACCCGCGGCCTCGTTGGCCAGGCTCTTGAGGTCAGCCGACAGTTGGGCGGCGTTCGGCGCGCGCGGCGACCAGAACTCGACCACGAGGGGGTGCTGCATCGACTGGGCGAGGTGGGACTCGAAGGAGCGGTCATCGGCCTCCACCCACCACACGGCACCCGCGGGGGCGGGCGGGGCGGGCTTGAGCGCGGACAGGTCGATGGCTCCACCACGGAACGGCACAGAAGTCATGGGACCATTCTTCCACCGCGCCCCAATCGCACCGAACCGTGCCCGCGGCGTCCGCGAAGGGGCAAGATGGTGACATGGTTCACGCACGCGCCGGGCAGTTGGCACTGCCAGAAGACCTCACCGACATCGACGCCCTCATCGCGGCCTACTACGACCTGGTCCCCGACCCGGGCAACCCCGACCAGATGGTCGTGTTCGGCACGTCCGGTCACCGCGGCTCCTCGCTCAGGACCGCCTTCAACGAGGCCCACATCGCCGCGACCACGCAGGCGATCATCGAGTACCGCGCGGGCCAGGGCATCACCGGCCCGCTGTTCATCGGCAAGGACACCCACGGCCTGTCGCTCCCCGCCTGGAAGACGGCGCTGGAGGTCCTCCACGCCCATGGCGTGGACGTCCGCGCCGAGCGTGAGGACGAGTACACCCCGACCCCGGCCGTCTCGCGCGCGATCATCGTGTTCAACCGCGACCACTCCGGCCCCCGCGCCGACGGCATCGTGGTCACGCCGTCGCACAACCCGCCGACCGACGGCGGCTTCAAGTACAACCCGCCGCACGGCGGCCCGGCCGACAGCGACGCCACCTCGGTGATCGCCAAGCGGGCCAACGAGCTGATGGCGGACTGGACGTCGATCAAGCGGACGCCCTACGAGCAGATCGCCGGCGAGATCACCCGCCACGACTACCGGACGCCCTACTGCGAGGACCTGGCCAACATCATCAACCTGGACGCCATCCGCGGCGCCGGGCTGAACATCGGGGCCGACCCCATGGGCGGCGCCGCCGTGCAGTACTGGGAGTACATCGCCGACACGCTGGACATCGGCCTCTCGGTGGTCAACCGCGTGGTCGACCCCGCGTGGCCGTTCATGACCCTGGACTGGGACGGCAAGATCCGCATGGACTGCTCCAGCCCGCACGCGATGGCGTCGCTGATCAACAACCGCGACTCCTACGACCTGTCGACCGGCAACGACGCGGACGCCGACCGGCACGGCATCGTGACCCCCGACGCGGGACTCATGAACCCGAACCACTACCTGGCGGTGGCCATCCAGTACCTGTTCAGCCACCGCGACGGCTGGGACCCGGGCGCGGGCATCGGCAAGACCCTGGTCTCCAGCTCGATGATCGACAACGTGGCTCGCAAGCTGGGCAAGACGCTGGTCGAGGTGCCGGTGGGCTTCAAGTGGTTCGTGCCAGGCCTCTCCGACGGCTCGATCGGCTTCGGCGGCGAGGAGTCGGCGGGCGCGTCGTTCCTGACGCTGGACGGCAAGACGTGGACGACCGACAAGGACGGCATCATCCTCGACCTGCTGGCCTCCGAGATCCTGGCCGTCACCGGCAAGACCCCGAGCCAGCACTACGCCGAGCTCGAGGCCGAGTTCGGCAAGACCGCGTACGCGCGCATCGACGCGCCGGCGAACCGGGAGCAGAAGGCCAAGCTGGGCAAGCTCTCCCCCGCCGACGTGACGGCCACCGAGCTGGCCGGCGAGGCCATCGTGGCGAAGATGACCGAGGCCCCCGGCAACGGGGCGTCCATCGGTGGGCTGAAGGTCGTGACCGAGAACGCGTGGTTCGCCGCGCGCCCGTCGGGCACGGAGGACGTCTACAAGATCTACGCCGAGTCCTTCAAGGGCTCCGAGCACCTCGCGCAGGTGCAGAAGGAGGCCAAGGAGGTCGTGGACGCCGTCCTCGGCTGAGGCCAGTGTCCGGCGCCCGGGTGGTCAGACGCCGTCGAACTCGTCGACGGGCTCCATCCGGGCGCGCAGGCCGGCGCGCTGGATGACGCGCTGGATCGTGAGGTCGCGCCGCTCGATGTGCGGCACGAAGTTGATCTGCTTCAGGCCCTGGTCCTGCGCCGCCGACTCGAAGACGAAGTGGCCGTAGCCGAGGAGCTGGCCCAGGAACGTCTGGCGCACCGAGATGTCGAGGATGCGCGCGATCGGCATCGTCGCCATGTGCTGGTCGACGATGCCGTGCACGCGGAACACCCGCATGTTCGTGATGACGAAGCGGTCCATGAACTCGAGGTGGATCCGGTAGAAGCCGTACCCGCCCAACCCCAGGCCGAGCAGCAGGCCGACCCACCAGCCGGCGCCGAGCAGCGGCATGACGGCGAAGCACGCCATGCCGGCGATGACGATGAGCACGGGGACCACGCGTGTCACCCAGTGGCGCGTGACCTCGTCGACGATGAACTCGCCCTCGTCGACCAGCATCCGGCGCGACGCCTCGGGGCGCAGGAATCGCGACAGGAGCGCCATGTCACCCTCGCGCGAGCGAGTCGAAGAACCGACCGATCGAGTCGAAGATCCCGAAGATGAACTTCACGAACTCCGCCGCCGCCTCGGGGCGCGTGTAGAGGTAGAAGATCGCGAACATGACGAGCAGGGCGAGCAGGATCGTGCGGATCCATTTACCCATGGCGGCCTCCAGGGGGAAGTCTGGTTCGGACGGCGTTACCCGGTCAGTCTGCCGCACGCGGGCGTCCCCGGCTGTGCGGCGCGCCGCCGGGAGTGGGAGGATGGGGGCCATGGACAACACCGATCTGTTTGTGTGCATCGACCACGTCGGCCTCGCGGTTCCGAACCTCGACGAGGCCATCAAGCTCCACACCGAGGTCTTCGGCTGGCGCGTGCTCCACCGCGAGACCAACGAGCAGCAGGGCGTCGAGGAGGCGATGCTGGGTACTGGCGACCAGCACGTCGAGAACGCCCAGATCCAGCTGCTCGCCCCCCTGTCCGAGCAGTCGACCATCGGCAAGTGGCTCGCCAAGAACGGCGGACGCGGTGGCATCCAGCAGCTGGCCTACCGCGTCAAGGACATCGACGCCGTGTGCGCGACCCTGCGCGAGCGTGGGGTGACCCTGCTGTACGACGAGCCGAAGATCGGCACCGGCGGCTCCCGCATCCAGTTCGCGCACCCCAAGAGCACCGGCGGCGTCCTGCTCGAGCTCGTCGAGCCGGCCGCCGACGCCGCCCACTGACTGCGACAACCCCAGCGGAAGGGCCCGCCCGACTTCGTGTCGGGCGGGCCCCGTCGTCCCACCACCCGTCACGGGCGCGGGGTACCATCAGGATCACCCGATCGGCATGACCCCGCGAGAGGACGCAGCGGTGACCCACGAGCAAGACCACCACGGACTCGACCTGTTCGACGAGAACGCGAGCGCCGTCCGCGGCTTCCCCAACGCGATGCTCGGTTACGACAAGAAGGCCGTCGACGAGTACATCCGCGACCTCGAGCGCCAGCTCTCCCTGGCCAAGCACCAGATGCGCGAGGTGCAGCGCGAGCTGACGGCGGCCAACCTCCGCGTCGACGACACCGATTTCAGCAAGCTGGGCGCCCACACCGCCAACCTGCTCAAGGTCGCCGAGGCCCAGGCCGGCGACCTCATGCAGAAGGCACGCTCCCGGGCCGAGTCGATGCTGGAGGAGGCGCGCGTCGAGGCCGAGCGCACCCGCAACGAGGCCGCCCAGACCGCCGAGGCCGCCCGGCAGGAGGGCATCGCCTCGATCAAGGTGCTCCGCACCGACCTCGAGCGCCAGACCACCCAGGAGCTGGACGCCGCCCGCACCGAGGCCAAGGGCCTGCGCGAGGCCGCCGACACCCACCACTCGATCGTGCTCGCCGACGCCGAGCAGAAGGCGAACGCCCTGGTCGAGGGCGCCAGGCGCGAGGCCGCCGCGATCAAGGAGGCCGCAGAGCGCGAGGCCGCCGAGGCGCGCGCCGCCGCCGCGGCCGCACACGAGCAGGCCCTCGCGACGTTCCACACCGAGCACGCCGCGGTGTCCGAGAAGATGACGACCGCGACGGCCGAGGCGCGCACGCGCTCGGAGGAGCTCCTCGCCGCCCTGACCCAGGCGTCGGAGGACCTGCGCGGTCGCCTCCAGTCCGCGTGGGCCGAGGCCGAGGACATCAAGGCCGGCGCGATCTCCGAGGCCGCCGCGATCGTCGCGCAGGCCCGCGCCGACGCCGAGGACAAGCTGACCGAGACCGACGCTGAGCTGGCCGCCCGCAACGACCGCCTCAAGCAGGACAACCGCCTCCTGCGCCAGCGCAAGCAGGCGCTGCTCACGCAGCTGGCCCAGCTGTCGAGCCTGGCCACCGAGACGGCCAGCGAGTTCCCCGAGGACGAGGCCACCGGCCCGATCCCGGCCGCCCTGGTCGCCGAGCCCGAGGTGGGCGGCGACGAGGCCGTCGACGAGACCCCCGAGGACCAGGACGGTCAGTGACCCCGTCCACCCTGCCCGACCCGCAGGAGGACCCGCGCGAGGAGTCCGCGCCCGAGTCCCCGTCGTCGGCCGCGCCCGCCCCGGCCCCTGCCCAGGTCCCGCCCGAGGCCGTCACCACGGCCGCCCCGCCCCGCAAGTGGTGGCGCAGGCTGCGTCGCACCAGCCAACTCACCCCCGCCGACCCCGAGCGTGAGCTCGCGGCGATGGCGATCCCCGCGGGCCCCACGAGCCTGCTCTACCGCTCGCCCTTCCAGATCGGCTTCCTGATCACGCTGGGCGGGTTGGTGGCGTTCGGGCTGCTGGGCGCCGTCGTGGCCCTGCAGGGCGTGCTGATCCTCGGCGTCCTGTCCCTGTTCCTGGCCCTCGGCCTCAACCCGCTGGTCGAGGCCCTCCACCGCGCCGGCGCACCCCGCGGCCTGGCCGTGGCCATCGTCGCGCTGTCCCTGGTGGTCCTCATCGGGCTGGGCGCCTGGGCCGTGCTGCCGCTGCTGACCGACCAGGTCAACATCCTGATCCAGAATACGCCCGGGTACCTCCAGGGCCTCCGCGAGAACCCCCAGGTCGCCGAGTTCGACCGCCAGTACGACGTGATCAACCGGGTGAGCCAGATGTTCACCTCCGGGGCCTGGGTCGAGGGGCTCTTCGGCGGCATCCTCGGCGCCGGCGCGGCGATCGCCAACGTCGTGTTCAGCGTCGTCGTGACGCTGGTGCTGACCCTGTGGTTCCTCGCCTCGCTGCCCTCGATCAAGGAGACCATCTACCAGCTCGCCCCGGCCTCGCGCCGCCCGCGGGTGAAGTACCTGGCCGGCGAGATGTTCCGCCGGATCGGGGGCTACATGTCGGGCCTGTTCACCGTGGTCCTGCTCGCGACCGGGTCGGCCTTCGTCCTCCTCAACGCCGTGGGGCTCGGCTCGCTGTCGCTGGCCCTGGCGGTCGTCGTGGCGATGTTCGCCTTCATCCCCCTGGTCGGCCCCACGATCTCCATGCTCATCGTGAGCCTGGTCGCGTTCTCCAACGACACCACCACCGGCATCATCACGCTGGTGTTCTTCATCGTCTACCAGCAGGTGGACGCCTACCTGCTCCAGCCGCGGATCTTCCAGAAGTCCGTCAACGTCCCCGGCCCCCTGATCGTGCTGGCCGCCATCAGCGGCGGCGTGCTGTTCGGCATCGCCGGGGCGCTCCTGGCGATCCCCACCGTGGCCTCGCTGCTGCTGGTCTACCGCGAGGTCATCGTCCCGGCGCTCGACCGCGCCTGAGGGCTAGAACAGGCGGTCCTCGGCGTCGTCGATCCCGCGCAGCGCGTCGTAGTCGACCGTCACGCAGTTGATCCCCCGCGCCGCCGCGACCACGCGCGCCTGCGGCTTGATCTGCTGCGCGGCGAAGACACCCTGCACCGGCCGCAGGTGCGGGTCGGCGTTGAGCAGCTCCAGGTAGCGCGACAGCTGCTCCACCCCGTCGATCTCGCCGCGCCGCTTCACCTCGACGGCCACGTGCGCGCCGTCGGCGTCGCGGAACAGGATGTCGACCGGGCCGATCGCGGTCATGTGCTCGCGCCGGACCAGCGTCCAGCCCTCGCCGAACGTGGCGGGGTTGTCGGCCAGCAGCGCCTGCAGGTGCGCCTCCACGCCGTCCTTGACCAGACCCGGGTCGACGCCCAGCTCGTGGGAGCTGTCGTGCAGCACCTCGGCGATCGAGACGACCAGCTTGTCACCGTCCTTGTTCGCGACCTCCCAGCGCTGCGCCAGGCCGGCCTGGTCGGGGTCGGCCGGGTCGGCGTCCCGCATCGTGATCGAGCAGGGCGGGTTCATCCAGTTCAGCGGCTTGTAGGCGCGGTCGTCGGCGTGGATCGAGATCGAGCCGTCGGCCTTGAGCAGGATCAGCCGCGTCGCCATCGGCAGGTGCGCCGATAGGCGGCCGGCGTAGTCGACCTGGCAGCGGGCAATCATGAGACGCACCCGGGGAAGCCTACCCGGTACGATCGGCCCCATGGCCCGACGTCCCAGCAAGCACCTGCGCCCCGCGCGGCCGCTGTCGACGTCCCTGTCGCGGGCCGAGACCAAGCGCGACGGCACGTGGGTCGTCCAGTCGGTGGTGGGTGGGCGCTCCGAGAAGGAGTACACCTGCCCCTCCTGCCACCGTGTCATCCCGGCCGGTGCCGCGCACGTCGTCGCCTGGCCCCGGACGCCGCACGTCGGGGCGTCCTCGGCCGTCGAGGACCGGCGGCACTGGCACACCGCCTGCTGGAGCCGAAGGGGCTGAGCCGTGGAGCTGCACACCACCACCATCGGTCGAGGGACGCCGCGGGTCGCCTACCTGCATGGACTGCTGGGCCAGGGCAAGAACCTGGCCACGGTCGCCAAGGCCGTCTCGGCGTCCGACCCCGGCCTGCTGTACGACCTGCCCAACCACGGCCGCAGCCCCTGGACCGAGGGCTTCGGCTACGCCTCGATGGCGGACGCCGTGGCCGCCGACCTGCGCGACCGGCTCGGCCACGGTACCCCGGTCACCGTGCTCGGGCACTCGATGGGCGGGAAGACCGCGATGGCGCTGGCGCTGCGGCACCCCGACCTCGTCCGGGGCCTCGTGGTGGCCGACATCGCGCCCGACGACTCCTCGCACGGCTACGGCTTCCACCGCCTCATCGGCGCCCTGAAGGACCTCCCCCTCGACCGCGTGGGCAGCCGGCAGGACGCGGACGACCTGCTCGCCCCGTCCGTGCGCGACGCCGGAGTGCGTTCGTTCCTGCTGCAGAACCTGTACCGGACGCCGCAGGGCTGGGGCTGGCGCGCCAACCTGGACCTGCTGGCCGAGTCGCTGCCGTTGATCAGCGGCTGGCCCGCCGGCGTCCGGGGCACCTACGACGGGCCCGTGCTGTGGCTGCGCGGGGCCGACTCCGGGTACGTGACGGAGGAGCACGTCCCGGTCATGAAGGAGCTGTTCCCGCGCGCCCGGCTGGTGACCATCAAGAACGCCGGGCACTGGCTGCACGCCGACCAGCCCGAGGCGGTCGCCCAGTCGGTCGGGATGTTCCTGGCCAGCCTGCGGCCCCAGCTCAGCGCGTGATCAGCCGCTGACCACCGACCGGATCACGGTCGGCAGGTTGGGCTTGCCGGTGCCGTCGGGGTACTGGGCGTCGTGGCCCTGGAACGCCCGGTCGGCGATGACCTGGTTGCTGGCCTCGTCGAGGTGGCCGAACACCGTGTAGTTGGGCGGGAGCGGCGTGTCCTCGAAGACGAAGAAGAACTGCGAGCCGTTGGTGTTGGGGCCGGCGTTCGCCATCGCGAGGGTGCCCGCGGGGTACGTCCGGGTCTGGCCCAGCTCGTCGTCGTAGGTGTAGCCGGGGCCGCCCCGGCCGGTACCCGTCGGGTCGCCGCACTGCAGGATGAAGATGCCGGTGGTGGACAGCCGGTGGCACTCGGAGCCGTCGTAGTAGCCCTGCGCGGCGAGGCTCTCGAAGGAGTTCACCGTGCAGGGGGCGGCCTCGCGGTCGAGCGTGGCGACGACCTTCGCGTCGCCGAGGTCGATGGTCACCGTGGCGGTGCCCTTGGCGGGGACGTCGGTGCCGTTCGGCGGGTCGACCGGCTTCGCGGGCGTGCCGCCCGGCCGGTAGGTGCAGGTGACCGTTTCGGGGCCCTCGCCGGGCGCCCTGGGCGTCTGCCGGGTCTGGTTCAGCCCCTGCGGCGGGGTCGTCGCGCACCCGGCGGTGGCGAGCAGGACGAGGACGGCGGAGGCGGCGGCGAGGCGGCGGAGGATCACGGTCCCACCTCACATTAGGGTGGGTGCCATGGTCAACTTGACGCGCATCTACACCCGCACCGGCGACGCCGGGACGACCCGCCTCTCCGACATGTCGACGGCGCGGAAGACCGACCTGCGCGTCGAGGCGTACGGGCACGTGGACGAGGCGAACGCGGCCGTGGGGCTGGCCGTCACGCTGGGCGGGCTGCCCGATGCGGTCGTGGGCGTGCTGCGCGAGGTCAGCAACGAGCTGTTCGACGTCGGGGCGGACCTGTCCAACCCGCTGGTCACCGAGCCGAAGTGGGAGCCCCTGCGCATCACGCAGGGCAGCATCGACCGGCTCGAGGCCTGGTGCGACGAGTTCTCCGAGCCCCTGCCCGACCTGGTCTCGTTCATCCTGCCCGGGGGGACGCCGGGGGCCGCGTACCTGCACCTCGCCCGGACCGTGGTCCGTCGCGCCGAGCGCGCGGGCTGGGCCGCGGCCGACGCCTACGGTCTGGAGGCCACCGACGGAGAGGAGCCCGGCGGCGTCAACGTCCTGGCGCTCACCTACCTCAACCGGCTGAGCGACCTGTTGTTCATCCTCGGGCGGGCCGCCAACGAGGGCGTGGGCGACGTGCTGTGGATCCCGGGCAAGGACCGCGAGCCGCTCGGCGAGCGCGCGCGTCGGCAGCGGGAGAAGATCGAGAGGGCCCAGGGCTAGGGGCCGCCTGGGCGTCCCGCCTCGGTCCAGGAGGAGAAGGCGGTCAGGTCCTGGCGGTCCATCGCCAGCATCGTGCCCTCGTGGGCGCCGCCCAGCTCGGTCACGACGTGGCCGTCGTAGAGCTCGGCCGCCTCGCCGGGCTCAGGGGTGCGCACGCGCAGGACCCTGGTCTCGTGCCGGTGGAAGACCACCTTCGGGCGCAACGAGAGGCTGAACACCCGGTACCACTCGAGGTCCTCGTCCCGGAAGCGGGCGACCCCGAGGGTCCAGCCGGAGGACGTGGTGCCGCTGCGCCGCAGGGAGCACTCGAAGACCCGTCCGCGCCCGGCGAGCCAGCGCCGCCGGACGATGAGCCAGACAACGGGGATGAGCAGCACCGCGGCCAGCAGACCGACCGCCATCGCGGTCCAACTCCACCAGTCGGGCACTGCTCACCCCCGCTTCGTCAGTTGCGGCCGGCCGCCTTCTGGGCGGCTCGCACCTGCGCACTGGCTCGATGGTAGTGCTGCATCGTCTCGGTGCTCACGTCACCCTCCTCGAGGGCGAGCTGGGCCTTGGCCAGCTCGCTCTCGGCCTCGGGCAGCGAGATCTCGCGAGCCATGCGTGCGTAACCGTTCAGCAGCGACACACGGTTGTCGGACACCGACATGAACCCGCCGTCGACGGCCACGACCTCACGCTTGCCCTCGGTGGTGAACACCTCGGCGGCGCCGGGGACCAGGATGCCCAGGAAGGGCTCGTGGTTCGCCATGATGCCGATGTCGCCCTCGGTCGTGCGGGCGATCACCTGCACAGCGTCGCCTTCCCAGATGAGGCCTTCGGCGCTGACGACCTCGACCCGCAACGGGGTGGAGTCGAACGCCATGCCTCAGCCCTCCTTCTGGATGCGGTCCCAGTTCTCCATGACCATGTCCATGCCACCGACGTTGAAGAAGGCCTGCTCGGCGATGTGGTCGACCTCGCCGTTGCAGATCATCTTGAACGACTCGATGGTGTCGGCCAGCGGAACGGTCGAACCCTCGATCTGGGTGAACTTGGTGGCCATGTAGGTGTTCTGGCTCAGGAACTGCTGGATGCGACGGGCGCGGCCGACGACGATCTTGTCCTCCTCGGACAGCTCGTCGACACCGAGGATCGCGATGATGTCCTGCAGCTCCTTGTTGCGCTGGAGGATCTGCTTCACGCGGGTCGCCGTGTCGTAGTGGTCCTGGCCCACGTACTGCGGGTCGAGGATGCGGCTCGTCGAGGTCAGCGGGTCCACGGCCGGGTACAGACCACGCGAGGCGATGTCACGCGACAGCTCGGTCGTGGCGTCCAGGTGGGCGAACGTCGTGGCCGGGGCCGGGTCGGTGTAGTCGTCGGCGGGCACGTAGATGGCCTGCATCGAGGTGATGGAGTGACCACGCGTCGAGGTGATGCGCTCCTGCAGCTGACCCATCTCGTCGGCCAGGTTGGGCTGGTAACCCACGGCGGAGGGCATGCGACCCAGCAGGGTCGAGACCTCGGAGCCAGCCTGGGTGAACCGGAAGATGTTGTCGATGAAGAGCAGCACGTCCTGGTTCTGCACGTCGCGGAAGTACTCCGCCATCGTCAGGGCCGACAGGGCGACGCGGAGGCGGGTGCCCGGCGGCTCGTCCATCTGGCCGAAGACCAGGGCGGTGTCCTTCATGACGCCGGCCTCGATCATCTCGTGGATCAGGTCGTTGCCCTCACGGGTGCGCTCCCCCACGCCGGCGAACACCGAGGTGCCACCGAAGTTGTGGGCGATGCGGAAGATCATCTCCTGGATGAGGACGGTCTTGCCGACGCCAGCGCCGCCGAACAGGCCGATCTTGCCACCCTTGACGTACGGGGTCAGCAGGTCGAGCACCTTGATGCCGGTCTCCAGCATCTCGGTCTTGGGCTCGAGGTCCTCGAACTTCGGGGCCGGGCGGTGGATCGGCCAGCGCTCGTTGATCTCGACGCCGGAGATGTCCTCGTTGAGGCAGTCACCGGTCACGTTCCAGACGCGGCCCTTCGTGACGTCACCCACGGGCACGGAGATCGGGGCGCCGGTGTCGACGACCTCGGTCCCGCGGCGCATGCCGTCGGTGGGCTTCAGGGAGATGGCGCGGACGATGTTGTCGCCGACGTGCAGCGCGACCTCGGCCGTGATCTCACGGGAGAGCTCGCCGGCGTCGATCTTGATCTTCACCGCGTTCATGATGTCGGGCATCTGGTCGGCGGGGAACTCGACGTCCACCACCGGGCCGATGACACGCGCAACGCGGCCGACACCGGTCGTGGTGGGGTTCTCAGCAGTCAGGGTCATGGTTGCCTCTCTCGCCTTTAGTGCTCGGCGCTCGCCTCGGCGAGCGCGCTGGCGCCACCGACGATCTCGGTAATTTCCTGGGTGATCTCGGCCTGGCGCGCCTGGTTCGCCTCGCGCGTCAGGGACTCGATGAGTTGCTGTGCGTTGTCGGTGGCCGACTTCATGGCGCGCTGCTGGCTCGCCAGGATCGACGCCGCCGTCTGCAGCAGGTAGAACCACACGCGGCTGCGCACGTACAGCGGCATGAGCTCGTCCAGCACCGTCTTGGGGTCGGGCTCGAACTCGTACTGGGGGATGTGGTCGCGCTCACCGAGCTCGGCCACACCCTCGACGACCTCCATCGGCAGCAGCCGGCGGACGCGCGGGGTCTGGGTCAGCATCGACTCCATGCGGGTGTAGACCGCGTGGATCTCGTCGACCCCGCCCTCCTCGTGCGGCGTGAGGAAGTCCTCGATCAGCACAGCGGCGATCTCGTGGGCGTTCGCGAACGTCGGCGCGTCGCTGAAGCCCTCCCACGTGCGGACCATCTCGATCTGGCGGAACTTCATGTACGCCATGCCCTTGCGGCCCACGACGTAGCGCTTGACCTCCATGCCCTGGTCCTCCAGGCGCGTGCGCATCTGCGCCGCCACCTTGAGGACGTTGGAGTTGAAGGCACCGTTCATGCCGCGGTCGGACGTGAACACCACGAGCGCCGCGCGACGGGGCTTCTCGACCTGCGTCGTCAGCGGGTGGTCCAGGTTGCGGGTGTGCGTCGCCAGTGCCGACACCGCGCGGTTGAGTTCGCGGGTGTACGGCAGCGCACGACGCGCAGCCTGCTGGGCCCGGATCACCTTCGACGCAGCGATCAGCTCCATCGCCTTGGTGATCTTCTTCGTCGCCGTCACCGACTTCCGTCGCTGGCGGAGCTCTCTCAGACTCGAAGCCATGTCAGCGCTTCTGGACCACGATCTTCTCGGCGTCGACGTCGTCGTCGCCCAGGGACTTGGACTCGCCCTCGCCCACCGGGGCCTGCTGCGACGAGGTCTTGAACTGCTGCTTGACCTTGCCGATCTCGGCCACGACGGCGTTGGCGGTGTCGTCGTCCCACTTCTGGGTCTCGGCGATGGTGGCCAGGATCGGCGTGTTGCGGCGCAGGTGCTCCAGCAGCTCGGACTCGAAGCGTAGGACGTCCTCGACGGGGATGTCGTCGAAGTGGCCGTTGGTGCCGGCCCACACGGAGACGACCTGGTCCTCGACCGGGTACGGCTGGTACTGGCCCTGGCGCAGCAGCTCGGTGAGGCGGGCGCCCCGGTCGAGCTGGCGGCGGGAGGCCGCGTCGAGGTCGGACGCGAACATCGCGAACGCCTGCATGTCGCGGTACTGGGCCAGGCCGATCTTCAGCGTTCCGGCGACACCCTTCATGGCCTTGATCTGCGCGGCACCACCGACGCGGGACACGGAGATACCGACGTCGATCGCGGGGCGCTGGTTGGCGTTGAAGAGGTCGGACTGCAGGAAGATCTGGCCGTCGGTGATCGAGATCACGTTGGTCGGGATGTACGCCGACACGTCGTTGGCCTTCGTCTCGATGATCGGCAGGCCGGTCATCGAACCGCCACCCAGCTCGTCGGAGAGCTTGGCGCAGCGCTCCAGCAGGCGGGAGTGGAGGTAGAAGACGTCACCGGGGTACGCCTCGCGGCCCGGGGGACGACGCAGCAGCAGCGACATGGCGCGGTAGGCCTCGGCCTGCTTGGTCAGGTCGTCGAAGATGATCAGGACGTGCTTGCCCTGGTACATCCAGTGCTGGCCGATCGCGGAACCCGAGTAGGGCGCGATGTACTTGAAGCCGGCGGGGTCGGAGGCCGGGGCGTGCACGATGGTGGTGTACTCCATCGCGCCGGCCTCCTCCAGCGTCTTGCGCAGCGCGGCGATGGTCGAGCCCTTCTGGCCGACCGCGACGTAGATGCAGCGCACCTGCTTCGTGGGGTCGCCGGAGGCCCAGTTGGCCTTCTGGTTGATGATCGTGTCGATCGCGATGGCCGTCTTGCCGGTCTTGCGGTCGCCGATGATCAGCTGGCGCTGGCCGCGGCCGATCGGGATCATCGCGTCGATGGCCTTCAGGCCGGTCTGCAGCGGCTCGCGGACCTCCTGGCGGTCCATGACGCCGGCGGCCTGGAGCTCGAGCGTCCGGCGCTCGGGGATGTCGGTGAGCTCGCCGAGGCCGTCGATGGGGTTGCCCATCGCGTCGACCGTGCGGCCGAGGTAGCCGTCGCCCACCGGGACGGAGAGAACCTCGCCGGTGCGGCGCACCTGCGAACCCTCCTCGATGCCCTCGGAGTCGCCGAGCACGACGACACCGATCTCGCGGACGTCCAGGTTGAGGGCGATGCCGAGCGTGCCGTTGGCGAACTCGAGCAGCTCGTTGGCCATGGCCGAGGGCAGGCCCTCGACGCGGGCGATGCCGTCACCCGAAGTCACGACGGTGCCGACCTCCTCGCGGGTGGAGGTGTCCGGCGTGTAGTTGGAGACAAACCGGTCAAGGGCGTCCCGAATCTCGTCGGGACGAATGGTCAGATCCGCCATGTCGAATGCGTTCCTTCGCTGCTTCGCTGCTTGCTTGAAATCAGGTCTGGGTTGGCCCTCAGGCCAGCTTGCGCTGCGCGTCGGTCAGACGCCCAGCAACCGTGCCCTCGATGACCTCGTCACCCAGGGACACACGGACACCGCCTACGACGGTGGGGTCGATCACCACGCGCACGTTGACCTCACGACCCACCTGGCGGGAGAGGGCGGCCCGGAGGCGCTCCTCCTGCTCGGGGGCGAGGGGCTGTGCCACGGTGACGGTCGCCACCGCGCGCTCGCGCAGTTCTGCTGCTGCCTTGAGGTAGCCCTCGACCGTGAGGTCGAAGGTCCGCTGGCGTGCCGCGACCGCTCGCTTCGCGAGGCGGGCCACGCTCGGGAGCACCTTGCCCGACAGGAGGCCGGCGAGGAGTTCCTCACGGCCCTCGATCGGGGCTCGGCGGTCCCCCAGCGCACGACGCAGCTCGGGGTTGGCGTCGACCAGTCGCTCGACCTTGAAGAGCTGGTCCTCCAGCTCGTCGAGCCGGCCGGCGTCCTGCGCGGTGCGGAGCAGGGCGCGGACGCCCTGGCGCTCCAGCGCCGCGACGAAGGAGCCCGCCGTGCCCCAGCGGGCACGGGCAGCCTCCGTCAGGACGGCCACCGCAGCCCCGCTCACGCGGTCCCCGAACAGCGACTGCGTGAGCTGGGAGCGCACCTCGTCCGGCGTGGACGGGTCGGTCAGCGCACGGCGGAGGGAGGGCTGGGCGCCCACGGCCTCCACGACGGCGAACAGCTCGTCGGCCAGGGCCTCGGAAGCGGGTTGCCTGTCCAGGACACCGTCCAGGGCCTTCAGTCGGGACTCGGCGGCTGCGCTCATGCCTGCTCCACCGGCTGGGACTCGAGGTCGGCGATGAAGCGGTCCACCGTGCGGCGGGCGCGAGCGTCGTCATCGAGGGACTCGCCCACGATGCGGCCGGCCAGGGTCGTGGCCAGACCACCGATCTCGGTGCGGAGCGAGCTCACCGCGGCGGCGCGCTCGGCCTCGATCTGCGCCTTGGCGTTGGCGAGGAGGCGGCTGCTCTCCTCGGTCGCCTGCTGGCGCATGTCGGCCACGATCGCGGCGCCCTGGGTCTTGGCCTCCTCGCGGATCCGCGAGGCCTCCTCCCGTGCCGTGGCGAGCTGGGCCTTGTACTCCTCCAGTGCGGCAGCGGCTTCGGCCTGGGCGGCCTCCGCCTTCTGGATCCCGCCCTGGATGGCGGCCGTGCGCTCGGCGTACGTCTTCTCGAACATCGGCACGACCACCTTCCACATCACCGCGAGGATGATGGCGAAGAGGATCAGGCCGACGAAGAGCTCCTCGATGTGCTCCGGGAGGAGCGGACCAAGAGGAGATTCACCTGCGAGGGGCAGCATGTGTCAACCCTCAGGTCAGCTGAGCACGAAGGCGAGGGCGATGCCGATGATGGCGAGCGCCTCGACCACGGCGAAGCCGATCCACGCGGTGCCCATCATGGCGCCACGGGCCTCGGGCTGACGCGCGGTGCCGTTGATGACCGACGCGAAGATCCAGGCCACACCGAGGGCCGGGCCGAGGGTCGCCAGCGCGTAGCCGATCATGTTGATCGAGCCGTTGATCTCCAGGAGGGAGAGGAGCATGGTTCGTTCCTTTCGGATGGTTTCTTTCTGACGAAAGCTCTGGTGGTTTAGTGGTCTTCGGCGATGGCCGAGGACACGTACTGGGCGGTCAGGACGGTGAAGATGTAGGCCTGGATCGAGCCGACCAGCAGCTCGAGGGCGAAGATCGCGAAGCTGAACAGGATCGAGACCACGCCGGCGACGTTGAGCAGCGGGATCGGGAAGCCGCCGAGGTTCTCGGTGGCGGTCAGCAGGAGCGTGCCACCGACGACGAACACCACGATGACGAGGTGGCCGGCGAACAGGTTGGCGAAGAGACGCAGGCCCAGCGTGAGCGGCCGGACGATGATGTTGGAGAGGAACTCCAGCGGGATGATCAGGGGCCACAGGAACTTCGGGACGCCGGCCGGGAGGGTGGCGTGCTTGAGGTAACCGAAGAGGCCGTGCTTCTTGATGCCCGCACCGTTGTAGACGACCCATGCGACGAGGGCCAGGCCCCAGGCGAAGCCGATCTTGGAGAAGGTCGGGAACATGAAGAGGAAGAACTGCCCGAAGAGGTTGTTCACCAGGATGAAGGAGAACAGCGTCAGCAGCAGGGGCAGGTACTTGCGGAACTCGGGCCCGAGGATGTCACGGGCGATGCCGTTGCGGACGAAGTCGTACACGAACTCGCCGACGGCCTGCTTCTTGCCGGGGACGATCGACTGGCCCCGCGCCATCCACAGCCAGAAGCCGATCACCAGGATCGCACCGATGACCGCCTGCGCGGCGTGGTTGGTCAGCCAGCCGGACTCGACGCCCGGGAAGAGGTAGCGCGAGCCGAAACTGTGCTCGCCGGGAGGCCAGGACGCCTCTCCCTCCAGCGGAAGGATCAGCCCGTTGAGCCCACCCATTGCGCCTCCTTGCATCAACCTTCGCTGGACATGCTCCCGAGGATTTCGGGCATTCCTCGGGGTGCGGTCAGGACTCTAGCAACGCCTTTGCCGCGGAGTCACATTCAACTTCGCCGTGAGATCTCCGACGGTTCGTCGTAGACGAGCACCCGCATGCGGGAGAACCGCCACAGCTCCAGGGCCAGCCAGCCCATCACCGTGGCGATGGTCGAGACGAACAGGGCGACCGGGTCGAGCCACGCCCAGCGCTCGGCGTTGGCGAGCACGGCGGCCAGCCCCAGCCCCAGGAGGCTGACGCGGGTCACGTAGGAGGCGAACCAGGCGAACAGCACGACCTTGGGCGAGGCGTCCGCCACCGCGAGCTGGACGCCGAGCGCGATCGTGTAGAAGGCGATCGTCACCGCCGCGCCGATGGCCGCGGTGGCGGCCGACTGCGTGCCGCCGAGCGCCAGGAACAGCCCCACCACCGTGAGTGCGGCCACGTGGCCGCCCACGAGCCCGGCGACGAGCAGCTCCTGCGCGCGGCGGGTGTTCTCGCTGATCGGACGCCGCGGCGCTCGCTCACGCATGTCCCACGCTCCTGTCCCGGTTGCGGAAGGTGAGGGCGGCCGCGACGGCCAGCCCGACGGGGAGCACCAGCCACGCCCACCAGGCGTCGGTGATCCCGATCAGCACGACGCCGAAGGCGATGACCGCCGACCACAGCCACAGCAGGGCCACGGCGACCCGGTGGGAGTGGCCCAGCTCCAGCATCCGGTGGTGCAGGTGCTGCTTGTCGGCCTGGTACCAGAGCCGGCCCGCGAGCGTCCGGCGCACGTAGGCGCTCACCAGGTCGATGAACGGCAGGGCCATCGCGGCCAGGGGCAGGAGGAGGGGAAGGTATGAGGAGATGAGCGCTCCCCCGCTGGCGTTGAGCCGCGAGGGGTCGAGCTGGCCGGTGAGGCTGATCATCGACGTGGCCAGCAGGAAGCCCAGCAGCATCGAGCCCGAGTCGCCCATGAACATGCGCGCGCGATGGATGTTGTGGGGCAGGAAGCCCAGGCACACCCCGACGAGCGCCACGGTGAGCAGCGAGGCCGTGGTGGCACGGACGAGCTCCTGCTCGTAGCTGAGCAGGTAGGCGTACACGAAGAAGGCGCCCGCACCGATGCCGACGACCCCGGCGGCGAGCCCGTCCAGCCCGTCCATGAAGTTGATCGCGTTGACGCAGACGAGGATGACGAACACCGCCACCGCGGTGGCGGCGACGTTGTCGAGGGCGATGATCCGGTCCGGCAGCGGGATCCAGTAGAACTTCACCCCGTTGAGCACCACGATGCCCGCGGCCAGCGTCTGGCCGGCGAACTTGGGGATCGCCCCCAGCTCGAACATGTCGTCGACGACGCCGACCGTGCAGATCAGCGCGGATGCCCAGAACACGGCCCACGCGTCGCGCTGGACGAGCTCGAAGCGGCCGAGCCAGGGCAGGTTCGTGGCCAGGATGAGCGCCGCGGTGGTGCCCGCGAGCATCGCGACCCCGCCGAAGTACGGGATCGGGGTGGTGTGCACGTCGCGGTCGCGGACGAGGGCGACGGCGTTGTAGCGGAACGCCAGCCGGCGCGCGAGGCTGGCCCCGACGTAGGTCACGCCGGCGGCCACCAGCAGCACCAGCAGGTACTCGCGCACCTCAGTCCTCGATCAACCCGGGGACGGCCTCGTTGAGCTGGGCGGAGGTGATCCGGCCCTCGCGCAGGACCCGGGCCCGGGGGCCGGTCAGGTCCACGATCGTCGAGGGGACGGGCCCACCCATCTCCCCCGCGTCGAGGTACACCGAGCAGGAGTCCCCCAGCTGGGCGACGGCGGCGTCGACGGTGAGCGCGGGCTCCTCGCCGTGCACGTTGGCGCTGCTCACCGCGAGGGGCCCCGTCCGGCGCAACAGCTCACGGGTGAAGTCGTGGTCGGGGACCCGCACCGCGATGGTCGCGCCCCGCTCCCCCAGGTCCATCCGCAGGGTCTCGCGCGCGTTGAGCACGACGGTCAGGGCGCCGGGCCAGAAGGCGGCGGCCAGGCCGTCGAGGCGCTCGTCCGTGCCGGTCGCCAGCGCGCGGACCATCCCGACCTCGGCGACGAGCACCGGCGGGGGGAAGTCGCGGCCGCGCCGCTTGGCGTCCAGCAGGCGCTGCACGGCCGCGCCCGACGTCGCCTGTGCCCCGACCCCGTACACGGTGTCGGTCGGCAGGACGATCACCTCGCCCGCCGCCACCGCGGCCGTGGCCGCGGCGTGGGCCGCCTCGGCGTCGGAGATGTCGATGACAGTGTGGTTCACGCGCCCATCCTGCCACCCCGCCGGGCGGTCACGAACCGGGGCCGGTCCGTGAGGTCGCGGTGGTCGGCCACGTGCGTGAAGGACCCCTGCCGCACGAACACCTCCGGGGCCGAGGCCTCCTGCACCTCGGCGTGCTCGGCGCACACCCAGCCGCCGGGCCGGAGCAGGCGGGCGGCCACGTCGGCGACGACGCGCATGGCGTCCAGCCCGTCGGCGCCCGACACCAGCGCCAGCGCAGGGTCGAAGTCGCGCACCTCGGCGGGCACGTCGGCCCAGTGGTCCAGCGGCACGTAGGGAGGGTTGGCCACGACCAGGTCGACGGTCCCGTCGAGGTCGGCGAAGGCGTCCGCCATGTCCCCCAGCCGCGCGTCGACGCCGAGGCCGGCCAGGTTGCGCTCGAGGTAGGCGAAGGCGTCCGAGGACAGCTCGACGCAGTGGTACGTGGCCGCGGCGCCGAACTCGGTGGCCAGCGCCTTGGTGATGGCCCCCGATCCGGCGCACAGCTCGACGACGAACGGCGCGTCGACCTCGGCCATCCGCTCCAGCGCCCAGCCCGTCATCACCTCGGTCTCGGGGCGCGGGATGAACACCCCGGGGCCGACCTCGAGGTCGACCGTGCGGAACGGGGCGGTGCCCGTCACGTGCTGCAGGGGCTCGCCGGCCTCCCGGCGCGCCACCAGCCCCTCGAGGCGGGCGACGGTCGCGGCGTCCGGCGGGTCGGCCACCAGCAGGCGGGACAGGTCGGTGCCCAGGACGTGGGCGAGGAGGATGCGCGCCTCGTGGGCCGGGACCCGGCGGGACAGCCGCGCGACGAGGGCCGAGACCGACTCAGGCACCGGCGGCACCGAGGCGCTCGGCCAGGTCCGCGGCCTGCAGGGCCTCGACGACCCCGGACATGTCGCCGCCGAGCACGGCGTCGAGGTTGTGCGCCTTGTAGCCGATGCGGTGGTCGGCGATGCGGTTCTCGGGGAAGTTGTAGGTGCGGATCCGCTCGGAGCGGTCGACCGTGCGCACCTGCGACTTGCGGGCACTGGACGCCTCGGCCGCGGCCTGCTCCTCGGCCAGGGCGGCGAGGCGCGCCTTGAGGATGCGCAGGGCGGAGGCCTTGTTCTGCAGCTGGCTGCGCTCGTTCTGGCAGGTCACCACCAGTCCGGTGGGCAGGTGGGTCAGGCGCACGGCGGAGTCGGTGGTGTTCACACCCTGGCCGCCCTTGCCGGAGCTGCGGTAGACGTCGACGCGCAGGTCGTCCTCGGAGACCTCGACGTCGGCGTCGTCCTCGACGTCGGGCATCACCAGCACGCCGGCGGCCGACGTGTGGATGCGGCCCTGGGTCTCGGTGACCGGGACGCGCTGCACGCGGTGGACCCCACCCTCGAACTTGAGCACGCCGTAGGGCGAGTCGTCGGGTCCCGCGCTCGCGCTCCCCTTCACCGCCATGGTGAGCGACTTGATGCCGCCCAGGTCGGTCTCGGTGGAGTCGAGGACCTCGACCTTCCAGCCACGCTGCTCGGCGTACTTGCTGTACATCCGGAACAGGTCGCCGGCGAACAGGGCCGACTCCTCGCCGCCCTCGCCCGACTTGATCTCCAGCAGCGCGTCGAGGGAGTCGTGCGGGTCGCGGGGGGCCAACATCTCGGCGAGGCGCGTGGAGGACTCCCCCAGCCGCGCCTCCAGGTCGACGGCCTCCTCGGCGAACGCCGGGTCGTCGGCGGCCAGCTCGCGCGCGGCCTCGAGGTCGGCTGTCAGCGTGTCGTGCTCGGCCAGGGCGCGCACGATGGGCGTGAGCTCGGAGTAGCGCCGCCCGACGCGGCGCGACAGGGCCATGTCGGAGTGCGTGGCCGGGTCGGCCATCTGCGCCTCGAGCGAGGCGTACTCCTCGCGCAGCGCGTCCGCGTTGGTGAACATCGAGGGCTCCTGCTCCGCCGTGGGTGGTCTGGCAAACACGACGCCGGGTGCCAGCTCGTGCTGGCACCCGGCGTGCGGATGGACTAGTTGCCCTTCTTGGCGCCGTAGCGCTTCTCGAAGCGGGCGACGCGACCACCGGTGTCGAGGATCTTCTGCTTGCCCGTGTAGAAGGGGTGGCACTCGGCGCAGACCTCGGCGCGGATGGTGCCGCCCTTGGCGGTCGAGTGGGTGGTGAACGTGTTGCCACAGGTGCAGCTGACCTGGGTCTCCACGTAGTCCGGGTGGATGCCCTGCTTCATGAACGTCTCCTTGCGATGGTGTCGTACCGGGTCGCCGAACGGGATTGACCGGGCCATGGGGCCCTGGGCGTGAACCGGCACCGAGGGTCAAGTATGCCGCACGCGCGCCCGTCGCCCAAATGCGCGGCCGGCGTGCCGTCAGGCGGCCGTCTCGGTGACCCGCGCCACGTGCAGCGCGAGGTAGGAGACCTCGTCGTCGGTGAGCGGCGAGCCCAGCCGTAGCTCCACGATGGACGCCAGCCGCTCGGCGCACGCGACGGCCCGGGGGTAGGCCGCGCGGATGGCGCCGCCCACCGGGGAGTGCTGCTGGTCGAGCTGCTCGTGCTGCTCGATCCGGACGAACAGGTAGCGCAGGTGGGTCACGAACCGCCCGACGCTCACGCACCCCGGGTCGAGCTCGAGGCCGTAGGACTGGCCGATGACGTCCATCATCTGCTGGATGACGCCGGTCATCGTGTAGGTCCACGACAGGTCCCCGGACGCGAAGCCCGCGTTGACCAGGTGGAGGGCCAGCGCGACGGCCTCTGCGTCCGGGAGCGGTTCGTCGCTGCGCGCGTTGATCGCGGCGAGCAGCGCGCGGGCCTGCGCGTACTCCCCCGCGTACAGGTTCTTCACCTCGGCGACCACGGGGTACTCCACGGCCACGCCCAGGCGCTGGCGGCGCAGGGCGAAGCTGACGTGGTCGGCGAGGGCGATGACGAGGGTCGGGCTGGCGGACGCCCTGGCGTCCAGCCCGGCCTCGGCCAGGGCCTCCCCGACCAGCTGGACGTGCTCGGGCGGGATGCCTGCCAGGAGCTCGGCCAGGTGGTCGGGGTCGCGGCCGTCGGCCGGGATGAAGGTGCGCGTCACCAGCGTCGGGTCGACGGTCCGTCCCGGCCGGGCCTGGAAGCCCAGGCCCCGGCCGGTCAGGATCACCTCCCGACCCGCGCCGTCCCGGGCGAGGACGACGTTGTTGTTGAAGACGCGCAGGATCTCCACGTCAGCGGGTGACCTCGATGACGGGCTCGCCGGGCGCGACGTCCGAACCGGTGATCGGGGTCACCGAGGCCATGGCCTTGGTGTTGGTGACGACCACGATCGTGGTGGTGTCGTAGCCGGCCTCGCGGATGCCGTCAAGGTTCACGTCGGCGAGCAGGTCGCCGGCCTCCACGCGCTGTCCCTTGGTCACGGCCACGTCGAAATGTTCCCCCTTCAGGCGCACGGTGTCGATCCCCACGTGCACGAGGACCTCCACGCCGTCGTCGGTCTTGATGCCGAACGCGTGCCCACTCTTGGGGACGGTGACCAGCGTGCCGGTGACCGGCGCGGTGACCCGGCCGGCGGTCGGGACGACGCCCACGCCCTCGCCGAGCGCGCGGGAGGAGAAGACCTTGTCCTCCACGTCGTCGAGGCTGACCACGCGGCCGGCCATCGGGGAGCCGACGACCGCGGTCGCGACCAGCGTCGCGGTGGCGGCGGGGGCAGCAGCCGCCGCGGTGGCGGTGGACGTCGCGGCGACCGGGGCGGCGGTGGCCAGAGCGAGGTCGGCCTCGGCCTGCTCGCGGGCGGCGAGCGCCTCGGCCTTCTGCTCGGGCGTGCGGTAGTCGGAGATGATGACCAGCACCATGGCGACGAAGAACGCGATGGCGATGGAGACCACGTAGATCCAGATCGGGTTGAAGACCGGGATCGTCAGCAGCGAGGTGAAGGCGAACGCGCCGGTGGTGACGCCGCGGACGTCGCCGGAGGTGAACAGCGTGCCGAGGATGCCGATGGTGAGGCCGCCGGCGAGGCAGCCGACCAGCATGCGCGGGTAGATCCGCTTGAAGCGCAGGTGGATGCCGTACAGGGAGGGCTCGGAGATGCCGCCGAAGAGGCCCGCGGCGAGGGCGCCGGTGGCGGTCTGGCGCATGACGGTGTCCTTGTCACGCATCGACAGGAACAGGACGCCGGCGGTCGCGCCGAAGCAGGCGAAGTTCCACGCGCCCATGGGGCCCTGGATGAAGTCGTAGCCCAGCGTCTGGATGTTGGCCAGCATGAGGGCGTTCAGCGGCCAGTGCAGGCCGAGCGGGACGAGGAAGGGGTAGATCAGCGGGATGATGATCGCGAACACCATCGGGGCCGAGGTGTTGAGCCACGCGAGGCCCGCGCCGAGGCCGGTGCCCAGCCAGATGCCCAGCGGGCCGATCAGGAATGCGGTGAGCGGGATCATGACCAGCATCGAGAGGAACGGCACGAAGACCATCTGCACGTTCTCGGGGAAGACCTTCTTCAGGAACCGGTAGACCAGCGCGAGGATCGCGACCATCATCAGCGGCACGAACACCTGGCCGCCGTACCCGTTCAGCTGCATCGGCAGGCCGAAGATCGTGGCGACGCACGACTCGGTGCCCAGGGTGGGGTTGGTGGTGCAGGTCGTACCCGGGAACTTCGCCGTGTCGGTGAGGCTCATGAACTCGGGGGTGAACAGGGCGGCCATGATGGTCGCGCCCAGCCACGGGTCGACGTCGAGCTTCTTGGCGGCGTTGTAGGCGACCATGACGGGGAGGAAGTAGAGCACCGAGCGCCACATGGCGTCCCAGAAGATCCAGGTCGCGCCGGCGGCGGTGGCGCGGTCGACGCCCTGGAAGGGGACGATGCCGAGGGCGTCGAGAACGGCGGCGATGGCGATGATCAGCGATCCGCCCAACAGCACGCCCAGCAGCGGGCGGAAGCTGTCTGAGAGGTACTCGAAGAAGGCGTCGACCCAGGCGACCTTGCCGCGGGCCTTGGCGCGGGCGGCGGCCTTGACGTCGGCGTCGCTGAGCGCACCCTTGGCGCCGCGCATGTCCGGCAGGTTCATGATCGCGTTGTAGACCGTCTGGACGCCGCCGCCGATGACGACCTGGTAGCGGTCGCCGCTCTGCGGCACGGCGCCGAGGACGCCGTCGATGGACTCGACCGCGGGCTGGCTGATGCCCGCGGCGTCCCTCAGCTCGAAGCGCAGCCGGGTCGCGCAGTGGGTGAGGCTGATGATGTTCTCGGGCCCACCGACGGCGGAGACGATCTGCTCGGCCGTGGAACCCTGTGTCGTTGACTGCATGGGACTTCCTTGTCGTTAGGCACCCCCCAGGACGCAAAAAAGACCTGAGACACGCGGGTGTCTCAGGTCTTGCCCCTGACGGGTGACAACCCTGATGAGCTTGAACTCGTGAGCCACGATAGACCGCGGCCTCGGGTTGTGCAAGCCCCGCCGGGGGCCCGGCCGGGAGCTAGTCCTGGCTGGGCGTGGTGCGGCTGATGACGTGGAGGAACTCGAGGTTCGTCTGCGTCTTCTTGAGGCGGTTGATCAGCATCTCCAGGGCGGCCTGGTCGTCGAGGCCGGACAGCACGCGGCGGAGCTTCCACATGATCGCGAGCTCCTCGCGGGTCATGAGCTGCTCCTCGCGGCGGGTGCCGGAGGCGACCGCGTCGATGGCCGGGAAGATGCGCTTGTCGGCCATCTCGCGGCGCAGGCGCAGCTCCATGTTGCCGGTGCCCTTGAACTCCTCGAAGATCACCTCGTCCATCTTCGAGCCGGTCTCGACCAGCGCGGTGGCGAGGATGGTCAGGGAGCCGCCGTTCTCGACGTTGCGCGCGGCACCGAAGAACTTCTTCGGCGGGTAGAGCGCCGCGGAGTCGACACCACCGGACAGGATGCGGCCGGACGCCGGGGCGGCCAGGTTGTAGGCCCGCGAGAGGCGGGTGATGCCGTCCAGCAGCACGACCACGTCGTGGCCCAGCTCGACCAGGCGCTTGGCCCGCTCGATGGCCAGCTCGGCGACCGTGGTGTGGTCGTCGGCCGGGCGGTCGAACGTGGACGCGATGACCTCGCCCTTGACCGAGCGCTGGAAGTCGGTGACCTCCTCAGGACGCTCGTCGACGAGGACCACCATGAGGTGCACCTCGGGGTTGTTCTGCGAGATCGCGTTCGCGATGGCCTGCATGACCATCGTCTTGCCCGCCTTGGGCGGGGACACGATCAGGCCGCGCTGGCCCTTGCCGATGGGCGCGACCAGGTCGATGATCCGCCCGGTCATGTTGGTCGGCGTCGTCTCGAGGCGGAACCGCTCCTGCGGGTACAGGGGGGTCAGCTTGTTGAACTCGGGGCGTCCCTTCGCCTGCTCGGGGTCGGTGCCGTTGATCGTCTCGACGCGGACGAGCGGGTTGTACTTCTGCCGCTCCCCCTCGCGCTGGGCGCGCATCACGCCGGTGACGATGTCGCCCTTGCGGAGGCCCCACTTCTTGACCATCGACAGTGAGACGTACGCGTCGTTGGTGCCGGGCAGGTAGCCCTGCGTACGCACGAAGGCGTAGTTGTCGAGGACGTCGAGGATGCCGGAGATCGGGGTCAGGACGTCGTCGTCGGTGACGGTCGGCTCGGCCTCCATGCGGCCGATGTCGACGCCTTGGCCGCCACGGTTGGGGCGCTGGCGGTTGGTGCGGTCACGGTTGCGGCGGCGGCGGTTGCGGCGGCCGCCCCCGGCCTCGTCGTCGTCGTAACGCTGGGGCTGGTTGTTCTGCTGCGGCGCGCGGGCCTCGGCCTGCTCCGCGCCTCGGGAGGGTGCCTCGTCGGCCGGCGCCTGTCGCGCCTGATCGGTGTCGCCGCCCGCACCACCGTCGCGGTTGCGGTTGCGGTTGCGCTGGCGGCGACCCGGCTCGGCGGCCAGGGCCTCGAGGCGCGCGGCCACGTCGTCCTGGTCGGACGCCGCGGGTGCGGAGGGCGACGCTGCGGGGGCGGATGCGGGCAGGGCCTCCTGCGGAGCCTGCTCGGGCGCGCCCTCGGGGCGGCCCGCGCGGCGGCGGGCGGTGCGCTGCGGCTGCTCCCCGGCAGCGGGCGCGCTGGGGGCACCGTTGCCCTGCTGGGCACGAATGGCTGCGACGAGCTCCGCCTTGCGCAGGCCGGCGGACTTCACGCCGAGCGAGCTGGCGACCTTCTTGAGGTCGGGCAGGAGCATCGAGTCGATGTTGGTCACGAATGTCCTTCCGAGCACCGGCGTGGCACGCCGGGCCAGGTGGGGTTTGCCACCTTGAGTGATGGGAGGGTCAGATCCTGCACCGCGTCATGGTCGGTCGCACCCGATCTGGGGGGCTGTGCGCGAATGCGCCGGTGACGATCGTAGCACGGCACCCCCGAGCGGCCGCGAACCGGACACCCCCGCGTGCGATACTGGGCCGCTCGCACTCACACGAGAGGAGGGCCCTGTGCCCTGGTCCGCGGCCGTCCCCGCCGTCCTCGTCGCCCTCGTGGCCCTGTACTGGCCGGCCCCGGCGCTGTTCGCCGCGCTCCGCCTGCCCCCGCTCGCCTCGGCCGCCCTCGCGCCCCCCGTCGCGGTCCTCGTGCTGTCGGTGAGCGCGATCCTCGCCGATGTCGCCGGCGGCCTCTGGGGCTGGCCCTGGGTGCTCGGGGTCGCCGTGCTGCTGCTCGGCGGGGTCGTGGGCGGCCGGATCCTCGTGCGTCGGGGTCGTCCCCCCGCCGAGGCCGCGCCCCCGAGCAGGTCGCCCCGGATCCTGCTCGCG
This sequence comes from Propioniciclava sp. MC1595, assembly GCF_017569205.1. Taxonomy (GTDB): domain Bacteria; phylum Actinomycetota; class Actinomycetes; order Propionibacteriales; family Propionibacteriaceae; genus Propioniciclava. Next base: position 1,933,533 of record NZ_CP071870.1, read on the forward strand.
TACCTCGCCGGGATCGGGGTCGCGGGGATCGCGATGGGCGGGCTCGTGCTCGACGCGCTGGTCTCCCCGGAGTCCTTCTCGCAACGCCACGACAACGTCTTCCACCTCAACGCGACGCACCTGGTCGCCTCCGGGCACGCGTCGCCCTTCGCCCTGGCACCGGTCACCACCAACTCCTTCTACCCGGCCGCCTGGCACGACTGGGCCGGGCTCGTCATGCAGCTCAGCGGCACCGACGCCCTCGTCGCCAGCCAGGCGTGCACCCTCGCGATCGTCTTCCTCGTGTGGCCCCTGTCGGTGGCCTGGCTGGTCGAGGTGGTCGTCCGGCCCGGCACCGCGGGGCGGCTCCTCGTGGGCGTCCTCGCCCTCTCCTCGGTGTCGTTCCCCCTCACGCTGGCCGGCTGGGGCACCCTGTACCCCAACCTCTTGGGCATCGCGCTGGCGCCGGTCCTGTTCACCGTCGTCTGGGACGCGCTCGGGCGCGACGACCACCCGGTCCTGGGCCTGGGCAGCGCCGTCACGATGGCGGCCCTGACCGGCGCCGCGGTCGCCCTGGCCCACCCGAACGCCGCCCTGTCCGTGGGCCTGTTCCTGTTCCCGGTCGCGATCGCCGCGGCCTGGCCCTTGGTGCGCCGGGGCGACCTCCGCGCGGTCCGGGGCTCCGTGGTGTGGACCCTGACGGTGGCGGCGGGCTTCCTCGTCGCCTTCCCCGTGGCCTGGTACGTGCTGGGGGACGCCATCGCCGCCGGGTCGGTGCGCGACCCGTTCATGGAGCGGGGCCGCGCGCTGGGCGAGGTGGTCGCCGGCACGTCCATCGGCCGCCCCCCGGTCCCCTCGCTCGCGATCGGCCTCGTGGCGGGCCTGCTCGTGCTGGTCGCCACCGCGCGCCTGCGCCCGCTGTTGGCGTCCTTCGCGCTGGTCTCGACGGCCTACGTCGCCTCGGTGGCCCTCGAGACGAGCCCGCTCCCCCTGCTGCTCACCGCGCCCTACTACACCGACCCGTACCGGATCGCGGCCGTGGCGACGGTGCTGGTCGTGCCGATCGCCGTGCTCGGCTGGGACTCCGTGGCCCGGTGGTTCGGCGAGCGCGGGCCCGGGTGGGTGGGCCTGGTGGTCGCCGTGGCGTTGGCGGGTGCCCTGCTGGCCACGACGCTCGCCTCGGACGGGATGCGCGCGCTCCACGACGAGGTGCGCAAGCGCTTCGTCGCCGACCCCACGGCCTGGCTGCTGACCCCGGATGAGCGGGCGCTGATCGAGCGGCTGCCGGACACGACCCCGGACGACGCCGTGCTGGTGGTCAACCCCAGCCAGGGCGGCAGCCTCGCCTACGCGATCGCGGACCGGCGGGTCACGCACTACTACATGAACACCCCCGTGACGCCGGCCGCGGAGTACCTGGCCCTGCACCTGCGCGACGCGGCCACGGACCCGGCCGTGTGCGCCGCGGTCGCCGAGACCGGCGCACACTACGCGCTGGCCCTGGAGCCCTTCGAGATCGAGGGCGTGTACGAGTCCGAGACCTCGCACCCGGGGCTGCACGGGCTCGACGCGGCGCCGGGGTTCGAGGTCGTCGACTCCGAGGGGGCCGCGACCCTCTACCGGGTCACGGCCTGCGACTGATCAGCCGACCCGCTCGGCCGCGCGGGTGAACTCGGCGCGCAGGGCGTCGTAGTCGCGGGCGACCGGGTACTGCGGGAACTCGGCCACCACGTTGTCGGGCGGGCTGAACAGGATGCCGGCCTCGGCCTGCCCGAGCATGCCGGTGTCGTTGTAGGAGTCGCCGGTCGCCACGACCCTGAGGTTCAGCGACTGCAGCGCGGCCACGGCCTTGGTCTTCTGGTCGGGCTGGCGCAGGTGGTAGTCGACGATGCGGTCGTCGGCGACCTCGAGGTTGTGGCAGAACAGGGTCGGGTACCCCAGCTGGGCCATCAGCGGCATGCCGAACTGGTAGAAGGTGTCCGACAGGATGACCACCTGGAAGCGCTCGCGGAGCCAGTCGAGGAACGCGGCGGCGCCGGGCAGCGGCCCCATGCCGGCGATGACCTCCTGGATCTGGGACAGCCGGATGCCGTGGCGGTCCAGCACCCGGAGGCGGTGGGTCATCAGCTCGTCGTAGTCGGCGATGTCGCGCGTGGTGAGGCGCAGGTCGTCGATGCCGGTGCGCTCGGCGACGTTGATCCAGATCTCGGGGACGAGCACGCCCTCGAGGTCGAGGCAGGCGACCAGCACGTCAGGCTCCTTCCACGCGCAGCACGCGCACGTTGCCCAGGACGTCGCCGCCCGCGGTGAGTTCGGCCACCGCGGCGCGCACGTCGCCGTCGAAGGCCCGGTGGGTGGTGATGCCGAGGCGGGCGGACGCGTCGTCGTCGCGCGTCTGCTCCTGGCGGACGGTGGCGATCGAGATGTCGCGGCGGGCCATCACCTCGGCGACCCGGGAGAGCACGCCGGGCTCGTCGCGCACGACCATGGCGATGTAGTAGGCCGACACCACGCGCGCGGGGTCGGTGATCCCGGGGCTGGTGTAGGCGGACTCGCCCGGGCCGGCCACCCCGCGCACGCGGTTCCGGGCGGCGGTGACCACGTCGCCCAGCACCGCGGACGCCGTCGGCGAGCCACCGGCACCCGGCCCCATGAACATGAGCCGGCCCGCGTTCACGGACTCGACGAAGACGGCGTTGTAGGCGCCGTGGATGCCGGCCAGCGGGTGCTCCAGCGGCACCATCGTGGGGTGGACGCCGACGGCGAGGGTGCCGTCCGGGGAGACCGAGCACTGGGCCAGCAGCTTGATCACGCAGCGCATGGACTCGGCGGCGGCCACGTCCTCGCTCGTCACCGACGAGATCCCCTCGCAGGAGACATCGGACAGGCGCACGCGGGTGTGGAACGCCAGCGAGGCCAGGATGGCCGCCTTCGCCGCGGCGTCGTGGCCCTCCACGTCGGCGGTCGGGTCGGCCTCGGCGTAGCCCAGCTGCTGGGCGTCGGCCAGGGCGGCGTCGAAGGACACCCCGTGGGTGTGCATCTGGTCGAGGATGTAGTTGGTCGTGCCGTTGACGATGCCCTTGACGGCCGTCACCGCGTCACCGACCAGCGACTCCCGCAGCGGCCGGATGATCGGGATCGCCCCGGCGACGGCGGCCTCGTAGTACACGTCGACATCGGCCAGGCGGGCCGCGTGGTAGATCTCGGGCCCGTGCTCGGCCAGCAACGCCTTGTTCGCGGTCACGACCGACTTGCCGCCCTGGACGGCGGCCAGCACCAGCTCCTGGGCGGGGTGGATGCCGCCGATCAGCTCGATGACGAGGTCGATGTCGTCGCGGTCGACGAGTCCGGCGAGGTCGGTGGTGAACAGGCTCGGGTCGATGCCCGGCCGCTCGCGCACCGTGCGGACGCCGATGCCGGCCAGTTCGAGCGGGCGGCCGACGCGCGCCTGCAGGTCGTCGGCCTGCTCCAGCAGGAGGCGGGCCACCTGGGACCCGACCACCCCACACCCGAGCAGGGCCACGCGCACAGGGGAGTCCCCCAGGTTCATCATCGGTCTCGTCCTCACAAGGTCTCGTCGAGGCCGGCGTCCAGGGCCAGCAGGTCGTCCAGGGTTTCCCGCCGGATCATCGTCGTGATCCTACCGTCCCGGACGGACACGACGGGCGGGCGGGGCGTGTGGTTGTAGTTGCTCGCCATGGAGCGGCTGTAGGCGCCGGAGGCGGGCACCGCCAGGACGTCGCCGATGCCCGTGTCGCCGGGCAGGAACACGTCACGGACGAGGATGTCGCCGCCCTCGCAGTGCAGCCCGACCACGCGGGAGAGCACGGGGGCCGCAGGGCTCACCCGGCTGGCCAGCACGGCGGAGTACTCCGCGGCGTAGAGGGCCGGGCGGATGTTGTCGCTCATGCCCCCGTCGACCGAGACGTAGCGGCGCTGCTGCCCCCCGCCGATCTCGACGTTCTTGGTGGTACCGACGGTGTACAGCGCGGTGCCCGCCGGGCCCGAGATCGAGCGCCCGGGCTCGACCGACAGCACCGGCTTGTCCAGGCCGAACGCCCGGCACTCGTGCTCGATGATGTCGTCCAGCCCGCGGGCCAGCTCCTGGGCCGTCGCCGGGGAGTCGTCGATCGTGTAGGCGATGCCGAAGCCGCCGCCCAGGTTGAGCTCCGGGAGCGTGACGCCCGTGGCCTCCTTGAACTGGCTCATGAGACGCAGCGTGCGCCGGGCCGCCACCTCGAAGCCGTTCGTGTCGAAGATCTGGCTGCCGATGTGGGAGTGGATGCCGCGCAGGTCCAGGTTGGCGCTGCCGTGGCAGCGCACGAGCGCCACCAGCGCCTGGCCACCCGAGATGGAGAAGCCGAACTTCTGGTCCTCGTGCGCGGTGGCGATGTACTCGTGCGTGTGCGCCTCGACGCCGGTGGTGACGCGGATCTGCACCGAGGCGGTCACGCCCAGCTCCGCGGTCAGCCGCTCCAGCCGGCTGATCTCGTCCGGGGAGTCCACCACGATCCGGCCCACGCCCCGGGTCAGGGCGAGCCGCAGGAGGGCGTCCGACTTGTTGTTGCCGTGCAGGCCAATGCGGGCGGGGTCGAAACCGGCACGGAGCGCGACGGTCAACTCCCCCATGCTGGCGACGTCGAGGTTGAGCCCGGCGTCGTCGATCCAGCGCGCCACCGTGCCACACAGGAAGCTCTTGGACGCGTAGTAGACCTTCCAGCCCTCGAACGCCTGCCGCCACGTCAGGGCGCGGCCGCGGAAGTCGACCTCGTCGATCACGTAGGCGGGCGTGCCGACCTGTTCGACGATCTCCTGCACCGTCAGGCCGCCGATCCGGATGGCCCCGTCGTCGGCGCGCGCGACCGTACCGCTCCACAGCCCGTCGACGAGCACATTGGCGTCGGTGGGCTTCACGAGCCAGTTCGGGGCGGCGGACACCGCGTCCGCGTGGATCGAGCCGGCGACGTGCATGTGGGTCATGGCGACCAGTTTCCCAGAGTCGCCGTGGCCGACCCCGCGCGGTCCACCGCCGCGACGTGCGGACCGCCACCGCGGCAGTGGTACAGTTTCCTGCGGCCCACGGGCCATGCCCCCTTAGCTCAGGGGATAGAGCACCGCCCTCCGGAGGCGGGAGCGCAGGTTCGAATCCTGCAGGGGGCGCCACAGATCAGCCGGACACCTTCTGCGCGTAGGTGTTGGCCACGCGGGCCACGTCCGCCAGGTACTGCTCCGAGCGGTTGTAACCGATCACCGCGCTGCGCCACCCGCCCGCCGAGTCCATGCCACCGCGGGCACAGAGGTAGCGCGCCGCCGCCAGGGACGCGTCGTCGATGTTGTGGGGGTCCTTCGCCCCGTCGCCGTTGCCGTCCGCGCCGTACAGCTTCCACGTGCCCGGGATGAACTGCATGGGCCCCACCGCGCGGTCCCACTTCGTGTCGCCGTCGTGGGCCCCGCCGTCGGTGTCCGGGATCGAGGCGTACCCGTTGCCGTCCAGCGCCGGCCCGATGATCTTGGGCGAGGCCACCCCGTCCTCGCCGAGGGTCGCGCCCCCGAACGACCCGTGCCGGGACTCGATCTGCCCGATCGCGGCCAGCGTGTTCCACCCCAGCGAGCACGAGGCGTCCTCCCGCTGGAGGGTCAGCGTCGCGGCGGCGTACGCCTCCAGCGCGCGGCGCGGGACGCCCGTCCGCTCCGCCACGTCCGCCAGCCATTGCGGGTCGACCCGGCTGGTGGGCCGGGTCACCGGCCGTGCGGACGCCGTGGGCGCGGCCGGGCTCGGGGTTGCGCTCGGTGTCTCCCCGCCCGGGCTCGGGACCGGGCTGGCGGACAACTCCGCCGTCGCCGACGGGGTGGGGGTCGGGGTCGGGCTGGTCGTGGGGGCCGGGGACAGCATCGTGGGCTGCGCGGGCGGGCCCGGCGAGGCCTCCCCCACCGACGGCGCCGGGGACGCCAGCCCCGCGGACCGGGTCGCCACCGCGCCCCCGATCACGCCGCCGACGATCGCGAGGACGACGAGGCCGCCCACGACGGGGCCCAGCACCCCGGCCTGCGACTCGACCGGGGGCGTGGGAGGACTGGTGTCGGGGTGCACGACCCCAGTCTCCCAGCAGTCCGCCCGGGATGGCACGACGCAGTCTGTCCACCACGCCGCCCGGGTATTTAGTCCGGGGCCCGTTTCCTCGCTACCATCGCACGAGGGCGATGTCGACGGGATCGCCCAGTGCGACCTGATGGAAGAAGGCGATTGTGGCGACGGCGCCCGGCAACAGCTCCAACGACGATCTCTCGAACTTCGGGGCCAACGACTGGCTCATCGAGGAGATGTTCGAGGCCTGGAAGAAGGACCCCAACTCGGTGGACACTTCCTGGCGTGAATTCTTCGACAAGCGGGCAGGCCAGGCGACGCCTCAGGCCGCCCCTGCAACCGCCCCGGCTCCGGCGCCCGCGCCGGCTCCCGCCAAGGCCCCTGCGCCCGCGCCGGCCCCGGCAGCCCCTGCCGCGGTGACCGCGGCTCCGGCGGCCCCGGCCCCCGCTCCCAAGGCGGCCGAGGCCCCGGCCCAGAAGCCGGCGGCCCCCTCCGCGCCCCCGCAGCCGCGGGCAGAGTCCGTCTCCGGGCCGAAGAACCCGGGCTCGGCGGGCGGCCTCTCGGCCAACCGCCCCTCGGCGGCGCGCAAGATCGAGGAGTCGGCCGAGCCGACCCGCACCGTGATGCGCGGCGCGCCGATGCGCACCGCGAAGAACATGGACCTCTCGATTCAGATGCCGGTGGCCACCTCGGTGCGCAACGTGCCGATGAAGCTGATCATCGAGCAGCGCGACGTCATCAACAAGCACCTGGCCCGCACCACGGGCGGCAAGGTCTCCTTCACCCACATCCTCGGCTACGCCATGGTCAAGGCCCTGTCGATGCTGCCGGACATGAACGTCGCCTACGACGAGGAGAACGGCAAGCCCGTCCTGGTCCAGAACCACCAGGTCAACATCGGCCTGGCGATCGACCTGCCCAAGCCCGACGGCACCCGCCAGCTGATCGTCCCCAACATCAAGGCCGCCGACAAGATGAACTTCCGCGAGTTCTGGCGCGCCTACGAGGAGATGGTCCGCAAGGCCCGCAAGAACGAGCTGACCGTCGACGACTTCGCCGGCACGACCGCGTCGCTGACCAACCCCGGCGGCATCGGCACCAGCCACTCCGTCCCGCGCCTCATGATGGGCCAGGGCGTCATCCTGGGCGTCGGCTCGATCGACTACCCGCCGGAGTTCCAGGCCGCCTCCGACACCCGCCTGCGCGAGCTGGGCGTCAGCAAGATCACGACCCTGACCAGCACCTACGACCACCGCGTCATCCAGGGCGCGGTCTCGGGTGAGTTCCTCAAGGTCATGCACGAGCTCATCATCGGCCAGCACGACTTCTACGACGAGATCTACCTCTCGCTGCGCGTCCCCTACCTGCCGCTGCGCTGGGCGTCCGACGACTCGGCCCACCGCTCCTACGAGCTGGCCAAGGGCACCCGCGTCATCCAGCTGATCAACGCCTTCCGCAGCTGGGGCCACCTGATGGCCGACATCGACCCGCTCGAGTACTCCCAGCGCAGCCACCCCGAGCTCGAGCTCGAGGCCCACGGCCTGTCGATCTGGGACCTCGACCGCGAGTTCCCGGTCGGCATCTTCGGCGGCAACGAGAAGGAGACGATGACGCTGAAGAAGGTGCTCGAGCAGCTGCGCGGCGCCTACTGCGGCCACGTCGGCGTCGAGTACATGCACATCGCCGACACCGAGAAGCGGCGCTGGCTCGAGTCCTACTTCGAGAGCCCGATCGTCCGCTGGGGTCGCGACGAGCACCTCCGCATCCTCGACAAGCTCAACGAGGCGGAGATCTTCGAGACCTTCCTGCAGACCAAGTTCGTCGGCCAGAAGCGCTTCTCCCTGGAGGGCGCCGAGTCGACCATCGTGCTGCTCGACGAGATCTGCGACAGGGCGGCCAACGACGGGCTCGATGAGGTCGCGATCGGCATGCCGCACCGCGGTCGCCTCAACGTCCTGGCCAGCATCGTCGGCAAGAGCTACGGCCAGATCTTCCGTGAGTTCGAGGGCTCCATCGACCCCAAGCAGGTCATGGGCACCGGCGACGTGAAGTACCACCTGGGCGCCGAGGGCGAGTTCACCTCGCTGGCCGGCAACACGGTGAAGACCTCGGTCGCCGCCAACCCGTCCCACCTCGAGGCCGTCAACCCGGTCGTCGAGGGCATCGCCCGCGCGAAGATGGACGCCGCCGGCACCCTCGACAAGGGCGCGGTCCTGCCCGTCCTGCTGCACGGTGACGCGTCCTTCTCCGGCCAGGGTGTCGTCTACGAGACCCTGCAGATGAGCCAGCTCCGCGGCTACAAGACCGGCGGCACGATCCACATCGTGGTCAACAACCAGGTCGGCTTCACCACCGCCCCGTCCGAGTCGCGCTCCTCGACGTACTGCACCGACGTCGCGAAGGCGATCAGCGCCCCGATCTTCCACGTCAACGGGGACGACCCCGAGGCCGTGGCCCGCGTCGGACGCCTCGCGTTCGAGTACCGCCAGCGCTTCGGTGGCGACGTCGTGATCGACCTCGTCGCGTACCGCCGCCGCGGCCACAACGAGGGCGACGACCCGAGCTTCACCCAGCCCAAGATGTACGACCTCATCGAGCAGAAGCGCTCGGTGCGCCGCCTGTACACCGAGGCCCTCATCGGCCGTGGCGACATCTCCAACGAGGACGCCGAGGGCGTGATGGAGCGGTTCCGCGCCCGCCTGGAGGGCGTCTTCAAGGAGGTCAAGGAGGCCGACGGCGAGGACGACTCCTACCGCAAGGTGCCGTTCTACCCGGCGAAGCTCGGTCGCGACCAGGGCACGGCCATCTCCCGCGAGACGATGCAGCTCATCGCCGACGCGCAGGTGACCTACCCCGAGGGCTTCGCGGTGCACCCCAAGGTGCTCCCGCAGATGCAGCGCCGCGCCGAGGCGATCATGAACGGCCCGATCGACTGGGCGACCGCCGAACTGTTGGCCTTCGGTTCCCTCCTGATGGAGGGCCGCACGGTCCGCCTGACCGGCCAGGACAGCCGACGCGGCACGTTCTCCCAGCGCTTCGCGGCGGTCGTGGACCGCAACACGAACGAGGAGTACATCCCGCTCAAGCACCTGACCGACGACCAGGGCCAGTTCCACGTGTTCGACTCCCTGCTGAGCGAGTACGCGGTCATGGGCTTCGAGTACGGCTACTCGGTGGCCTCACCGCAGTCGCTCGTGCTGTGGGAGGGCCAGTTCGGCGACTTCGCCAACGGCGCCCAGACGGTCGCCGACGAGTTCATCTCCTCGGGTGACGCGAAGTGGACGCAGAAGTCCGGTGTGACCCTGCTGCTGCCACACGGCTACGAGGGCCAGGGCCCCGACCACAGCTCGGCGCGCATCGAGCGCTGGCTGCAGCTGTGCTCCGAGGGCGCGCTGGCGGTCTGCCAGCCGTCGACGCCGGCGTCGCACTTCCACCTGCTGCGCACGCACACCTACGTGAACTGGCACCGCCCGCTGGTGATCATGACCCCGAAGTCGATGCTGCGCAGCAAGGCCGCGGCCTCGTCGCCCGAGGACTTCACCAACGGCAGCTGGCGTCCGGCCATCGGCGACGAGTCGATCACCGACCCGTCCGCGGTGCAGGCGGTCATCCTCTGCTCCGGCAAGATCCGGTGGGAGCTCGTCGCCCAGCGTGCCAAGCGCGGCCTCGAGGGCAAGGTGGCCATCGTGTCGCTCGAGCGGCTCTACCCGCTCCCGACCGACGACCTGGCCGCCGAGCTGGCCCGCTACCCACACGTCACGGACATCCGCTTCGTGCAGGACGAGCCGCTCAACCAGGGCTCGTGGCCGTTCATGGCCCTCCACCTCCCGGCGGCGCTCGCCGAGAAGATGGGTGGCCGCGAGGTCGAGCTGACCCCGGTGGCCCGCCCCGAGTCCTCCTCCCCGTCGGTGGGCCTGCTCAAGGTGCACCAGGCGCAGGAGAAGGTGCTCATGGACCAGGCCTTCGAAGGGATGTGAGCCCGCTTGTACTTCACCGACCGCGGGATCGAGGAGCTCGAGACCAGGCGGGGCGCCGATGAGGTCAGCCTCGCCTGGCTCGCCGAGCAGTTGCGCACGTTCGTCGACCTGAACCCCGAGTTCGAGGTGCCGGTCGAGCGGCTGGCCACGTGGTTGGCGCGGCTGGACGACGAGGACGATGACTGAACCCGCCCTCGGGACCTCCCCCGGCCGGGTCAACCTGGTCGGGGAGCACACCGACTACAACGACGGGTTCGTCCTGCCGATCGCCCTGGGCCACGTCGCCCGCGTCGAGGCGACCCCACGTGACGACGGCCGCGTGCTCATCAGTTCCGCGCAGCTCGGCGAGTCCGTCGAGCTGGAGGAGCTGTCCCCCGGGCCGCGCGCCTGGTGGGGCTACGTGGCCGGGGTGCTGTGGGCCCTGCGGCAGCGCGGGCACGCCCTCGGCGGCGTGGACCTCGCCCTCGACAGTGCCGTCCCCCTGGGCGGTGGGCTCTCGAGCTCGGCCGCCATCGAGTGCGCGACCGCGCTGGCCCTGGACGCCCTCGCCGGGCTGGGGCTCTCCCCCGCCGAGCTGGCCGAGGTCGCCCAGGCGGCCGAGAACGACTTCATGGGCGTCCCCACCGGCCCCATGGACCAGCGGGCGAGCCTGTGGTGCACCACCGACCACGCCCTGCTCCTGGACTGCCGCACGCTGACCCCCGAGCAGGTGCCGTTCGCGCTGCCGAACGACCTCGTGCTCGCCCTCGTGGACACCCGCAGCCCGCACGTCCTCGCGGACGGGCACTACGCGCAGCGCCGCCGGGCCTGCGCGAGCGCGGCCGAGGCCCTCGGCGTCCGGGCCCTGCGAGACGTCACCCCCGCCGACCTGCCCGCCGCGCTGGCCCGCCTCACCGACGACGAGCAGGTGCGTCGGGTGCGGCACGTGGTCACCGAGAACGCCCGGGTGCTCGACGCGGTGGCGGCGCTGGAGGCGGGCGACTGGGCGTCCTTCGGCCGGATCCTGACGGCCTCGCACGCCTCGATGCGCGACGACTACGAGATCACGGTCCCGACGGTCGACCTCGCCGTCGAGACGGCCCTGGCCTGCGGCGCGCTGGGCGCACGCATGACCGGCGGTGGCTTCGGCGGCACGGTGATCGCGCTGCTCCCGGTGGGCTCGCTCGACTCCTTCGCGGACGCGCTGGGCGCCGCCTACGCCGAGCGGGGGTTCGCCGCCCCGGGGCTGTCCACCACGCGCGCCGCGGCCGGCGGGATCGAGCTCAGCGCGGCCCGTTGAGCCAGGCCCGGCTGATGGGGTGCAACGCCCCGACGACGATCGCGAGCGCGGCCACCGCCCCGATGAGCGCCTGGGGGGCCGACCCGTCGGTGGCGAACTGGGCGAACGAGAAAACGTGCAGCAGCGCGGCGGCCACGACGGGCCCCATGGCCCAGCGCGCGCCCCGCAGCAGGGCGACGCCGACGCCGCCCACCAGCAGGCCCCACAACACCAGCGCGAGGGCGACACCACCGCTGAACGCGCCGTGCCCGGAGGCCAGCGACAGCCCCGCCATGCCCAGGAAGAACAGGCCGAAGAGGATCGTCGTGACGGCCGCCACGGTCAGGCCGAGCGGGCGCGGGGAAGCGTTTTCGGGCACCGGGTGATTCTACGCCGTCCACTCGGTGACCCCCGGGTGTCCGAAAGATGGCGCGGGGCTGACCATTCCCGGCCGTGCCCCTTGTTTTCGGCTCAACAAGTTGGCAAGGTAGTCAGGCGTGCCCGGCGGACCCCACCACGGGGCACTTTTCCTGAGAGCGTCCCATCTACGAGGAGTGGTTGCCGCATGGACTGGCGCCATCGGGCTGCATGCCTGACCGAGGACCCGGAGCTGTTCTTCCCCGTGGGGAACACGGGCCCGGCCATCATGCAGATCGCCGAGGCCAAGAAGGTCTGCGCGCGCTGCGAGGTGCGTACGGAATGCCTTCAGTGGGCTCTCGACGCAGGACAGGACCACGGGGTGTGGGGCGGACTGTCCGAGGACGAACGCCGCGCGATGAAGCGGCGCAACGCACGGGCCCGCGTCCGCACCTGACGCACGGGCCCCGACTCTGGGGGACGATGGCATGCCGACCCGACGCTGGTCACTCGATCCGACGAGCCTGCGCGTCGCCCTGACCGTCCTCCGCCACGGACCGATCTCGCGCGCCGGCCTCGGCCGCATGCTCGACCTCTCCTCCGCGAGCGTCACCCGCCTGACCAAGCCGATGGTGTCCGCCGGCCTGCTCCTGGAGGGCGCCCCGCTGGGGCGGTCCACCGGCCGGCCCGCGCTCCCCCTGGACATCGCTGCCGAGAGCGCCACCTTCGTGGGCCTCAAGGTCTCCCACGAGGGCCTCCACGCCGTCCTCACCGACCTGCGCGGCACGATCCTGGCCACGGCCTCCTGCGACGGCGACCGCCTCTCCCCCGCCCGGGTCGCCGGCGCCGTCCACGCGCTCGTGGACGAACTGACCGAGGGCCGGCGCGCGCCCGACGCGCTCGGTGTCTCCCTGGGCGCGACGGTCGACCGCGACGGGCTGGTCCGCGGGGCGACCTTCCTCGGCTGGCCCGCCCCCGTGGACCTCGCCGCCCTCCTCGAGGCGGAGACCGGGCTGCGGACCACCATCGACAACGACGTGAACGCGTTCACCGTCGCCGAGCACTGGTTCGGCGTCGGTCGGGACACCCAGGAGTTCGCGGTGCTGACCATCGGCGCCGGCGTCGGGCTGGGCCTGGTCTGCCGCGACGAGGTGGTGCGCGGCCGGGCCGGCGCCGTCGGCATGGTCGGCCCGCTCAAGGTCCTCGACGGACGCCGGGCCGAGGAGGTCCTCAACCGGGACCGGTTCCTCGCCGCGGTCGACGAGGCCGTGGGGGCGTCCGTGGAACCGGGCACCGACATCGTGGCGCTGGGCACCGAGGTCCCCGGGGTGGCGGCCCTGCTCGACGACGTGGCCGACGCCGTGGGCGAACTCGCCGGCACGGTGTCGGCCATCACCGCCCCCGAACGCATCCTGGTCGCCGGGGAGGGCGCCCCCCTCCTCGCCGGCCGCGAGGACCGCGTGCGCGCCCTGGTGGGGCGGATGAGCCCCGACCACATCCCGGCCCCCACCGTGGTGGTCGAGGTCGTCGGGGACGCGGAGTGGGCCCGGGGCGCGGCGGCCCTGGCGATCCGCGCCCACATGGGCGTCGGCGACTAGGAGCCTGCTGAACAATCTGTCCGCGTGCCCACGGGACTGACCGGCAGCTGGCTGGAATTGTTGGGTTGTGCAGGGTGAGTCGAGTCCGCAGCGGGATGTGTTGGACGTGGAGTCGCTGGCGGGGCATTTGTTGCCGGCTGGCAGCGTGTTCCGGTTCTTGGCCGAGCACCGGCACCGCCTGTTCCCGGACGCGTTGTTCGCCGACCTGTTCCCGTCGGGGCGGGGCCGGCCATCGATCCCGGGCGAGGTGATCGCCTCGGTGATCGTGCTGCAGGCGTTGAACGGTTTGTCCGATCGGGAAGCCGTCGAAGCGCTCACGTTCGACCTGCGGTGGAAAGCGGCGTGTGGCTACCCGGTCGACAAGAAGGCGTTTGATGCGTCGTCGTTGACGGTGTGGCGGGCTCGGCTGGCAGCGTCGGAGCGGCCGCAGCGGATCTTCGAGGTGGTCCGGGACGTGATTGACGCCACGGGTGCGGTGAAGGGCCGGACGCGGCGTGCCCTGGACTCGACGATCCTGGATGACGCGGTGGCAAGGCAGGACACGGTCACCCAGCTGATCGCGCAGGTGCGCCGGGTGGGCCGGGAGGTGCCCGGCGCCCAGCAGGTAATCGAGCAGCGCTGCACCCGGCTGGCCGCGCTGACCGGCCAGGGGTACGACAGCACCGGCAAGCCGCGGATCGCGTGGGACGACCGCCAGGCCCGCGACGAACTGGTCACGGCGCTGGTCAACGACGCGCTCGCCCTGCTCGCCGGCCTGGACGCCGAAGCGATCACGGCTGCTGGCGGCAAGCCGGCCGAGGCGGTCGCGTTGCTCGCCTTGGTGGCCGGTCAGGATGTTGAACCAGCCGAGGGTTCCGTCGGCACGGATGGCCGGTGGCGGATCGCCCGCCGGGTCGCCCCGGACCGGGTCATCTCAACGGTCGACCCTGATGCGCGGCATGCGCACAAGACCGTGGAGCGCCGCCAGGACGGGTTCAAGGCCCACGTGGTGATCGAGCCCGACACCGGCCTCGCGACCATGGTCGAGTTGACCAAGGCCGCCGGGCCGGACAACAGCGACGCCACCGTCGGTGCCAGGCTGGTGGTGGCTGATCCGACCATCGACAGCCCGGTCGAGGTGCTGGGCGATTCGGCCTACGCCACCGGCGACATGCTCGCCGTCCTTGAGGCCAAGAGGTGGGTGCCGCTGGTCAAACCCTGGCCGATCCGGCCGGCCGTCGAGGACGGGTTCACCATCGACGACTTCACCCACGACCCTGCCGCCGGCACCCTGACCTGCCCAGCAGGAGTAACGAAGACCATCACCAAGACCCGCAAGGCGGTGTTCGGCATCGCCTGCCGGGCCTGCCCGTTCAGGCAGCGATGCACGACCGCCGCGAAAGGCCGCACCATCCAGCTGCACCCCCACGACCTGCTGCAACGCGCACACCCCAACGGGCCGCCGGCGAGGGCTTCCAAGCCACCTACCGCCGGTACCGGCCCATGGTCGAACGCACGATCGCGTGGCTGGCCCGAGGCAACCGCAAAGTGCCCTACCGAGGCGTCACGAAGAACGACAACTGGCTCCACCAACGAGTCGCGGCGATCAACCTCCGCCGCCTCCTGAACCTCGGCCTCAGCTTCGGCAACACCGGCTGGGCGATCGCCTGACCAGCCCCGCAACGAGCTTGAACACCAACCACACGGGTCCACCACGACCCTCAGACAAGCGCGACGACCCCGCTGTCGCACTCAACTGCGCTGACTCACACTCGCGGCTCGACAGCCGCGGCGGCGTCCCACCCGCCACCCACGTCCAACCCGCCGTCAGATAGCCGCCTTGTTCAGCAGGCTCCTAGGCGTCCGCCTCAGGACAGCGGGACCACGATCCGGGCCCGGGTGCCGCCGCCGGAGGGGCGGGGCGCCATCTCGAAGGTGCCGTCCAGGTCGGCGACCAGCGTCGTCACGATCGACAGGCCCAGCGAGCCGGACGCCGCCACCGAGAAGTCGTCGGGCAGCGCGGTGCCGTCGTTCTCGACCTCCACCACCAGCTGCCCGTCCCGCTGGCCGGCCCGGACGACCACCTCGCCGGGGGCCTCCCCCAGCCCGTGCTCCAGCGCGTTCTGGACCACCTCGGTGAACACCAGCGACAGGTTGGTCGCGACCTCGGCCGGGATGAGCCCGAAGCTGCCCTGGCGGGTCATGGCGACCTTGCTGCGCGACGTGGCGACGTCGCGCACCATCGTCATGAGCCGGTCGGCGACCTCGTCGAAGCGCACGGACGCGTCGAAGCCCTGGGACAGGATCTCGTGCACCACCGCGATGGCGGCGACCCGCTTCTGCGCGTCGCTCAGGGCCCCGGACGCCTCGGGCGAGGTGGTCCGGCGGGCCTGGAGGCGGAGCAACGCCGCCACCGTCT
The DNA here is from genome assembly GCF_017569205.1 of Propioniciclava sp. MC1595. Lineage (GTDB taxonomy): Bacteria > Actinomycetota > Actinomycetes > Propionibacteriales > Propionibacteriaceae > Propioniciclava. The sequence goes on from NZ_CP071870.1 coordinate 1,949,185, forward strand.
GCAGGTTGTTCTTCACCCGGTGGTGGATCTCACGGATGGTCGCGTCCTTGGTGACCAGCTCGCGCTCGCGGGAGCGCAGGTCGGTGATGTCGCGCCCCATGACGAACCAGCCGGACTGGATGCCCTCGACGAGCAGGGGCTGGACCCGCAGCCGCATCGACCCCTGCCGCGTCTCGATCTCCTGCTCGCGGACCCGCGCGGCGCACAGCAGCGGCGCGGCGACCTGGTCCACCGGCTCGCGGCGGTTGCGGGCCAGCTCGGCGACGACGGCGCGCAGGTCGTCGCCCAGGAGGTCGCCTCCCCAGCCCAGGCGCCGGAACGCGCTCATCGCGTTGGGGCTGGCGAACGTGACCACGCCCTGGGCGTCCAGTCGCATGGATCCGTCGCCCACGCGGGGGGTCTCCCACGGGACGGGCTTGTCACCGACCATCGGGAACTGGCCCACCCGCAGCATGGCCATCAGCACCTGGGCGGTCTCGAGGTAGGTGTCCTCCAGGGCGCCCGGGGCGCGCACGCCCATGCGGTTGGTGTGCATCTCGACCACGGCGATGACCTTGTCGCCCCGGATGACCGGGACCGCGTGCACGTCGACCGGGATCCCGGCGTGGAGCTTGTTGCCGCTGGTGCCGCAGATCTCGCGGGAGAGGTAGGCCTCGACCACGAGGCTCTCAGGGTCGTACGCCACGTCCTCGCCGACCACGTCGTCCTCGAGCGCGGTCGGGCCGGTCGTGGGCCGGCACTGCGCCGCCGCCCAGAACACGTTGTCGTCGACGTCGGGCACCCACAGGAGCAGGTCGCTGAACGACAGGTCGGCGAGCATGTCCCACTGGTCCACCAGCCCGCCCAGCCACAGGGTGTCCTCGGCCGACAGGTCACTGTGGGCGGCCACGACATCGGTGAGCGTCAGCATGCGGCCCATGGTAGATCCGTGGCAGAATGGGTCCTCGCGCCGTCCGGCGCACTGACGTGAGGAGAACTCCTATGGGCAAGACCGGACGCAAGCGCCGCGCACGCAAGAAGAACAAGGCGAACCACGGCAAGCGCCCCAACGCCTGAGGCACGGTAGCTGTACCCGAAGCGACGGACGCCCCCACCGATACCGGTGGGGGCGTCCGAGCGTCTGGTCAGAACTCGAAGCGGGTGACGGTCACCGACTGGATCTGGGTGACGATCCGCAGGCGGAGCGCCGCCGGGGCCGGCGGGCACGCGCAGGAGCGCTTGACGAGCTTCTTCAGCGCGTCGATCAGGTCGGTCTCGTCGAGGCAGTGGGCGCACGCGTCGATGTGGTGGCGCAGGTCGTCGGCCTCGCGCTCGGTCAGCTCCCCGTCCAGGAACTGGTGCACCTTCTGCTCCACGGTGCTGCAGTCGATCTCACGCATCGCGGTCCCCCGTCCCGATCCCGAGCGAGGCGGCGTGGTCGGCCAGCAGCTTGCGCAGCTGGGTGCGACCGCGGTTGAGGCGCGACATCACGGTGCCGATCGGCGTGCCCATGATCTCGGCGATCTCCTTGTAGGAGAAGCCCTCGACGTCGGCGAGGTAGACCGCCATCCGGAAGTCGGGGGCCAGCTGGCCCATCGCGTCGGTGACCACCGAGTCGGGCATCCGGTCCAGGGCGTCCATCTCGGCCGAGCGCAGGCCCGTCGAGGTGTGCTTCTCGGCCGCGGCCAGCTGCCAGTCCTCGATGTCCTCGCCGAACCCCTCCTGGGGCTGGCGCTGCTTCTTGCGATAGCTGTTGATGTAGGTGTTGGTGAGGATGCGGTACAGCCAGGCCTTCAGGTTCGTGCCCGGCTTGAACTGGTGGAAGGACGCGAAGGCCTTCGCGTACGCCTCCTGCACCACGTCCTCGGCGTCGGCGGGGTTGCGCGCCATCCGCAGCGCGGCGCCGTAGAGCTGGTCGAGGTACGGCAGGGCGTCACGCTCGAAGCGGGCGGACCGCTCCTGCGGGGTCTCGGTGGCGACGTCGACCTCGTCGGGTGCGTCGGTGCTCGGCAGGTTCATCGCATACGAGAGTACCGCCGAAGACCTCGGGGCGTGCCGCCCCGTGCCCGGGGACACCACGGTCGCGCTGCTTGCCATGCCGGAATCAACACCGGCGCCCACCACTTTGTTCCCGTGCCTTGTCGCCCGTGGTAGGAATGGCACATGAATCTCGTGCGCGGAATCGGCCGCCTGCTCCTGGGTGGCTTCTTCATCGTCCAGGGCGCCAAGGCCGTGAAGGACCCGGCCCAGTTCGCCACCGCCGCTGAGCCCATCGCCCAGCGGTTCGTGCCCCTCGCCCAGCGGACCCTGCCGCCCGAGGCCTCGGCCTACGTGCCGGAGGACCCGGAGACCCTCGTGCGCCTCAACGGCGTCGCGTCGGTGCTCGGCGGGCTCGGCATGGCCACCGGCATCGGCCGCCGGGGCGGCGCCTACCTCGCCGCCGCGTCCATGCTGCCGCACGTGCTCGCTGCCGACCCGCGGGGTGCGACGCCGGCCGAGAAGAACTCGATCCGCAGCGTCTTCCTGCGCAACCTGGCCCTGCTGGGTGCTGCCCTCGTGGTGTCCCAGGACACGGCCGGCCAGCCCAGCCTGCTGTGGCGCGCCTCCGACAGCCGCAAGCGCCTGGCCCGCGAGGCCGACCGCACCGCGAAGTTCGTGGCCCGCGAGACCGGCAACACCGGCCGCGCGCTCGCCAAGGACATCAAGCGCTACAAGCGCGAGGCCCAACTGCAGGCCCGGATCGCCCGCAAGACCATCGAGGGCGCCCTTCCGTGACCCCGCGCGTCTCGTGACCCGCTGGGTCGCCCCCACCGCGGGGGGTCCGGTACGCGGCCGGGTCACCATACCGGGCTCGAAGTCGGCCACGGCACGCGCGTTCGTGCTGGCCGCCCTCGCCGACGGCCCGTCGACGCTGTCGGGGGTGCTCGAGGCCCGCGACACCCGGCTGATGCGCACCGCGCTAGGGTCGCTGGGCGTCGGCTTCACCGACCACCCGGACGCCTCGGTCACCGTCACGCCCCCCGCCCGGTTCGCCGCCGGCGCGGTGGACGTCGGCCTGGCCGGGACCATCATGCGCTTCGTCCCGCCCCTGGCCGCCCTGGCCGACGGCGTCACCCCGTTCACCGGCGACCGGGAGGCCGAAGTGCGACCCATCGCCCCCCTCCTCGACGGCCTGCGCCAGGCGGGGGTCCAGATCGAGGGCGACGCGCTGCCCTTCACGGTCCGCGGCACCGGCTCGGTGCCCGGGGGCGAGGCCACCATCGACGCCTCCGGCTCCAGCCAGTTCGTCTCCGGCCTCCTGCTGGCGGCCGCCCGCTTCGACGCCGGGCTGGTCGTCCACCACCGGGGCGGCGCCGTCCCGTCCCGACCGCACATCGGCCTCACCCTGGCGATGCTGCGCGACCGGGGCGTCGACGCCGAGGCCGTCGGTGACGCCTCCTGGCGCGTGGCCCCTGGGCCCATCGCGGCACGCGATGAGGCGATCGAGCCCGACCTGGTCAACGCGGCGGTCTTCCTGGCCGCAGCCCTGCCCACGGGCGGCTCCGTCACCGTCGCGTGGCCCCGGCACACCCTGCAGGCCGCCGACGCGATCCTGGGCACGCTGGAGGCCCTCGGCGGCACCGTCACCCGCGACGGCGACAGCGTCACCGTGACCGGCACCGGCGTCGTGCGCGGGGCCGACCTGGACCTCACCGACGCCAGCGAGCTCACCTGCATCGCCGCGGCCCTGCTGGCGCTGGCCGACGGCCCCGGCTCGATCCGCGGCGTCGCGCACGTGCGCGGGCACGAGACCGACCGGCTTGCCGCCCTCGAGACCGAGCTGCGCGCCCGCGGGGCGGGCGTGCACCAGACCCCCGACGGCCTGGCCATCGTGCCCGGGCCGCTCACCGGTGGGGTGTGGGGCTGCTACGCCGACCACCGCATGGCCCACGCCGGCGCCGTCCTCGGCCTGGCCGTGGCCGGGGTCGAGCTCGACGACGTGGGGTCCACCACCAAGACCATGGCCGACTTCCCCGGCCTGTGGTCGGGGCTGGTGGCCCCGTGAGCAGCCGCGCCTGGTCGCGCGACGAGCACGACGGCTACGGCCGGCCCCCGCGCCGCACGCGCCCCCGCACCAAGGACCGCCCCGACTACTCCGACGCCGAGGTCGGGCTGGTGATCACGGTCGACCGCGGCCGGTACTCGGTCGACCTCGACAACGACGCCGGCCACCGCCGCGTCCTGGCCACCAAGGCCCGCGCGCTGGGCCGCAAGGGCGTCATCGTGGGCGACCGCGTCCGGGTCGTGGGCGACACCACCGGCGACGAGGGCACCTTGGCCCGCATCGTCGAGGTGGTCGAGCGCGAGACCGTCCTGCGACGCACGGCCGACGACGACGACCCGCACGAGCGCCCGATCGTCGCCAACGCCGACCAGCTCGCGATCGTCACCGCGCTGGCCGACCCGCCGCCGCGGATGGGCATGATCGACCGGATCCTCGTGGCCAGCTTCGACGCGGGCCTGCGCCCGCTGCTGGTCCTCACCAAGGCCGACCTCGCCGCTCCCGACCGACTGCTGGCCGCCTACGCCGGCCTCGACGTGGACGCCGTGGTGGTCCAGCCCGGCGCCGACCTGACCGAGCTGCGCGACCTCCTGGCCGGCCACCGGACCGTCTTCGTCGGGCACTCCGGCGTGGGCAAATCCACGCTGGTCAACGCGCTGATCCCCGACGCGGGCCGCGCGATCGGGCACGTCAACGAGGTGACCGGGCGGGGGCGGCACACCTCCACGTCCGCGATCGCCCTCGAGCTCCCCGAGCCGGGTGGCTGGGTGATCGACACCCCGGGCGTCCGGTCGTTCGGGCTGTCGCACGTGACCACGGACACGATCCTGGCGGCGTTCGACGACCTGGCCGCCCTCGTCGCCGACTGCCCGCGCGGCTGCCAGCACGACTCCACCGCGCCCGAGTGCGCGCTCGACGAGGCCGTCGCCCGGGGCGACCTGCGCCCCGAGCGGCTGGAGTCGTTCCGCCGCATGGAGAAGGTCTGGACGAGCCCGCCCGCGTGGGACTGATCCGGCGCCCACGGTGCGCCGCTAGGGTGAGCGCATGCCCGAGACCTCCTACGTGGACGACGTGCGGCTGGCGCACGTGCTCGCCGACAACGCCGACGCGCTCACCATGGCGCGGTGGAAGGCGCTGGACCTGCAGGTGAGCGCGAAGCCCGACCTGACCGAGGTCACCGACGCCGACCTCGCCGTCGAGGACGCCCTGCGCGCCACCCTGAAGCGGGCCCGGCCGCGCGACGCCGTGCACGGCGAGGAGCGGCAGGACACCGGCCACGGGCCGCGGCGCTGGATCATCGACCCGATCGACGGCACGCGCAACTTCGTGCGCGGCGTCCCGGTCTGGGCCACGCTCATCGGGCTCATGGACGGCGACGAGGTCGTGGTGGGCATGGTGTCGGCCCCGGCGCTGCAGCGCCGCTGGTGGGCCTCGAAGGGCGGCGGGGCGTTCACCGGCAAGACGCTCGCCTCGGCCACGCGGCTGCAGGTCTCGGGGGTGGACGCCGTGGAGGACGCGTCGCTGTCCTACAGCTCGATCGGGGGCTGGGTCTCCTCCGGGCGCGGGCAGGAGTTCGTCGACCTGATGCGCGAGTCCTGGCGGACCCGCGCCTACGGCGACTTCTGGAGCTACATGCTCGTGGCCGAGGGCGCGGTCGACATCGCCTGCGAGCCCGACCTGGCCCTGTACGACATGGCCGCCCTGGTCCCGATCGTCACCGAGGCCGGCGGTCGCTTCACGAACCTGGACGGCGTCCCGGGGCCGGTGGGCCCCGGCGCCCTGGCCACCAACGGCCGCCTGCACGACCTGGTCGTCGGCCGGCTCACGCCGTCCGAGCCCACGGTCGACCTCGGGCGCCTGACCCCCTGAGCGGCGTCAGCGCACCTCGACGCGGATGGCCTCGGGCATCGCGGTGAGGGCCTCGACGACCGCGTCGGTGACCTCGCCGCCGATGTCGAGCACGACGTAGCCGACGTGCCCGCGGGTGGCGAGGGTCTGCCCGTCGATGTTGGTGCCGTGCTCGGCCAGGATGGTGTTGATCTTGGCCAGCACGCCGGGCACGTTCTGGTGCAGGTGCATGATCCGGCGCGCGCCGGGGCCCTGCGCGGCGACGGCGGGCAGGTTGACCGACAGCACCGTGGAGCCGTTCTCGGAGTAGTCGGCCAGCTTGCCGGCCACGAAGGAGCCGATGTTCTCCTGCGCCTCCTCGGTGGAGCCGGCCACGTGCGGGGTCAGGATCACGTTCGGGGTGCCGCGCAGCGGGCTGGTGAAGTAGGGGCCGTTCTTCTTCGGCTCGGTCTCGAACACGTCGATGGCCGCCCCGGCGATGTGGCCCGAGTCGAGGTGGCGCTTGAGCGCCTCGGTGTCGACGACGAAGCCGCGCGACAGGTTCAGGAACAGCGAGCGGGGGCGCATCATCTGGAACTCGGCGTCGCCCCACAGGCCGCGGTTGCCCGCCCGGCCGTCGACGTGCAGCGAGATGGTCTCGGCGGTGGCCAGGAGCTCCTCCAGCGAGCCCATCCGGCGGGCGTTGCCCAGCGCGAGCCGATCGACGATGTCGTAGAAGTAGACGCTCATGCCCAGCGACTCGGCAACCACCGACAGCTGCGAGCCGATGTTGCCATAGCCGACGATGCCCAGCGACCGTCCGCGGATCTCGTGGGACCCCTTGGCCGACTTCACCCACTCACCGGCGTGCATGCGCGCGTTGTGGTCGGTCAGGTGGCGCGCCATCGCGATGATCTCGCCGATCGCGAGCTCCACCACCGAGCGGGTGTTGCTGTAGGGGGCGTTGAACACCGCCACGCCGCGGGCGGTGGCTTCGTCGAGCGCGATCTGGTTCGTGCCGATGCAGAACGCGCCCACCGCCTTGAGCTGCGGGGCCGACTCGAACACCCGCTTGGTCAGCATCGTGTTGGACCGGATGCCGAGCAGGTCGACACCCTGCAGCGCGGCGATCAGGTCGTCCTCACCGAGCGCGCTCGGCAGCGTCTCGACGTCGTAGCCCTTCTCGGTCAACAGCTTGATGCCGGACGGGTGGATGTTCTCGAGCAGGAGCGCCTTCACCCGGGGGATTCTACGGCCGGGCGCGGAAGGTGGGGATCGCGGCCACCAGTCGGGCGGTGTAGGGGTGCTCGGGCTCGCTGAACAGCCGCTGGGTGGGACCGGCCTCGACGATCCGGCCCGCCTGCATGACGACCGCGTCGGGGCAGACGTGCCGGACCACGGCCAGGTCGTGGCTCACGAACAGCAGGGTCAGGCTCAGCTCGTCGACGAGCCCCATCAGCAGGTTGAGCACCTGGGCGCGCACCGACACGTCGAGCGCCGAGACCGCCTCGTCGGCGATCAGCACCTCGGGGGACGGGGCGAGCGCCCGGGCGATCGCGATGCGCTGGCGCTGGCCGCCGGAGAACTCGTGGGGGTAGCGCCGGGCGGCGTCGACCGGCAGGCCCACGGCGTCCAGCACCTCGGCCACGCGTGCGCGCGGGTCGAGGTCGCCGCGCTCGCGCCGGATGATCGGGCTGCGCAGCGGCTCGGCGACGATGTCGCCCACGTTCATGCGGGGGTTCAGCGAACTGCGCGGGTCCTGCAGGACCAGCTGCACCGAGGCGCGCAGGAAGCCCAGGCGCCGCTCGGGCACCCCCGAGACCACACGGCCGTCGAACCGCACCTCCCCCGAGGTGGGCCGGTCCAGCGAGGCCATCAGCCGGATCAGGGTGGACTTTCCGGAGCCGGATTCCCCCACGATGCCCAGGCGCTGGCCACGCTCGACGGTGAGGCTCACGTCGTCGAGGGCCACGACCCGGCGCGGGCCGCTGCTGTAGACGCGGGTCAGGTTCTCGACCTCGTACAGGCTCATCGGTCCCTCCGCACGTGGTCGGCGACGGTGGGCAGGCGGGTTCCGGGCTCGAGCAGGTCGAGGCGGGCGGTGGCGACCAGGCCCGCGGCGTACGGGTGCCGGGGCTCGTTGAAGACCTGGTCGGCAGTGCCGCGCTCCACGACCTCGCCGTCGAGCATCACGACGACGTCGGAGCAGATCTGCGAGACCACGGCCAGGTCGTGGCTGATGAACAGGCAACTGGCGCCCACGGCGTCCAGCACCTCGTCGAGGACCCGCAGGACCGTCGCCTGGACGGTCACGTCGAGGGCCGTGGTGGGCTCGTCGCAGATGACGAGGTCGGGCCGGTTGACCAGCGCCATGGCGGTGACGACGCGCTGCCGTTGGCCGCCCGAGAGCTGGTGGGGGTAGCTGTCGGCGATCCGCTCGGGGTCGTCGAACCCGACGGCGCCGAGCACCTCGAGGACGGCGGCGCGGGCGCGCCCGGCGTCGCGGTCGCGGTGCAGCCGGAAGACCTCGGCGACCTGCCGACCGGCGGTCATGGTCGGGTCCAGGGCGGTCATGGGCTCCTGGAAGATCATGCCCATCTGGTCGCCGCGCAGGCGGGACAGCGCACGGTCGCTCAGCCCCACGAGCTCGCGCCCGTCGAGGCGGATGGAGCCGCTCACACGGGCGTTCTCGGGCAGCAGGCCCATGATCGCCAACGCGGTGACGGTCTTGCCCGAACCGGACTCCCCGATGATGCCCAGGCGCTGGCCCGGGGCGAGGTCGAGGTCGAGGCCGCGCACGACGGGCTTTTGCCGGCCGAACGCGATCGACAGGTCGCGGACCGCCAGGGTGGCGCCGGGGCCGTTCGTGGCGGTCATGCGACCTCCCGCAGCTTCGGGTCGAGGAAGTCGCGCAGGCCGTCGCCGACGAGGTTGAACCCCAGCACGGCGGCGGCGATGGCGAGGCCGGGCCACACGGCCTGGGCGGGGTGGCTGAACAGGTAGGTCTGGGCGTCGCCCAGCATGCGGCCCCACGACGGCACGGTGGGCGGGGTGCCCAGCCCGAGGTAGGACAGCGCGGCCTCGGCGAGGATCGCCATCGCGAAGCTCACCGACGCCTGCACCCCGATCAGGTGGGCGACGTTGGGCAGCACGTGGCGCACCGCGATGGCCGGGACCGGCGTGCCGGAGGCGCGCGCGGCCAGCACATAGTCGGACGCCAGCACCGACAGCGCGCCCGCGCGCGTGACCCGGATGAACGCGGGGATCGTGGCGATGCCGATCGCCACCATGGCCGTCTCGGTGGACGCCCCGAACACGGCCGCCAGCAGGATGGCGAGCAGGAGCGCCGGGAACGCGTAGGCGACGTCGGTCGCCCGCATCATTACCTCGGCCCCCCAGCGGGGAAGCCACGCCGCGAGGATGCCGAGCGGGACGCCGACCAGCGCCGCGATGCCGACCGCGATGATGCCCACGTACAGGGCCGCGCGGGCGCCCACCAGGATGCGGCTGAACGTGTCGATGCCCATGTGGTCGGTGCCGAGCACGTGCGGCCACCCCGGGTTCTGCAGGCGGGGTGCCGAGCCGACGGCGGTCGCGTCGAACGGCGTCCAGATGAAGGACAGCAGGGCCAGGGCCACCACGGTCGTGACCAGGACCAGGCCCACCCAGAGCTCGGCGCGCTTCACGACTCCTCCCGGGTGCGCAGGCGCGGGTCGATCAGCACGTAGCTCAGGTCGACGACCGCGTTGATGACGAGCACGGCGAAGACCAGCAGCATCGTGATCCCGCGGACCACGACCAGGTCGCTGGTCGCGACCGCGTCGAGCAGGGCCGAGCCCAGGCCGGGCAGGACGAACACGCGCTCGATGACGATCGCCCCCACGATCACCGAAGCCAGCTGGAGCCCCAGGACCGTGACCAGCGAGAGCGCGGCGTTGCGGATGCCGTGGCGGACGAGCGCGCGCCCCTTCGTCCACCCGACGGCGCGCGCGGTGCGGTAGTAGTCCTCCGACAGGACCTCGAGGAACGCCGAGCGCACGTAGCGCACCAGGACGGCGGCCTGGATCACCCCCAGCGTGACCACGGGCAGCACGAGGTGGGACGCCCAGCGGCCCGGGTCGCGCCCGAAGGGGACGTAGCCGTTGGGCGGCAGCCAGCGCAGCAGGACGCCGAACACGAAGACCAGCAGGATGCCGGCCCAGAAGGCCGGGATGGCCATGCCGACCTGGGCGGCCGCCGAGGTGAGCAGGCCGGGGAGGCGGCGCCGCTTGAGCGCGGCCAGGGCCCCGAGCGGGAGCGCGATCAGGACGGCCAGGGCCAGCCCGCCCACGACCAGGGAGCCGGTCACCTCGAGGCGGGGTGCGATCAGCGTGGAGATCGGCAGCGACGAGAACCAGGAGCGGCCGAGGTCGCCGGTGAGCAGCCCACCGACCCACTCGAGGTACTGGACGCCGAACGGCCGGTCGGTGCCCAGCTCGGCCCGCTTCGCGGCGAGCTGCTCGGGCGTGGCGCCGTGCCCGAGGATGACGGCGGCCACGTCGCCGGGCAGCGCCTGGGTGATCACGAAGATCGCGAAGGAGGCGGCTGCGAGGCTGAGCAGGAAGATGCCCAGCCGTGCCACCACCTGGCGCGCCACGACGGGTGTCAGGCCTTGGCGATCGTGGTGACGTCGAACGAGAGCGAGCTGTTGGCGTTCTCCGCCACCCCGGTCACCCCGTGCTGGGTCACGACGAGGTTGGGCAGGGCGAACAGCCACACCGACGCGGCGTCCTCGGCGATCAGCCGAGCGGCCGTGCGCAGCTCGGTGGTGTACTCCTCCACCGTGCCCTCGGTGCCCTTCTTCACGGCCTCCTGGACCGCCGGGTTGTCGTAGCGCCAGTAGAACGCGGGGTTGGCGTAGGTCAGGACGTCACGCGGCTCGACGTGCGCCACGATGGTCAGGTCGTAGTCGGCGTTGGTCATCGCGGTGTCGATCCACTGGCGCGGGAACTGGAGCTCCTCGACCTGGACGGTGATGCCCACGGCGCCCAGCTGCGAAGCGATGAACTGTGCCGCCTTGGTGGCGTACGGCAGCGTCGGCGGGCGCAGGCGCAGCGTGAGGTTGGTCTGGCCGGCCTCGGCGAGCAGGGCCTTGGCCTGCTCGGGGTCGTACGGGTAGAGCTGCGACAGGTCCTCGTAGTACGGGTCGGTCGGGACGGCCATGGAGCCGATCAGCGTGCCCTTGCCGTGCCACACGGTGTCGAGCAGCGCCTTGCGGTCGATCGCCATGGTGATCGCCTTGCGGACGCGTACGTCCTTCAGCGCCGGGTTGCCCGTCCCCGCGGGCACGCCCTCGGGGGCGGCGCCGTTGTTGATCGCCATCGTGACCTCACCCTCGGTGCTGCCCTCGATGACCGTGAACCGGCTGGTGTCGCTGAACTGGTCGATCGTCTCGGGCGCCTGCAGGTTGGAGATGATGTCGAGCTGACCCGAGAGCATCGAGGCGTTCATCGCGTTCGGGTCCTTGAAGTACCGGAACGTGACCTCGTCGAAGCGGGTCGGCGTCCCCCAGTACGCGTCGTTGCGCTTCAGGGCGATGCTGTCGCCGGGGGTCCAGCGGTCGAGGGTGAGCGGCCCGGACCCTGCGGTCTGGGAACCGGCGTCGGCGAAGCCGGTCGGGTTCATGACGATGCCGGCGGCGCCGGCCATGTCGAACAGCCAGGTCACGCTGGGGCGGCTCAGCACCACGTTCACCGTCTGCGCGTCGACCGCCTCGGTGCTCGCGACGACCTCCATGGCCCGCTTCAGCTTGGGGGCGACCGTGCCCGTCCGGATCCGCTCGATGTTCGCGACGACCGCGTCGGCATCCACGGGCGACCCGTCGGAGAACTTGGCCGACGGGTTCAGCCGGAAGGTGTAGGTCAGGCGGTCGGGGGTGACGTCCCATGCCTGGGCCAGGAGCGGCTTGAGCTCGCCGGCCGAGTCGAGGCGGATCAGCGTCTCGAAGACGTTGTAGAGCAGCGCCTGCGGACCCGCAGCCGCGTCCGTCGCGGTCGGGTCGAGCGTCTGCGGCTCGGCGGTCGCGCCGATGACGAGGGTCCTCGCCTCACCGGCGGGCGCCTCGGTGGGCGCCGCGGTCGACCCGCTGGGCGCCGGTGCGGGCGCCGGGAGCTGCTGGCCACCGGCCGTGCAGGCCGTGAGCACGAGCGCGGCCGCAGCCACGAGTGCGGCGAACGCACGCCCCCGCGTGCGCACCCCGACAGTGCGGGCCTCTGACTTCGCCATTCGATCCTCCCGACCAACGCTGGCTCCAAGCGCGGACAGCTTACTCCACGCATCAACGGGCGGCCGATCGTGGTGCCTCATAGTCAAGTCCCCGGCTGATGGGGCGTGTGCCTCACAGATTTTTCCCCGGGAACGGGGGTCTAGCCGGCGCGGATCTTGAGGGCTTTGATGTCGGGGGCTCGCCAGGTGAGTTGGTCTTCGAGGCGGCGGGTCTTGGTGGCGGCCAAGCGGGTCAGTTCGGCTTGGAGTTCGGTGATCTGCCGGGCGATCCGGGTGGGTTTGAGGGTGGCCCGGTAGGCGGCGAGTTCGTGTTCTTGGGCGGGGCTGAGGACGCCTGCCTCGAGGAGCCGCCGGTAGGGGGAGCGGGGCTGGTCGTAGAGGCGCTTGCGGCGGCCGAGCTTGTCGGTGCCGTACCCGATGGGTTTCTTGGTCGGGGTGAAGAAGTTCAACCTGTCGTTGACCAAGGGCCACAACTGGGTCAGGAGGTCGAGTTCGGCCGGGGTGTCGTAGCGGTGGTAGAACCCGTATCGGCGCACGAGGTGGCCGTTCTTGGACTCGATGGTGGCTTGGTCGTTGCTCTTGTAGGGCCGGGATCGGGTGAAGAACACATCCCGGTCACCGGCCCAGCCGATGATCTGGTGGTTGATGAACTCCGAGCCGTTGTCGCAATCGATGCCCGTCACGGCGAACGGCACCGCCTCAACGAACGCGTCGAAAGCGGCCAGCACGTGCACGCGGGCGTTGTTCCGGATGGGATGGGTGTACACCCAGCCGGTGTGCACGCAGGTGAAGTTCACACTCCTGGCGAACTCGCCCTTCAGGGTGGGCCCGCAATGGGCGACCGTGTCGACCTCGAAGAACCCGGGTTCGCCCTCGACCTCGTCACCGGCCTTGCGTACCTGGATCGATTGGCGCAACAGGTGCCCGGGCTTGGTGCTGGTCTTGCCGCGGATCGGGTCCCGCGCTTTGGCCGGCGCCAGGTAGCGGTCGATCGTGGCCGCCGACATGGCCTCGAGCTCGGCACGGACCCCGTCGTGGTAGTGCTCCACCCCGGGCACCAGTGACCCTTCGGCCTCCATCGCGTCCAGCCAGTCGCCCATCGCGGCAGCCAGGTACTTGCCGCAACTACCGCCACTGGTGGCCCACACCTGTTGCAGGACCTTGGTCGCATCGTAGGAGTACCGGCGAGGCTTGGTCTTGCGCCGATCGATCACCGCGACCGTTGCCACTGCCCGTCCCGGCGCCTGCAGCAACCGCAAGCGGAGTTGCTGACGGGCATGGTCACGGTTCCAGCCCGTCACCCCCACCACCTGGTCCAAGATCACGCTCTTGCCCTGCTTCGGCGCGTCCGCGTACGCCTGCGCGTACCGCTTGGTGACCTCGACCCTGGCCTTCATCGACAACTTCTCCTCAAGCCGCACACCCCATCGTGGCCGGCCCCACCCCCTCACGCGGGGAAAGTCTGTGAGGCACAGCACCCTGCTACGCGGGGACTATGTGTGAGTGTCGTCGCCGATTTGGCCTTCCCCGGTGGTTGGGCTAAAGTGGTCCGAGCAACCAACGCGGGGTGGAGCAGCTCGGTAGCTCGCTAGGCTCATAACCTAGAGGTCAGGGGTTCAAATCCCCTCCCCGCTACGACACACGAAGGGCCCGGATCTGATCCGGGCCCTTTCGCATGTGCTTGACTGGCCCGGTGACCACCGCCGTTCCCCTCGGGTACCCGATCCACGAGCACACCCTCGAGAACGGCCTACGGGTGGTGGTCAGCCCCGACCACGCGGTCCCCTTCGTCGCGGTGAACCTCTGGTACGACGTGGGTTCGCGCGACGAGCAGCCCGGGCGCACCGGCCTGGCGCACCTGTTCGAGCACGTCATGTTCCAGGGCTCGGAGAACGTCGCCAGCGGCGAGCACTTCAACACCCTGCAGGCCTCCGGGGCCACCGGCAACGCGACCACGTGGTTCGACCGCACCAACTACTTCGAGGCCGTGCCGACCGGCGTGCTGGACCTGGCCCTGTGGCTCGAGGCCGACCGGATGGCCAACCTCCTGCCCGCCCTGACCCAGGAGAACCTCGACACCCAGCGCGAGGTGGTCAAGGAGGAGAAGCGCCAGCGCTACGACAACGCCCCCTACGGCGACACCATCGACCACGTGCTGGCCCTGGCGTTCCCGCCCGAGCACCCGTACGGGCACACGGTCATCGGCTCGATGGCCGACCTGGACGCCGCCTCGCTCGACGACACCCACGCCTTCTTCACCCGCTGGTACTCCCCCGCCAACGCCGTGCTCACCCTGGTCGGCGACGTCACCGCCGAGGACGGGCTGGCCAAGGCCCGGGCCCTCTTCGGGCACCTCCCCACCCGCGGTGTCCCGGCCCGCGCCCGGGTGAGCCCGCTGCCGCCGCACGCCGGCGTCCCGCGTCGGGTCGCGACGGCGCCCGTCCCGGCCGACATGCTGTACCTCCAGTGGCGCACGCCCGCCCGCGGCTCCCGGCTCGCCGACGCGGTCGACATCGCGCTCACGGTGCTCGGCGGCAGCGAGACGTCGCGGCTCTACCGACGCCTCGTCCGCGAGGACGGGACCTGTTCGGGGGCCGGCTCGTCGGCCATCCCCCTGGCCTGGGGCAACTCGCTGTCCCTGGCGTACACCCGCGCGCTCGACGGCGCCGACCTCGCCGCGATCGAGCAGGCCCTGTGCGACGAGGTCGAGCGGCTCTGCGCCGACGGGCCGACCGACGCCGAGCTGCAGCGGGCCCACATCCAGTTCGAGCGCGAGTGGCTGGGCGAGTGCGCCCGCCTGGAGTCGCGCGCCGACCTGTTCAGCGCGCACGCCACGATGTTCGGCGACCCGGGGCGGGTGAACCGCCGCATCGTCGAGTACACGGCCGTGACCGCGGCCGAGGTGCGGGACGCCGCGCGCGCCTGGCTGCGCCCCGACCAGCGCGCCGTGCTGGAGTACCGCCGCGGACCGATGGGACCCGACCAATGGTGACGATGCCGACCCGCCCGACGACCACCCCGCCCGGGCCCTGGTCGTTCCCCAGCAGCCAGCGCTTCACCCTCGACAACGGTCTGCGCGTCATCGTCCACGACCTGCCCGGCCAGTACGTGGTCTCGGCCGGCCTCATGCTGGACGTCCCGCTCACCAGCGAGCCGGAGGACCTCGAAGGCGTGGCGCTGCTCACGGCGTCCACCCTGAGCGAGGGCACCCACGACCACCCCGGGACGAGCTTCACCGAGGCCGTCGAGTCCTGCGGGGCGGTGCTGGACGCCGCCGTCGGCCAGAGCCACGCGCACGTGCTGGTAGACGTCCCGGGGGCACGCCTGCCCGAGGCGATGGCGCTCCTGGCCGAGGCGATCACGCAGCCCCAGCTCGCCGACGCCGACGTCGAGCGGCACCGCCTCCTCCACGCCGCCCAGCTCGAGCAGCAGCTCGCGACGGGTGCGGGCCGGGCCAACCACGCGCTGCGCCGCGCCCTCATCGACCCGGCCTTCCGCGCCTCCCGGGGCAAGCAGGGCATGCCGGGCAGCCTCCAGGCCGTCACCGGTGCCGACGTGCGCGCCCACCACGCCGCCACGCACGGGCCGCGCGGGTCGGTCCTCGTGATCTCCGGCGACTTCGACCACGGCGTCCTCGACTGCGTGGCGTCCAGCTTCGGGTCCTGGGACAACCCCGACCAGTCAGCCGCCCGGCACGAGGTGCCGACCGGCCGTGCCCCCGCGGCGTGGCTGATCGACCGGCCGGGGTCGGTCCAGGCCGACATCCGCTGGGGCTGGTTCACGCTCGACCGCGCCCACGCCGACTGGGCGAACCTGCAGGTCGCCGCCAACGCCCTCGGCGGGGCCTACCTCAGCCGGCTCAACCGCGTGCTGCGCGAGGAGAAGGGGTTCAGCTACGGGGTCAGCCTCGTCAACTCCCCGCTCCGCCACGGCGGGTACACCTCCACGCACGGCTCGTTCCGCAACGAGGTCGTCGGCGAGGCGCTCGCCCTGATGCCCCAGCTCCTGGACGTGGCGGCCGAGCCGATCACCGCCGACGAGGTGGCGCGTGCCCGCGACTACCTCGTCGGGACGAGCCCGCTCCGCTACGCGACGGCCCCCGGGGTGACCCTCGGGGTCCTGAGCCTGATCGCGGCCGGCCTGGACGCCGACCACGTCGGCCGCCAGCTGGACGCCTACCGCGCGGTCACCCCCGACACCGCGACCGAGGCCGCCGCGCGCCTCGTGGACGTGCACGCCGGGTCGCTGGTGGTCGTCGGCGACGCGGGCGCCCTCGAGCAGCCCCTGCGCGACGCCGGGTGGGAGCCGACGGTGGTGCCCGCCGGGGCGTGGATCTGAGCCGGCCCACCCCGCCGCGGGCCTAGCGGCCCATCGCCCGGATGGCCTCCTCGAGCGCCGCCTTGGCCTCGTTGGTCTTGGCCTGGTACTCGGCGAGGTTGCCCGCGCGCAGGGCCGCCTCGGCGTCCGTGAACGCCGTCTCGGCCCGCTGCATCGCCGCCACGGCCGCCGCCTCGTCGACCACGCCCGTGGGCGCCTGGCCGGGGGCGGGCGTCTCGGTGGGCGCCGGGGTCTCCCCCGTCGTCGGCGGCGGGGTCGCACCCGAGCCGACCGGCAGCTCGCCCGTCTCGGCCCCCGCGTCGCCGCGGAACACCAGGTCGAGCGCCTCCTGCAGCGTGTTGCCGATGCCGACGTGCTCACCGAAGCGCACCACGACGAACGTGAGGGCCGGGTAGGCGCCGGCGCTGCCGGTCCGCTCGGTGTAGATCGGCTCGACGTAGAGCAGGCCGTTGCCCATCGGCAGGGTCAGCAGGTTGCCGAACTTGATGGACGCCGACCCGCGCGTCTGCGTGTACGGCAGCAGCTTGGCCGCGACCTCGGGGTTCTGCGTGATCGCGTTCTGCGTCTGGCCGGGCCCGTCGATCTGCTGGGTGTCGGACATCCGCAGGATGCGCAGCTCGCCGTACTTGTCGCTGGAGGCGTCGGCGTTGACCGCCAGGTAGCTGGCCAGGTTGGCGCGGTTCTGGGGGACGAACACGGCGGTCTGGCTGAACACGGGCTCGTCGTCGGTGGGCCACTTGATCGACAGGTAGTACGTCGGCTCCTTCAGCCGCTCGTTCTGCTGCACCGGGTCGACCGGCACCTGCCACATGTCGGTGCCGCCGTACCAGACGCGCGGGTCGTCGACGTGGTAGCGGCCGAGCAGCTCGCGCTGCACCTTGAACAGGTCCTCGGGGTAGCGCAGGTGCGCCAGCAGGTCGTCGCTGATCTCGCTGCGCGGGGTGACCGTGCCGGGGAAGCTGGCGGCCCACGTGCGGACCAGCGGGTCCTCCTCGTCCCACTGGTAGAGCTTGACGGTGCCGTCGTAGGCGTCGACCACGGCCTTGACCGAGTTGCGCATGTAGTTGATCGGCTGGTCGAGCTGGGCGCCGAGCACGGTCGTCTGCGTGGTCGAGGTGGCGTCGCGCAGCAGCACCCGCTGGCTGTTGGGGTACGTCGCGGACGTCGTGTAGGCGTCCACGATCCACACCAGGCGGCCGTCGACGATCGCCGGGTACAGGTTGTTGTCGACGGTCAGCCACGGCGCGACCTTCTCGACGCGCTGCTTGGGCGTGCGGTCGTACAGGATGCGCGAGTTCTCGTTGACCCGCTCCGAAAGCAGGATGTTGATGTCGGCGAAGCGGGTGGCGTACAGCAGGCGGTGCCACAGGTCGCCCATGGGGACGCCGCCGGTGCCGTCGTACTCGTTGTACTGCTCGCCGCCGCCCTCGGCGCCACCGGGCGAGTCGAGCTCGATCGGCTGCTGGCCCTCGGCGCGCCCGACGATGGCGAAGTTGTCGGACTGCTCACCGAAGTAGATGCGCGACTGGCCCTCCTCGATCTTGCCCACCGGCGGGATGTCGCGGGTGATCCAGACCGGCTCGCCGTTGCCCTGGCGGCGGTTGCCGTAGGCCGACACGAACCCGTGGCCGTGGGTGTACACGGTGTGGATGTTGTTCCAGTTGGGGTCGGGGATGTTGGCCTGGTTCAGCTCGCGGGCCGCGATCACGACGTCGGTCATCTGCTCGTCGATCATGTAGCGGTCGATGTCGAGGATCTCGGGGAACGCGTAGTAGCCGCGCACCTGCTGGAGCTGGTCGAACGTCGGGCCGATCACCTGCGGGTCCATCAGGCGGATGCCGGGCAGGGCCGCGGCGTCCTCGGCCAGCTGGCCGGGCGAGACCTGCGTCACCGCCTCGTACTCGGTGATGTCGGTGCCCTCGATGCCGTAGGCCTGCTTGGTCGCCTTGAGGTGCATGGCGATGTAGTCGTTCTCGCGGTCGGGCTCGTTGGGGCGCACCTGCAGGGTCTGGACGATCATCGGGTAGATCGCCGACAGGATCAGGCTCGACACCACCATGAGCACCACGCCCGCGCCGGGCACGACCGTCCGCTGCCAGAAGATGTTCACGACGAACAGCACCGCGACGATGAACGCGATGATCGCGATGACGAGCTTGGCGTTCATCCGCGCCTGGTCGTCGGTGTAGTGCAGGCCGGTGAACAGCGTGCCCTGGTCGAGGACCAGCGCGTAGCGGTCGAGCAGGTTCTGCAGGCCGTAGAGCGCGAGCACGGCCGCGCCGAGCACCGACAGGTGCACCAGCGCCGGACGCGTCGCGCGCCGGCCCGGCTCCCGACCGGCCCCGAGGTTGCCGACGGCGAAGTGGACCGCGGCCGCGGCCACGAAGGAGAACACCAGCCCGCTCATCAGCAGGGACGCCGCCAGGCGCCACACCGGGTACTCGAGCATGAAGAACGTCGTGTCCAGCCCGAACGTGGGGTCGGTCACCCCCGATGTCTGCCGGTTGAGCCAGCCCAGGACCGGCAGGGTCTGGGTCGCGGTCGACAGCCCCGCCATGAAGCCGAACACACCCGCGGGCAGCGCCAGGGCGGCCAGGGCGTTCTGCTCGAGCAGGTCACGGTAGCGGTCGAGGACGGCGGAGGCGCCCGTGCGGCGGTGCTGGGGCCGGCTGCGGAACGCCAGGGCCATGTTCACCCACAGCAGGCCGCCGACGACCAGGGCACCCACCAGGAAGAGCACGGCGCGGGTGACCAGCTGGGTCCAGAACACGCCGGTGAACCCGATCGAGTCGAACCAGAGCTTCTCGGTCCAGATCCCCGAGAACAGCAGGAACGCTCCGAGCACGGCGGCCAGGATGACCGCAGTGACCACGAGGGGGCTGCGGCGGGGGGAGGCGGGTGCTTGCACGACGGCGGGCTCCTCTGTGGGGATCAGGCGGACAGGGTGCGGGCGAGGGCGTCGCCCAGACCGGGGACGAGGTCGTCCGCGGCCAGGAGGTCTTCGGGGTTGCTGCGCAGGCGTGCCACGCCGTAGCGCGTGCCCGCCCGGGTGACCCCCACCACGACGCGGACGTCACGGCGCTCGGGGTGCTCGGCGACGAAGGACGCCGCGGCCTCGGGGTCGTCCGGGATGTCGGCCTCCAGGTGCGGGGGGACGAACAGTCGTTCGACGGCCAGCGCGCAGCCGTGCACGGTCGCCGGCCACGTGATGCGGTCCAGGTCATCGACCAGGTCGGCGCCGGTGCGGAAGCCGTCCTGCTCGATGGAACTCAGCGCACCGTCGGGGAGGTCGTCGACCCGGGCGACCTGCTCGGCCAGCGACGGCTCGGCGGCCACCAGCTCGGCGGTCGGCACGAGGGCGAACAGCCGCGCCGGCTGGTCCCACCCCCCGTGGGACACGTGGCGCTCGATCTCCATCAGGGCTGCCACCAGGGCGTCGTCGGTCATGCACATCCCTTCACGAGGTGTTCGTTGGCCGGGTCGTTCAGCAGGTCGAGCGAGGCGATCGCGTCCTCGAGCGTGCCCACGCTGACGACGCGGACGCGGGACTGCACGCCGGCCAGGTCGCTGCAGTTCGCGTCGGGCACGAGGAACACGTCAGCCTGCGCGCGCTCGGCGCTGGCCAGCTTCTCACGGATGCCGGCGACCGCGGTGACCGTCCCGGCGCCGTCGATGGCACCGGTGCCGGCCACGACGCGGTCCCCCGCCATGTCGCCGGGCGTGACGCGCTCGAAGACAGCCAGCGCCATCATGAGGCCCGCGCTCGAGCCGCCGAGTGCCGGGTCGAGGCGGATGTCGATGCGCGGGGCGTAGGAGTAGCCCATGACCAGGTTGCCGCCCCAGACCGGGACGCCAGCCTGGGTCTTGGACGCCGCCGTGTCGATCGCGACGACCCGCTCGGTGCGGTCGCGGCGCACGGTGAACATCACCGACTGGCCGATGCCGCGCTTCTCGATCGCCTCGCGCACGGCCGCGACCGTCGGCGTCGGCGTGTCGTCGATCGCGACCACGAAGTCGCCGGGGAACAGCTTGTCCGCCGCCGGGCCGGTGCTGGCCACCGACTGGACCATGGGGATCTGCTCCACCGAGATGCCGGCGGCGCGCAGGGCCGCGGCCGCGGCGTCCGCCCGCGAGGTGGCCATCTGCTGGGCCTCGCGGTTGCGCACGTCGGTGGCGTTCGTCCGGGCGGGGTAGACGTACTCGCGGGGGTAGACCTCGCGGTCGGGGGCCCAGTGCGCGTACAGGACCTCGGGGAGGCTGATCGGCGCGTCGGGCCTCGTGATGCTCACGGTGGGGACCAACATCTGCCCGGCGGACTCGAAGGTGTCGAGGCCCTCGACCGCGATCACGGGCTCGCCGCCGGACGGTGACAGGAGCTCGTGGGTCGCCCCCGGGGAGTACGTCACGAACGGCACCGGCGTCATGGCGATGATGGCCGCGGCGATGACGAACAGCAACGCGGACACGGCGGCCGTCCACGTCTGTCTGTTCATGCGGGCGATCCTACCGTGCGGTCCGGACGCCCCCCCTTGCCCGATGCACCACAATGGGGGCGTCGAGGAAGGGAGTCAGACCATGGCAGCCGAGGACCAGCCGAACCCGATGGAGGAGTTCCTCCGGCAGTTCGGCATCACGCCCGGCCCGGACGGCACCTTCGACCTCAACCAGCTGATGGGTCCCCTGCAGCAGGCGATGCAGCAGTTCAGCCGCCAGATGTCGGCGGCCGGCACCGGGACCGGCGACGGGCTCAACTGGACGCTCATCAAGGACATCGCCCGCAAGGTGACGGCGTCCTCGGGGCCGGACCCGTCGCCCGCGGCGTCCGAGGCGGTCGCGATCCGCGACACGGTCGGGCTGGCGGAACTGTGGCTGGACGAGCACACCTCGTTCGGCCGCACGTCGGCCTCGGCGGCCACCTGGAGCCGCGCCGAGTGGGTGGAGGCCACGATCGGGACGTGGGAGCAGCTGGCCGGCAGCGTCTCCAACTCGCTGGCCGCCGCGGTCGGGTCGCTGCTGCAGCGGGCAGAGCCCGAGGCCGCCGCCATGGTGCAGATGATGGAACCCATGATGCGGATGGCCGCCGCCGGCATGCTGTCGGCCCAGGTCGGCCAGGGCATCGGACGCCTCGCGACCGAGGTGCTCTCGGGCTCCGACCTCGGCTTCCCGCTGACCCCGAAGCCCGTGGTCGCGCTGCTGCCGACCAACATCTCCCACTTCGCCGAGGGGCTGGACGTGCCGCTCGCCGACGTCCGCCTCTACCTGGCCCTGCGCGAGGCCGCACGCCAGCGGCTCTTCGCCAACGTGGCCTGGCTGGGCCCCCAGATGCTGGCGCTCATCGAGCACTACGCGCGCGGCATCAGCATCGACCCCTCGGCGTTCGAGGAGGCCATGGAGGCCCAGATGCAGGGCGGGCTGACCCCCGAGAAGATGGAGGAGTTCGGCCAGCAGATGGCCGGGCGCATCTTCCAGCCGGCGCTGTCGGAGGAGCAGGTCGAGATCCTGGGCCGCCTCGAGACGCTGGTCGCCAACGTCGAGGGCTGGGTCGACGACGTGGTCTCGCAGGCCACCGCGAACCTGATGCCGCGCGCCGACGCGCTGCTGGAGATGGTGCGCCGCCGCCGTGCGAGCGCCGGGGCGTCCGAGAGCGCGCTCAAGACCCTGCTCAACCTCGAGTTGCGCCCCCGCCGCGTCCGCGACGCGGCGAACGTGTGGGCCGCCGTGCGCAGCGCCAAGGGCGTCGACGAGCGGGACGCCGTGTGGAGCCACCCCGATCTCGTGCCCACCGGCGCCGACCTGGACGACCCGCTCGGCTTCGCCGCCCACGGCCACGTGGCCGAGCAGGCCGCGGCCGAGCTGGACGACCTCGACGCGGCGCTGGCACGCCTGATCGAGGAGGAGCGCGGCGGCGAGGGGCCCCGGGCCGACTGACTCAGGCCGGGTTGCGGGCGGCGAAGTCCACGCCCTCGAGGAAGCCGCGCGCCCGCGACGACGACGGGTGCGCGTTGACCAGCTGCCAGAACCGGGCGCTGTGCTCCCGCTCCTCCAGGTGCGCGACCTCGTGCAACAGGACGTAGTCGACCACCCAGGTCGGCAGCGTGCGCAGCCGGTCGCTGATCCGGATCTCCCCCGTGGCGATCGTGCACGACCCCCAACGCTGGGACATGTTCGACACCCAGCGCACCCCGATGGCCGGCTCGGGCCCCGACGCGTGCGGGGCGATGTGCGTGCGGTACAGGTCCTTGGCGCGGGCGGTGAGCTCGTCGTCGGCCCGCGGCGGGCGGTTGCGCGCCTCCTTGGCCAGGAAGCGGGCCACGAGCCCCGGCACGAGGTCACGGCGTTGCCGGGCGGTCATGTGGTCGGGCACCACGACGACCAGCCTGCCGCCCTCCCGGAACGCGGTCATGGTCCGCGTCCGCCGCGTCGAGGTGCGCACCTCGTAGTCCTCCTGGGCCATGGTTCACAGCGTAGGACGCATGTTTGACCCCGCGCGTCGGCGGCCAGTAGGTTGTGCGCAGGACCCCCGGGAAGGGGTCGGATGCCCGCAGGGGAAGGCAGGCGTCCGACACGCCCGGGGGTCTTGCCTTGTCGCTGCGCGGTCCCTGTGGGCGTTTCCCCTATGCTTGGCAGGGTCAGTCCCAGCGGGAGTCCGGTGGGGAACCGAACAGCCAGGAGGAAACCCGTGTCGAACGACACCTACAGCGGCAAGTTCTACTGCGTGAAGTGCAAGGACCACCGCGAGGCCGAGGGCGCCGTCTCTGTCAACGAGAAGGGCACCCGCATTGCCAAGGCGAAGTGCCCCGAGTGCGGCACCAACCTCACCCGCTTCCTGCCGAAGGCCTGAGTCCTCGGCAGACAGCCACGAGGGGCGTCGGGATCATTCCCGGCGCCCCTCGTCCGTCCCCGGACGGGACGGTGTTGTCCGATTGTTGTCCGTCCTCCGTGGTCCCTCCCCCCGACGCCCCCGCTGCGGCACGCTGGTGCGCGTGCCCACCCCACGCCTGACCCTCACCCGCCCCCTGTGCGTCCTCTGGCGCCCCGACGGGCGCCTCCAACTCGGCCTCGACTGCGAGGACGGCCTGGTCCTGGCCGACGTCCCCGCCGGCACGGACGCCGCCCTGCGCGCCTTCCGCTCCCCCCGCACCCCGCTCGAGGTGTCGCGCCTGGTGCCGCTGGTCCCCCGTGAGGACCTGGACCGCGTCCTGGGTGCCCTCCTCGACCGCGGGCTCCTCGCGCCCGAGCCCGCCGGTCACGCCGGCACCGCGACGGTGCTCGGCACCGGGCCGCTGGCCGAGCACGTCGCCGAGCTCCTGGCCGGCGAGGGGATGGCCGTCCGCACCGGCACCCGGGCCGCCACCGACGCGGTGGGCCTCGTCGTCGTATGCACGGCGACGGTGGAGCCCGACCGGGTGCTCACCCGGGACCTCACGGCCGCGGGCATCCCCCACCTGGTCGTGCGCGCGGAACCGGAGCGCGCGGTGGTCGGCCCCTTCGTCGTCCCGGGACGGACCGCGTGCGTCCACTGCTCCGACCTCGTCCGGCGGGAGCTGGACCCCGGCTGGCCGCACCTGCTGGCCCAGCTGTGCCGCAGCGAGCACCTCCCCGCACCCCGGCAGGCGGCCTGGGCGGCCGCGATGGCTGCCGCGCAGGTGGCGTGCTGGCGCTCCGGCCAGGTGCCTGAGACGGGCGGGACGACCCTGGAACTGGACGCCCACACCGGCGCGCTGGGGGCGCGCCGCTGGCCGCGCCACCCCGACTGCGGGTGCGTGCTCGCCGCCGCGTAGGGCCCGTCAGCGGTGCTCGGCCAGCACGGCCAGCACCCCGGCGCCGTGACGCTCGAGCTTGGTACGGCCCACGCCACTGATCGTGCCCAGCGCCGCGAGGTCGCCCGGCATCTGCTCGGCGATCGCCATCAGCGTCGCGTCGGTGAAGACCACGAAGGCGGGCATGCTCGCCGCGTCGGCCTCGGCCTTGCGCCAGGCGCGCAGCGCCTCCCACGTCGCCTCGTCGTAGGTCGCCTCGCAGTCGGCGTGCCGGCGCAGCTTGCGCTCGGCGCCCGTGGTCAGGCCGCGGCCACACACCCGGCAGGTCTGCGAGAGCGCCGAGGTCGTGCCCCGCTTCCGGCCACCCCGGGACGCCGTCGCCGCGGGGGCCGCGTCCGCCACGATCCCGTCCAGGAAGCGGCTCTGCCGCCGCCGCTGGCCCCCGCCGTTGCGGGTGACCGACCACGAGACCCGCAGGTGCTCGCGGGCGCGGGTCACCCCGACGTAGAACAGGCGTCGTTCCTCGGCGACCTGCTCGGGCGACGTGGCCAGGACGAAGGGCAGGCTCCCCTCGTGCGCGCCGATGATCGCCACGGCGTCCCACTCCAGGCCCTTGGCCGCGTGCAGGGTGGACAGGGTGACGCCCTGCCCGATGGGCGCGTGCTGGGCCCGCGCACGGGTCTCGAGCTCGTCGACGAGGCCCGCCACGTCGGCCTCGGGGTGGGTGCGGGCGAACTCGTCGCCCAGCCCGGCCAGGGCGGACCAGGACTCCCAGCGCTCCCGCGCCGTGCCCTGCCCGGCGGGGGGCTCGTCGGTGAAGCCGAGGCCGGCCAGCGCGGCCCGCAGCGCCTGCCCGGGCGGCTCGTCGGGCCCGACCTTGGCGGTGGCCGCGAGCGCGCGCAGGGCGGCGCGCACCTCGGCGCGCTCGAAGAAGCCCTCGCTGCCCCGGGTGGTGAACGGGATCGCGGCGTCGGCCAGCGCGGCCTCCAGCGCGGGCGACTGGGCGTGGATGCGGTACAGCGCCGCCATCTCGTGCCACGGCGTCCCGGCGCTGTGCCGGGCCCGCAGCCAGGCCGCGACGTCGCCGGCCTCGGCCGCCTCGCTCGCGGCGGCGGCGAACGCCGGGTCGGGGCCGTCGGGCCGCTGGGCCCGCAGTTCGACGCCGGGCCCGTGGCCGCGCACCACGGCATTGGCGAGGGCGACGACTTGCGGGGTCGAGCGGTAGTCCCGGACCAGCTCGACCACGGTCGCGTCGGGGTGGCGGCGGGTGAAGCCGGTCAGGAAGGACGCCTGCGCCCCGGCGAAGGAGTGGATGGTCTGGGCGGGGTCGCCGACCACGCAGATCTCCTCCGACGGGCCCCGCCACAGGTCGAGCAGCGCCTGCTGGAGGGGGCTGACGTCCTGATACTCGTCGACGACGAAATGCCGGTAGGTGCGGCGCACCTCGCCCGCGACGTCGGCGTCGTCGGCCAGCAGGCCCGCAGTGCACAGCAGGATGTCGTCGAAGTCGATCACGCCACGTGCGGCCTTGACCGCCTCGTAGTGGGCCAGCACCCGGCCCACCTGGTCGGGCGCGACGCCGTTCACGGCGCGCCCACGACCGGTGGCGAGCGCCGCGTACTCCCCCGGCGCCACGTTGCTGACCTTCGCCCAGCTGATCTCGCCCGCGACGTCGCGCAGGAGCCCGGTGTCGGGCTGCAACCGGTCCCGCCGCAGCGCGTCGGCGACCAGGCCCAGCCGGTTGTCGGCCACCGGGGGCAGCTCGGTGCCGTAGGCGCGCGGCCAGAAGTACTGGGCCTGGCGCAGCGCCGCCGAGTGGAACGTGCGCGCCTGCACCCGGCCCACCCCCAGCGCGCGCAGGCGCTCGCGCAGTTCGCCGGCCGCGCGCGTCGTGAAGGTGAGCGCGAGGACGGCGGTGGGGTCGAAGGTTCCGGTGGCGACGCCGTAGGCGATGCGGTGGGTCATGGCGCGCGTCTTGCCGGTACCGGCACCCGCGAGGACGACGACCGGCCCCTCCAGCGCCGTGGCGGCACGGCGTTGCTCGGGGTCGAGTCCTTCGAGGATGCGGTCGGGATCGGCGGTCACGCCCAGCACTCTAGGCGGCCCCGCCGACACTCACTGCGCGACGAGCAGCACCTCGGCCAGCGGCAGGCGGCTGCGGGCCGCGGCGTCCCGCTCGCGCACCTGGGGCGCGACCGCGTCGGAGTCGTCGTGGCGGCCCACGGCCATGACCACCAGGGGCCGGACGCCCTCCGGCAGGTCGAGGGCCGTGCGGAGGGCGTCCGCGTCGAAGCCGCCCATCTGGTGGGCGTTGAGGCCCAGGTGCTCCACCTGCGCGGTCGCGTGGGCGGACGCCGCGGGCGTCCAGACCTGGTTGAACCCGGCCAGCGTCGCGTGGATGGCGGCGAACGCCTCGGTGCCGCGGCGCGCGGCGGCGAACGCCCACGGCTGGGTGTTGCCCGCGGACGGCGCCCAGCGGGCGGCCTCCACGATGCAGACCAGCTCGTCGCTGTTGATGACGTGGTCGGCGTCGAACCCGCGCGGGCTCCACCGCTGCGCCAGGAGGGGGGCGATGGGCAGGTCGGTCGCGTTGCGGGTCGCGGTCGCGGCGGGCGTCATGGAGGGGTCCTCTCGCATCGTTGGTCGAAGTTTCAACCCTCACGGTGTCCGTTCTGTTCTCGGGCCGCGGGGAATTGTCGGGGCCGCCCTCTAGGGTGATCTGCGATGAACGAGATGCGCCTCCACACCGCCGGCGACCTGGGCACCCTGGCCCGGGCCTTCGTGGCGGCCTCGGCCAGCGAGGGCGACCCCTTCGCCCGCCCCCTCCTGCTCGTCCCGGGCGCGGGGGTGCAGCGCTGGCTCGGCCAGCAGGTGGCCCGCGCGAGCGCCGCCGACGGCGAGGGCGTGTTCGCCGGTTTCGACGTTCACCGGGTGGGCGCCCTCGAGCGGTTGCTCACCGGCGAGGGGGCGGTCGACGGGTGGGAGGCCGAGCGCCTCGTGTGGGCGGTCCTCGCCGCCGTCGGCGCCGGGTCCCCGGGGCTGGAGCCCCTGGCGGCCCACCTGGCTGCCAACGACCAGCGCTACGCCAACGCCCTGCGGGTCAGCAGGCTGCTGCGCCGCTACGCCGACCACCGGCCCGCGATGCTGGCCGCCTGGTCGTCCGACCCCGAGGCCGAGGCGGCGGCCCTGGGCTTCGACGGCTGGCAGGTCCGGCTCTGGTCCGCCCTGCACGACCACGCGACCGGGGAGGACCCGGTCGCCCGCCGGGCCGGCCTGGCCGCCGCGATCGCGGCCGGCCGCGTGCCGGTGCCGTGGCCCGCCGTGCACGTGTTCGCCCCGCGCCGCTCCACGCCCGTGCAGCGGGCGCTGCTGGCGGCCCTGGCCACCCGGGTGCCCGTCCACGTCTGGCTGCCCGCCTCCGGGCCGGAGGCGCCCGCGAACGCCTTGGGCAGCAGCCTGGGCCGCGCGGCCCGCGAGGCGCAGGCGCAGTGGTCGGCGCTCTCCCCCGTCGTCGAGGTCCACGACGACCACGCGCCCCGGGCCACCGCGCTGGGCCGTCTGCAGGCCTCGGTGCTGGCCGGCGTCCCCGTCCCCGAGCCCGTCGACGACGGCACGGTCCAGGTGCACGCCAGCCACGCGGCCGGCCGCCAGGTCGAGGTGCTCCGCGAGGTGCTGACCGGCCTGTTCGCCGACGACCCGACGCTCGAACCCCGCGACGTGGTGGTGGCCTGCCCCGACCCCGCGGCGCTGGCCCCCCACCTGGCGGCGGCCTTCACCGACCCGGGTGGCACCGCCCGCGCCTGGCGGCACCCCGCGACCGGGTTGCGGCTCCAGGTCGTGGAGGCCGACGCGGCGGGCGCGAACCAGCTGTTCTCGCTGCTGCGCGACCTGCTGACCCTCGGCGCGAGCCGGGCGACGGCGTCCCAGCTGCTCGACCTGGCGGCGCACCCCTTCGTCGCGCGCCGGTTCGGGTTGGGCCCCGACCAGCTCGAGCGGCTGGAGGAGCTCGTGGCGGCGTCGGCGATCCGGTGGGGCATCAACCCCGAGCACCGCGCCCGCTTCGGCCTGCGCGACGTGCAGCAGAACACCTGGCAGCTGGGCGTCCAGCGGCTCGTGCTGGGCGAGGCGTTCAGCGACGACCACCTCGCCAGCGTGGGCGTGGTGGCGACCGTCGACGACGTGTCCTCGACCGACACCGGCCTCGTGGGGGCGCTGGCCGAGCTGGTCAGCCGGGTGTCGCGCCTGGTCCGCACCCTGTCGGGCGACGGCACGGTCGCCGAGTGGGTCGCCCGCCTGCGCGACGCCGTCGAGCTGATGGCCGACGTGCCGTTCGCCGAGGGGTGGCAGCTGTCCCAGGTCTGGGCGTTGCTCGAGTCCATCGAGGCGCGCGGCGCGGCCAGTGGCGCCCGGCTCGCCCCGGCCGACGCGCTCGCGCTGCTCACCGACGCCTTCGCCGAGCGGGGCGTCCGCCCGGCGTTCGGCAGCGGCGCCCTCGTGGTGTGCTCCCTCGAGGCCCTGGCCCGGGTCCCCCACCGCGTCGTCTGCCTCGTCGGGCTCGACGAGCGCAGCTTCCCCCGGCGCGGGCTGGGCGACGGCGACGACCTGCTCGCCCGCGATCCCGCCCCCGGCGACCCCGACCCCGGGGCCGACGACCGCCAGGCCGTGCTGGACGCGCTGCTCGCCGCGCGCGACCACCTCGTGGTGGTCTACCAGGGCCAGTCGTCGCTGACGCCCGAACCCCACCACCCGCCGGCAGGGGTGCAGGAGCTGATCGAGGCCGTGGGCGGGGAGGCGGCCGTGCGCCGGGCCTCCCTGCAGGGCTTCGCCTGGACGAACTTCGTCGACGCCCCGTCCTCCTTCGACGTCACCGCCCTGGACGGGGCGCGCGCCCTCGTCGCCGAGCGCACCCCGGCTCCCGAGCGGTGGGCCGTCGGCCACCTGCACCGCACCACCCCCCTCACCGAGCTGGGCGTCGACCGTCTCGCCGCCCTGCTCAAGCACCCGGGCCGGTTCCTGCTCAAGGAGCGGGCCGACCTCACGCTGGGCGACGACGAACCGCCCGCCGACTCCATCCCGCTCGAGCTGGGCCACCTCGAGGCCTGGCAGGTCGGGGACGCGATGCTCGGCGCCCTCCGTGCCGGGCACACGCTGGACGCCGTGACCACCGCCCAGTGGCTCAGCGGCGGCCTGCCGCCGCGCAACCTCGGGGCGGAGGCCATCCGCGGCATCGCGGCCAAGGCCGGCCGCGTGCACCGCGACTTCCTGGCGGTCGCCGACGCCCCGCCCGAGGTGCAGGTCGTCGACCTCGACGTCGACGGGGTGCGCCTCACCGGGCGGTTCGCGCTGCGCGGTGGGGTGCTCGCCGAGTCCCACTACGGCAGCGTCGGCCCCCGGCACCTGGGCGAGGCCTGGGTGCGGCTGCTGGCGCTGACGGTCCAGCTCGGCCGGCGCACCGACGCCGTGCTGGTCGGGGGGCGCGGTACCCAGCGCCTGGTGGCGCCACCGGCCGATCTTGCGCGGGCGTTCCTGGCCGACCTCGTCGTGCTGGCGGGCCACGCGACCGAGCGCGTGCTGCCGCTGCCCCCGCGCGTGGCCCAGTTCTGGGTCGAGGACCGGGCCCGCGGCCGCGACCCCAAGGACACGACCGAGCAGCTGGAAAAGCTGTGGCGGTGGGACCGCGACGAGGTGTGGAAGCTCTGGTTCCCCGGCGACCGGACGCCGTGGGCCCTGCGCCGCGAGGCCGACGACCCGTGGGGCCACCCCGCGGAGGACACCCAGCTCGGTGCGCTCGCGATGCGGGTGTGGGAGCCGATCAGGAAGGCGACGCCGTGAACCCGACGCTGTTCGACCTCACCGGCCCCCTGCCGTCGGGGACCACCGTGCTCGAAGCGTCGGCGGGCACCGGCAAGACCTTCGCCATCGCCGCCCTGGCCGCCCGCTACCTCGCGGAGGGGGCGGCCGAGGTCGACCACCTGCTGCTGATCACCTTCTCCCGGGCGGCGACGGCCGAGCTGCGCTCGCGCGTCCGCGAGCGCATCCGGGACACCGCCGAGGCGCTGCGGGCCGCAGCCGGGGGCGTCCGGCCCCTCGAGGCGGTGGCGGCGCACCTGGCCGACGCACCCGCCGACGAGGTCGCGCGGCGGGCCGACCGGCTCGCCACCGCGTTCGCGCGCTTCGACCGCGCCGCCATCATGACCACCCACGAGTTCTGCCACGGCATGCTCGCCGGGCTGGGAATCCTGGCCCCCCAGACCCCCCAGTCGTCGCTCGTCGAGGACCTGCGCGGGCTGGCCGACGAGGCCGCCGAGGACGTGTACGTCCGCATGTTCGCCGACGAGCCCCACGGCGCACCCTTCCCGTTCGGCAAGCAGTGGGACGCCGACCCCGGCGCGCAGGAGATCGCCCGCCAGGCCGTCAGCGAGGTCGCGGACCTCGTCGGCGCGGGCTCCCCCGGGCCGGCCGGCGCGCGGGTCGCGTTCGCCGAGTCGGTGCGCCACGAGGTCGAGCGGCGGAAGGCCGAGCGGCGGCTGTTCTCCTTCGACGACCAGCTGACCCGGCTGGACCAGGCGCTGTCCGACCCCGCCACGGGCGCGCAGGCCCGGGCCCGGCTGGCGGCGCGGTTCCCCGTGGTGCTGGTGGACGAGTTCCAGGACACCGACCCCACCCAGTGGAGCGTGCTGCGGCAGGCGTTCTCGGGGGTGGGCACGCTCGTGCTCATCGGCGACCCCAAGCAGGCGATCTACGGCTTCCGCGGCGGCGACGTGCACACCTACGCGCTGGCGGTGGGTGCCGCCGACGCCCGCACGACGCTGGGGGTCAACCACCGCTCCGACCCCGAGGTCGTGGAGGGCGTGGCGACCCTGTTCGACGGGGTCCGGCTCGGCGCCGACATCGGGGTGCCACCCGTGGCGACCGCGCGGCGGGCGCGCCTCGTCGGCGCCACCGGGACGCCGTGGGAGAAGGGCGTCCAGGTGCGCGCCGTCGAGGCCGAGAAGGCCGTCCACCCGGCGACCGCCCGCAACGCCATCACCCGTGACCTCGTGGCGGTCGTCGGCGACCTGCTCAGCCCCTCCGCGCCCCTGCGCCGGCCCGGCGGCGGCCTCGCCCCGTCCGACATCGCCGTCCTGGTCCGGTCGAACGAGCGCGGGCAGGAGCTGGCGACGGCGCTCGCCGCGGCGGGCGTGCCGGCGACCTTCAACGGGTCCAACAGCGTGCTCGCCACCGCGGCCGCCGGCGACTGGCTGACCCTGCTGCGGGCCCTCGACCAGCCCCGGCGCCCGTACCTGCGCCGGGCCTTCCTGACCGACTTCGTCGGGGCCACCGTGGCCGAGCTCGCCTCGGCCGACGAGCGTGCCGTCGAGCGCTGGACCCTCCTCGTGCACACCTGGGCCCGGGTGCTGGAGCGCCACGGCGTCCCGGCGCTGTTCGCCGCGTTCGACGCCGACACCGACTTCCGGGCCCGGCTGCTCTCCCGCCCCGACGGGGAGCGGCTGGTCACCGACCACCGGCACCTCGCCGAGCTGCTGCACCACCACGGGTCCGGGTCCGGCGCGGGCCGGGCGCGCGAGCTGGTCGCGTGGCTGGTGGGCGAGCGCGAGGGGGCGTCGCTGGGCGGGGGCGACAGCACCCGCCGGCGCGACACCGACGCCGACGCCGTGCAGGTCATGACCGTGCACCGCGCCAAGGGCCTGCAGTGGCCGGTCGTCCTGCTGCCCGAGGTCAGCCACCAGCGCGAGGCCGACCGCGACACCGGGCGCCAGCTGGTGCTCCCCCGCGGCGACGGTCGGCTGCTCGACGTGGCGGGGCGCCGGACGCCGGCCCGTTCCGACCGCTGGGAGCGGTGGCGGACCGAGGAGGCCGACGAGTCGTTGCGCTCGCTGTACGTCGGGCTGACCCGCGCCCAGTCGCGGGTGGTCGCGTGGTGGGCCCACCACTGGGACACCGCGGCATCCCCCCTCCACCGGCTGCTCCACGCGACACACGACCCGGGGTCCCCGGCCCGCCCCGCGCTGAGCTACCCCACCCGCGAGCTGCCCGGCGGCGGCTCCCCCGTGGGGCTGGCCTGGCTCGCCGGGTCCCAGGTCGCCTGCGTCCGGGTGGACCAGTCCGCCGCCCCGGCCGGGTCGGGGTACGCCGCCGTGCTCCCCGCCCCCGATGAGCTCCGGGCCCGGCCGTGGACCCGGACCATCGACCGCGACTGGCGGCGCACCTCCTACTCGGGGCTGACCGCGGCCGCCCACGAGTTCGCCCCGGTCGTCGACTCGCCGCTGGTGGCCGACGAACTCGTCACCGACCTCGAGGTGGACGCCGACCCGACCTGGGCGCAGCCCTCCCCGATGGCCGGCCTCCCCGCCGGCGCCGCGTTCGGCACGCTGGTCCACGCCATCTACGAGCACACCGACGCCACGGGCGACGACTGGCGCGCGGCCCTGTCCGACGCGGTGGCCGAGGCCCTGCGCCGCTGGCCACTGGGCGACGTCGAGGCCGCGGCGCTGGCGTCCGCGCTCGAGCCCTCGCTGACCACCCCCTTGGGGGTCCTGGCACCGGGCCGCACCCTGCGCAGCTTCGGCCCCGCCGACCGCCTGTCCGAGATGGACTTCGAGTTCGCCCTCGACAACCCCGCCGCCACGCTGGCCGACGTCGCCGCCCTGCTCGCCGAGCACCTGCCGGCCGACGACCCGCTCGCGGGGTACGCAGCCCGCCTCGACCACCCGGGCCTGGCCGACCAGGTGCTCCACGGCTTCCTGACGGGGTCGGTGGACTCGGTCCTGCGGCTGCGCGAGGGCGAGGACACGACCGGCTTCCTCGTCGTGGACTACAAGACGAACCGGCTGGCCGGGGTCGAGGAGGAGCTGACGCTGGGCCACTACACGCCCGCCGCCATGGCCGAGGCCATGATGGCCAGCCACTACCCGCTGCAGGCGCTGCTGTACTGCGTGGCGCTGCACCGGTTCCTGCGCCTGCGCATGGCCGGATACGACCCCGAGCGCCACCTCGCGGGCGTGCTCTACCTGTTCGTGCGCGGCATGGCCGGGCCCGACACCCCCGTGGTCGACGGCTCCCCCCTCGGCGTGTTCGCGTGGCGCCCGCCCACGGCGCTCGTCCTGGCCACGTCCCGCCTGCTGGCCGGAGGTGCCGCATGACCGAGTCCCACGTCGCCGTCAGCGCGACCGGCCTGCTGGCCGACTTCAACCGGGCCGGCGCCCTGACCTGGGGCGACGTCCACCCCGCCCAGCAACTCGGCCACCTGTTCGGCGAGAAGGACCAGCGCGTCCAGCTCGCGCTGGCGCTCACCGTCCGCGCACTGCGCTCGGGATCGATCTGCGTGGAGCTGGACCGCATCCGCGAACTCGACCTCGGCGAGGAGGAGGTCACCATCCCCGACGACTGGTGGCCCGACCAGCCGGGGTGGGAGGCCGCGCTGCAGGCCAGCCCGGCCGTCACCGCTGGTGACGGCCCCGCGGGCGAGCGTCCGCTCCGGCTCGTCGACGGGGCCCTGTACCTGGAGCGGCACTTCGCCGACCAGGAGTCCGTGCGCCGGGCCCTGCTGGCGCGCCTGGGCTCGGCCCCGCACACCGGCGAGCCCGAGGGCCAGGACGCGGCGGTGGACCTCGCGCTGACCAGCCCCGTGACCGTCATCGCCGGCGGGCCGGGGGTGGGCAAGACCTACACGATCCGCCGGATCATCGACCGGCTGCGCGCCGAACACCCCGACGCCCTCGTCGCGCTCGCCGCCCCGACGGGCAAGGCGGCGGCCCGCATGACCGAGTCGCTGGGCGACGGCTCGCTGACGGCGCTGACCCTGCACGCACTCCTCGGCAAGCGCCCCGGCTCGATGACCCGGTTCCGGCACCACGCCGACAACCCGCTGCCGCACGACGTCGTGGTCGTCGACGAGATGTCCATGGTCTCGATGGTGATGATGAGCCGGCTGCTGGAGGCCCTCAAGCCCTCGGCCCGCCTCGTGATGGTCGGCGACCCCGACCAGCTGTCCTCCGTCGACGCCGGCAGCGTGCTCGCCGACATCACCCGCGCCCCCGCGGCCGCGGGCATCGTGGCCCGGCTGGTGCGCAACTACCGGTTCACCGGGGCGATCGCCGACCTGGCCACCGCGATCCGCACCGGGGACGCCGACGCCGCGCTGGCCGTCCTGACAGGGCCGGATCCCTCGGTGCGCCTCGCCGGGGTGGCCGAGGGGGCGACCTCGCTCCGCGAGCGGGTGGTCGCCTCGGGCGGCCGCGTGTTCGAGGCGGCCGCCGCGGGGCGCCCGGACGGGGCCTTGGCCGCCCTGGACGCCCACCGCCTCCTGTGCGGCCACCGGCGTGGCCCGTTCGGGGTGGCGCACTGGACGCGGCAGGTCCAGTCCTGGCTCGTCGAGGGTGTGCCGGGCTACTCGGTGGACGGCGAGTTCCACGCGGGGCGTCCGGTGATGGTGACCGCCAACCGGCCCGAGTTCGGCCTCTACAACGGCGACACCGGCGTCGTGCTGGTCGACGAAGACCGGCCCCAGGCCTGGTTCGCCCCGGGCGGGGTCCCGAAGTCGTTCTCGCCCTTCCTGCTCGACGGGCTCACCTCGGTGCACGCGATGACCGTCCACAAGGCGCAGGGCAGCCAGTTCGACGACGTCTCGGTGGTCCTCCCGCCCCCGGGTTCGCCGTTGCTGACCCGCGAACTGCTGTACACGGCGGTGTCCCGCGCGCGGTCCTCGGTGCTGCTCCTGGGTGACCCCGAGGCCGTCGCCGAGGCCGTCGCGAACCCCGCTCGCCGGATGAGCCGGTTGGCGCAACGCCTGCGGTGACGGTGGCAACAGACGGCAACCATCGCACGCATGTTCGATAGAATCGGACCACCGAACGACGTAGTGAGAGGGAGCCGTGCAGTTCACCGTGGGCCAGACCGTCATCCATCCGAACGTGGGCTCTCGCTGGCCGAGAAGGACCTCCTGCAGGAGGGCGTCGCGCCCCTCGTGGCCGAGGTCGCCATCGCCGTGCGCTCCGACGAGGAGGACGCCCTCGCCGTGCTCGAGGCGATGGTCGCCGAGCGCAGCGACGACGTCCTGCAGCGCCGTGGGCTGGTGGCCGCCTAGGGCGTGTCGCGTAACTGATTTGGGTGGTGGGGGTCAGGGTTGTCTTTGTGACCAGGAGTCCTCAGTTCAGTGACGAGATGTGGGCGCGGATTGAGCCGTTGATGCCGCGTGGGGGCGCGAAGGGCGGCCGTCCGTGGAATGACCACCGGCGGACGGTGGAGGGCATCTGTTGGCGGTTGCGGACGGGGTCGCCGTGGCGGGACGTGCCGGCCGAGTTCGGATCGTGGTCGAGCTTGTGGCGCCGCTTCAACGCGTGGGCCCAGGACGGTACCTGGGACAAGATCCTCACCGCCATCGCCGGTTCACCGGAGGCAGAAGGTCTGGTCGCGGTGGTGGACGGCACGATCGTGCGGGCCCACAAGCACGCTGCCGGCGCCCGAAAAGGGGGATCCACCGAACTACAAGAATCCTCGGGCCGAACCAGCTGATCACGCCTTGGGGCACTCCCGTGGCGGGTGGACGACGAAGTCCCACGCCCTGGTCGACGCCTCCGGTCACCTGTGCTCGCTGGTGGTCACCCCGGGTCAGGCCGGTGAGAACCCCCGCCTGTTGGATGTGATCGATCTTGCCCCTCACCGGGTTGTCCGGGTGGTCGCGGACAAGGCCTACTCCCATCCCTCGACCCGAACCGAGCTCCGGCGGCGAAGGATCAAGGTGACCATCCCCGAACGCTCCGACCAGATCGCCCGTCGCAAGGCCAAGGGCAGCCGCGGCGGTCGCCCACCTGCCTTCGATCCCACCATCTACAAGGGCAGGAACGTGGTGGAACGCTTCTTCAACCGGATCAAGGAGTTCCGCGCCATCGCCACCCGCTACGACAAACTCGCTCGCAACTACCGCGCCGGCCTCGTCCTGGCCAGCACCATCATCTGCCTACGAGACCAGTTACGCGACACGCCCTAGGCTCCCACGTAGCGGGCCAGGTGCTGGGCGGTGAGGGTCGAGCCGTCGGCGACCAGCTGGGCGGGCGTGCCCTCGAACACGACCCGGCCGCCGTCGTGGCCCGCACCCGGACCGAGGTCGATGACCCAGTCGGCGTGCGCCATGACGGCCTGGTGGTGCTCGATCACGATCACGTTCTTGCCGGCGTCGACGAGGGCGTCCAGCAGGCCCAGGAGCTGGTCCACGTCGGCCAGGTGCAGGCCCGAGGTCGGCTCGTCGAGGATGTAGGTGCCGCCCTTCTCCCCCATGTGCGTGGCCAGCTTCAGCCGCTGGCGTTCGCCGCCCGACAGCGTGTTCAGCGGCTGCCCGATGTGCACGTAGCCCAGGCCGACGTCGGCCATCCGCTTCAGGATCGTGTGGGCGGCGGGCAGCTTGGCCTCGCCCTCGGCGAAGAACGAGACGGCCTCGTCGACGGGCATGTCGAGCACCTCGCGAATGTTCCGCCCGCCGAGGGTGAACTCCAGCACCTCGGGCCGGAAGCCCTTGCCCTCGCACTCCTCGCAGGTCGAGGCGACGGTCTCCATGAACCCGAGTTCGGTGAACACCTGGCCGGCGCCGTTGCACGTCGGGCAGGCGCCCTCGGAGTTGGCGCTGAACAGGGCGGGCTTGACCCCGTTGGCCTTGGCGAAGGCCTTGCGGATGGGCTCCAGCAGGCCGGTGTAGGTGGCCGGGTTGGAGCGGCGTGACCCCTTGATCGCGCCCTGGTCGACGGTGACCACGTCGTCGCGCCTACCCAGCGAACCGTGGATGAGCGAGCTCTTGCCCGACCCCGCCACGCCGGTGACCACGACCAGCACCCCGGTGGGGACGTCGACGTCCACGTCCTGCAGGTTGTTCTCGGACGCGCCGCGGATGGGCAGGTGGCCCGTCGGCGTCCGGACCTCGGGCTTGAGCGAGGCGCGGTCGTCGAGGTGGCGTCCGGTCAGGGTGTCGGACGCCCTCAGCCCGGCCAGGTCGCCCTCGAAGACGACCTCGCCGCCGTGGGAGCCGGCGCGCGGGCCCAGGTCGACGACGTGGTCGGCGATCGCCATCACCTCGGGCTTGTGCTCCACGACGAGCACCGTGTTGCCCTTGTCGCGCAGCTGGAGGAGCAGCTCGTTCATCTTGTCGATGTCGTGGGGGTGGAGCCCGACCGTGGGCTCGTCGAAGACGTAGGTGACGTCGGTCAGGGACGAGCCGAGGTGGCGGATCATCTTGAGGCGCTGCGCCTCGCCGCCCGAGAGCGAGCCCGAGGGCCGGGCCAGGGAGAGGTAGCCCAGGCCGATGGCGACGAAGGAGTCGAGGAGGTGGCCCAGGCCGGCCAGCAACGGCGCGGCGGAGGGCTCGTCGAGGCCGCGCACCCACTCGGCGAGGTCGGAGACCTGCATCGCGCAGGCGTCGGCGATCGTGATGCCGGCCAGCTTCGCGGTGCGGGCGCCCTCGGCCAGCCGGGTGCCGTCGCAGTCGGGACAGGTGCCGAACACGACGGCGCGCTCGACGAACGCCCGGACGTGGGGCTGCATGGCCTCGGGGTCCTTGGCGAGCATCGACTTGCTGATCTTCGGGATCAGGCCCTCGTAGGTCAGGTTGATGCCCTCGACCTTGATCTTGGTCGGCTCCTTGTGGAGCAGGTCGTGGAGCTCGCGCTGGGTGTAGTCGGCGATCGGCTTGTCCACGTCGAAGAAGCCCGAGCCGGCGAAGATGCGGCCGTACCACCCGTCCATCGAGTAGCCCGGGATCTTGAAGGGGTTCTCACTCAGCGACTTCGAGGCGTCGTAGAGCTCGTCGAGGTCGATGTCCTTGATGCTGCCGGTGCCCTCGCAGCGCGGGCACATGCCCCCGACCACGGTGAACTGCTTCACGACCTTCGTCGCGCCGACGCCCTTGTCGACCTTGATGGCACCGCCGCCGGTGACCGAGGGCACGTTGAACGAGAAGGCCTGCGGCGAGCCGATGTGCGGGGTGGCCAGCTTGCTGAACAGGATGCGCAGCAGGGCGTTGGCGTCCGTCACCGTGCCCACGGTGGAGCGGATGTTGGGCGCCAGCCGCTCCTGGCCGACGACGATCGCCGTGGTCAGCCCGTCGAGCAGGTCGACGTCGGGCCGGTCGAGGGTCGGCATGAAGCCCTGGACGAAGGCCGAGTAGGTCTCGTTGATGAGGCGCTGGCTCTCGGCCGCGATGGTGTCGAACACCAGCGAGCTCTTGCCCGAGCCCGACACGCCCGTGAAGACGGTCAGCCGGCGCTTGGGGATGTCGAGGGAGACGTCGCGCAGGTTGTTGACGCGCGCGCCCTGCACGCGGATGACGTCGTGGCTGTCGGCGGCGTGCGCCATGGGTCCCCCTGATCGGTCGCTGCCCGGCCGGTCGGCGTGGGCCAGCCAAGCATAGGGATCGACCGATCCGTTGTCCTCAGGGTGCAGCGTCGACGAAGGCGACGAGGTCAGGCCGTGAGCCGACCCTCGCGCCAAGCGGTGATGATCCGCGAGGCGATGGACGACGTCATGGGCAGGGTCAGCTCGCCCGCGTCGACCAGCCGGTCGAGCTCCCCGACGGTGTAGAAGTTGGCCCACTCGATCTCGGCGCCGTCGACGGCGACCTCGGCGCCGACCGCCCGGGCGACGAAGCCCAGCATCAGCGACCGCGGGAAGGGCCAGGGCTGGCTGCCGACGTAGCGCAGCGAGCGCAGTTCGAGACCCGACTCCTCGCGGATCTCGCGGTGCACGGCCATCTCGAGGCTCTCCCCCGCCTCGACGAAGCCGGCCAGGATCGACACCCGGGTCGGCTCCCACCCGGCGTGGTGGCCCAGAAGCAGGCGGTCGGCGTCGTCGAGGATCGCGACGATCACCGCCGGGTCGGTGCGCGGGAAGCGCGCCCGCTGGCACGCCTCGCACCAGCGCATGTGCCCGCCCTCGCGGACCTCGGTGAGCGCACCGCAACGCCCGCAGTAGGGGGCGACCCGGTGCCAGTTGACCAGCGCCACGGCGGTCGTGGCGATGTCGGCCTCGGTCTCGGGCAGCACGCCGCCCAGTTGCCGCAGGGACGCCGAGGGCCCCTCGGGCGTCGCGGCGACGGCGAACCACGGGGCGCCGTCGACCGAGCCGATGAGGAAGTGGTGCTCGGGGTCGTAGGCGCCGCCGGGGGTGATCCAGCGCAGCTGGTCGCCCGTGTCGTCGGAGGAGACGTTCGACCGGTCGTCGACGCCGATCACGCGCGCGCCGGTGTGCCGCCACTGCTCGGCCACCCAGGCCGAGTCGAGGCGCCCGTCCAGCACGCGTTCGAGCCGGCTCGTCGAGACCCACGGTTCCATGGGGCCGACCCTAGCGAGTGGGCGTCAGCCTGCCCACCAGGCGTTCCAGCCCCGCGCGGTCGGGCAGCCCGGACGGCCGCACCAGCACCCCGCGGGTGACGTCGAAGAACGCGGCGTCCACGTCGTCGACGGCCAGCCCGTTCAGCTCGGCCCACGCGAGCCGGTAGACGGCGAGCTGCAGCGGGTTGGCCCGGCCCCAGCCGGTCTTCCAGTCCACGACCTCGGGTCGGCCCCGGTCGGTGAACACGGCGTCGATCCGCCCCCGCACGACCTGGCCGGCGAGGAACAGCGAGAACGGCACCTCGGTGGCGTGCGGCGTCCGGTCGGCGAAGGGACCGGCCTCGAACGCGGCCACCAACCGGGTGAGGTCGGCGTCGGTGGCCACGTCCTCGTCGGGGTCCTCCAGCAGCGTGGGGGTCGCCACGAACCGGCGCTCGAGCCACGCGTGGAACAGCTCGCCCACCCGGGCGGCCCGGCGGGGCGGGCGGGGCATCGGCCGGGCGAGGGCGGCGAGGTAACCCTCGGCGTCGTCCTCGAGCGCGATCAGGGCGGTCGCCGACAGGTAGGGCGGCAGGGCCACCCCGGCGTCCGCCCGGCGCAGGCGTGCCTCGGCCAGCAGCTGGTCGGCTGCCGCGTCCCACGTCGCGACGACGGCCGCCTCGTCGAGCAGCAACCCGTCGGGGTCGGGCCGGTCGCCTGCCCGCGCCCGCTCCACGGACGCCGCGGCCTCGGCCCGGCGGGCCCGGGCGGCGGCGTCCATCGGCGCCGGCCACGGGAAGCCCCGGCCCTCACCCAGGAGCGGGTTCTCGGCGGAGACCTCGGCGTGGGTGGCCTCGGCGGCGAACCGCTCGAGCACCCGCAGGTAGGGCGAATGCTGGCGGGGGTTCTTCAGGTCGCTCCACGCGTGGGTGGTGGCCACGAGGTGCTGGCGCGCCCGCGTGACCGCGACGTAGGCGAGCCGGTCGTCGGCCCGGCGGGCCTCGTCCTTCAGCGCCTGTGCGTAGCCCTTGCTGGCCGCATCCGACACGTCCGTCAGCTGCGGCACGTTCGCCGCGTCGCCGCGCAGGTCGGCGGGCAGCACGGCCGAGGCGCTGAGCCAATTGCCCTGCACCCGGTCGGAGGGGAACACCTTGTCGGCCAGCGCGGGCAGGTACACGTCCTCCCACTCCAGGCCCTTGGCCTTGTGGATCGTGAGCAGCTTCACCGAGTCGGACGCCGTGGGCACCGCCTGTTCCAGGCCCACCCCCCGGTCCTCCTCGGCGGCCAGCCAGGCGAGCAGCCCGGTCAGGGACCCGTCGCCGTCCACGTCGGTGTAGCCCGAGACCTGCGCGACGAAGGCGTCCAGCTGGCGGGTGCCGCCCGGGCCGCGCAGCGCGAGCTCGACCTCCAGCCCCAGGCTGGTGACCACGCGCCGGACCAGGTCGGTGACCGGCCCCCCGGCGTGGGCGCGCAGCGCAGCGAGCTCGGCCGCGCACGCGGCCATGCGCCGGCGCGCCTCGGCCGAGTACGGCCCGTCCCCGAGGTCGGCGAGTGCCTCGGCGAGGCTCGGGGCGTGGGCGGCCTCGGTGGTGTCGATGATGCGCGCGATCTGCTCGGCGGGGGGCACGTCGTCCCAGGAGGGGGCGCCGGCCAGCTCGCGGGCCCGGCGCCCGAGGGTCGCGAGGTCTGCCGGACCGATCGCCCAGCGGGGGCCCGTGAGCACCCGGACCAGGTCGGGGTTCGCCGTCGCGTCGCCGAGCACGCGCAGCACCGCGACCACGTCGGCGACCTCGGGCACCTGCAGCAGCCC
Organism: Propioniciclava sp. MC1595; assembly: GCF_017569205.1. Taxonomy (GTDB): domain Bacteria; phylum Actinomycetota; class Actinomycetes; order Propionibacteriales; family Propionibacteriaceae; genus Propioniciclava. The sequence continues at coordinate 1,990,498 of NZ_CP071870.1, forward strand.
GTCCAGGCCGACGATCTCGACCGGGATCCCGCGGGCGACGAGCTCGGCGTACAGCGGCCGGATGTGGGCGTTGCGCCGGGCCAGCACCGCGATGTCGGACCAGGCCCGGGCCCGGCCGGAGTCGTGCGCGGCCGCGATGTCGTCGGCGACCCAGCGCACCTCGTCGGGCCACGTGTCGAAGCTGGCGACCCGGATGTCCCCGGGCGGCGTGCCGGGCGGGGCGACGAGGTCGGTGTCGATGCCGTCCCACTGCAGCTCCTCGTCGGCGCGCAGCGGCGCCGACAGGGCGTTGGCGGCGTCCAGGATGCGCTGCCCCGAGCGGCGGTTCACGGTGAGGGCGTACGGCGTGGCCGGCGTGCCGTCGGCCTGCGGGAACTCGTGCGCGAACGTGATGATGTTCGCCGCGGCCGCACCGCGCCAGCCGTAGATCGCCTGGCACGGGTCACCAACCGCGGTCACCGGGTGCCCGCGCCCGTCGGCGGCGGTCGCCCCCGAGAACAGCGCCTTGAGCAGTTCGGCCTGGGCCGAGGAGGTGTCCTGGTACTCGTCGAGCAGCACCACCGCGAACTGCTCGCGCAGCAGGGCCGACACCGCCGGCACGCGGCGGGCCAGCTCGGCGGCCACGCCCATCTGGTCGGCGAACTCCACCGCCCCCAGCTGGCGCTTTGCCCGCTGGTAGCCCTCAACGAGGCCGGCCAGCTCCACCCGCTCGGCGGCCACCGCGGCGGCCTTCTTCATCGACGCGTAGAGGTCCTTGGTCCGCGAGCGCGGCGACTGCTCGACGTCGCGGAGGAATTCCTCGGCGTGCGGCACGAGGTCGGCCGGGTCGACCAGGTGCGAGGCCAGGTCGCCGTCGAGAGCCAGCACCTTGTCGGTGACCGAGTCGGGCCGCAGCCGGGCGACCTGGTGGAACGGCCCCGGCGCCGCGGCCACGACCCGCGAGGCGATCCGGAACCGGGCCGCCCCGGTCACCATCCGCGCGTCGCCCTCGACCCCGATCCGCAGCCCGTGGTCGGCGACCAGCCGGGCGGCGAACGCGTCGTAGGTCATGATCAGCTGCTCCCCGGCGTCGTCGATGCCGTCGGTGTCGACCACCCCGGCCCGGGCCAGCGCCTCGCGGACCCGGGAGCTGAGCTCGGCCGCGGCCTTGCGGGTGAACGTCAGCCCCAGCACCTGCTCGGGCCGCACCTGCCCCGTCCCCACGAGCCACACCACACGGGCGGCCATCACCGTCGTCTTGCCCGACCCCGCGCCGGCGATGATGACGCCGGGCTCCAGCGGGGCGGTGATCGCGTCGAGTTGTTGGTCGGAGAACGGGATGCCCAGGGCGTCCGACACCTGGGACCGGTCGGTGAAGCGCGCCACGTCAGACCACCTGCCCGGTGCGGGCCGGGCAGCTCGACCGGACCGGGCACCACTGGCAGTGCCCGCCGGGCTGCGCGTCGAACCGGCCGGAGGCGAGCACCCGCCGCGCCTGCGCCACCTTGTGGTGCACCCAGGTCGGGTAGGCCCGCTCCTCGGGGTCGTCGGTGAGGTGCGGCTTCTCGGCCAGCGAGGGCTGCCGGAAGTCCTTGGGCCAGCCCGGTGAGCCGTCGTGCCGCAGGTAGACCAGGCTCGCGCCCACCGCGTGCGCCCCCGGCGCGTGCTGATCGAAGCCGCCGTGCTCGATGGCGAGCTGGTACACCCCCAGCTGGGGGCTGGCCGCCGCATCGGCCACCGTGGGCAGCGACCGGCCGGTCTTGAAGTCGACCACGCGCAGGTCCCCGGCCGGGGTGCGCTCGAGCCGGTCCACCGACCCCGCCAGCACCACCGTCTCGCCGTCCACCTCGACCTCGGCGCGGAACGGCACCTCCACCCCGACCACGTCGGCGTGCTCGTGCCCCGCCTGCCAGGCCACGAACCGCTCCACCGCGGCGTCGGCCTCGGCCCGCTCGGAGGCCGACAGCCACGCGGCCGGGAACGGGATCGTCGCCCACACCTCGTCCAGCAGCTCGGACGCCGACGCCTGCGTCAGCTCCCCCGTGGCCGCGCGCTCCGCGACCGCGTGGATGACCGAGCCCAAGATGGTGGTGGAGCCGCGCGGGGGGTCGGCCTTCACCTCGCGGCCAAGGAAGTACTGCCGCGGGCAGGTGAGCACCGACTCGAGCTGGCTGGGGCTGAGCCGGATCTCGTCGCCGCGCGGCGGGGCCGTCGTCCCGGTCGGGTCGAGCAACCCCCACCACCGTGCGGGGTCGGCGTCGGGCGCCAGCGGACGCCCGTCGTCGTCGACCGCGTCGGCCAGCGTGGCCAGGCGTGCGGCGGCGGCCTCGCGCAGGCCCGGGGACAGCTCCGCGTCCTGGGCCACGCGGCGCAGCTCGGCCACCAGGGCACGCAGGGTGTGCAGCCGGGCGGGCGGGTCGCCCACGTGCCTGATGGGCAGGCCGAGCTCGGTGAGGAACCGGGACGGGCGGTCCTCCTCCCCCTCGGTGCCCTCGACCGCGGTGACCAGGAGCCGGCCCTGCGCGCGCGAGCACGCGAGCAGGAAGAGCCTCCGCTCGCTGGCCACCAGCTCGCGCGTCACCACGCCCTCGCCCAGCCCGGTCGAGGTGAGGCGCTGCGCGTCGAACACCGAGCCGCGCCGGCGCACGTCGGGCCACACGCCCTCCTGGACCCCGGCCACGACGGTGAACGCCCAGTGGCGGCCCTTGGCCCGGTGCGCGGTCAGCACCCGGACCCCCCGGCCCGAGACGGCCGACTCGCGCTGGCTGTCGGCCGGGATCTGCTGCTGGGCGACCTCGGCGAGGAACCACGCCACGCCGTCGGCGCCGCCGGGCGCCAGCGACTCGTGCGCCAGCTGGAACAGCGCCACGATCGCGTCCAGGTCGCGGTTGGCCCGGGCCGCACCATCGCCGGACCGCAGCGCCTCGGCCCGCAGCGCCTCGGGCCACGCGGTGCCCGACCACAGCTCCCACAGCACCTCGTCGGGGCGCGCCCCCTCAGCGACGAGCCGGGCCGCCGACGCGAGCAGGTCCCGGCGGCGTTCCAGCTCGGGCTGCTCGGGCGGCAGGGCCCGCAGCCCACCGAGGGCCTCGGCCACCAGGGTGGGGGCGGGCGTGCCGCCGGCTGCGGCGTCCGACCCCCGCAGCAGGCGGCCGAGCGTGCGGATGCTGACCGCGTCGAGCCCACCCCAGCCCGACAGCAGCAGGCGGTGCGCCTCGTCGGCGTCGGGGACGCCCCCGCGGCCGGCCACCTCCAGCGCCAGCAGCAGCGGCCGGACGGCGAGCTCGGAGGCCAGGCCCACCTCGTCGCCCGCCACCTCGACCGGGATGCCCGCGTCGGCGAGCGCCCGGGCCAGGGGCGGGATCTGGGAGCGCCCCGACCGCACCAGCACCGCCATCTCACCCCAGGCCAGCCCCTCGTCCAGGTGTGCGGCGCGCAGCTCGCCGGCGATGTGCCGCGCCTGCGTCGCCTCGTCGGGGAAGGTGAGCGCCTGCACCGTGCGCAGCTCGGTTGCGCCGGCCGGGCGCGGCGTGCGATAGGCCTGCGCCAGGTCGGCGTCGACGGCCGGCGCCCCCAGCCGCCGGGCCACGGACGCCAGCGCCCCGGCTTGGGCCTGCGACCGGCCCCATGCCGTGCCGAGCACCTCGACGCGCGGGGTCACTGCGGGCCCGGTGAACAGCTGCAGGAACGCGGACGCGGCCCGGGGGTGCGCGCCCCGGAAGCGGTAGATGGACGTGTCGGGGTCGGCCAGCGCCACCACGGGCAGGCCGTCGGGCACCAGCGCCCGCACCAGCTCCATCTGGGCGGGGTCGAGTTCGGCCCAGTCGTCGACCCAGACCGCGCCGAACTGGCGGCGCACCGAGGCGAGCACGTCGTCGCGCTCGAGCAGGATGCGCGCCCGGTGCACCAGCTCGGAGTAGTCGAGCTTGGCCTCGGCGTCGAGGATCGTCAGGTACTCGGCCATGAACGCCCCGACCGTCACCCAGGCCGGCTCGCCCGCGGCGGCCCCGAAGGCCGCCACGTCCTCGGGGCCGAGCCCCAGCTGCCGCGCGCGGGCCAGCACCGCGCGCACCTGCTGGGCGAAGCCCCGCGTGCCGACCGCGCCCTCGAGCTCGGCGGGCCACTCCCCCCGCCAGCCGCGGAGCAGCTCACGGATGCGGAACTCCTGCTCGGGCGCGGTCAGTAGGCCCGGCACCTCGTCGTCGGGGTCGCCCCACCGGTGCACCAGCGCCAGGCAGAACGCATGGATGGTGAGCACCTGCGGCGCCAGCGTGGTGCGCCCGGCGGCCCGCACGATGCCGTCGCGCAGCTCGGACGCCGCCTGCCGCGTCGCCGCGAACACCAGCGGCTGGGCCGCCCCCGAGCGGATGCGCTCGGCCACGGCCTCGACCAGCAGGGTCGTCTTGCCCGTGCCGGCCGCCCCCAGGACGAGCACCGGGCCCGTCGCGTCGGCCACCACGTTCACCATGGCAACCATCCCAGCACACGCCTCGGACATTCCCCGATCGGCCCCCGCCCGGCGGACCGAACCCACTCCACCGGGTGGCTCGCGCGCGAGGTTCTGACACTTCCCGTGCCCGAGCCACCCGGTGGAGTGGCTTTCGTCCAGCCTCCCGATCACCCACCCCGCAACCCAGACGGGTACCGTGTGCCCATGGCGATGAACGGTTTCGAGTGGTTCGCACTCGTCGGCTTGATGATCCCGCTGGTGACGCTCGTGGTGGGCCTCATCGTGGCCTACTTCGTCATCAGGATGGCCGTGCGCGACGGCATGCGCGAGGCCCTGCGCGACGACTCCCTCCGCAGCCACCTGCCGCCGCGCGTCCTGTGAGCCCATGTCCGATGTGATGACCGAGGTGGACGGGCGCACCCTCAAGCTGTCCAACCTCGACAAGGTGCTCTACCCGAACGGGTTCACCAAGGGCGAGGTCATCGCCTACTACCACGCGATCGCGCCGGTCATGCTCCCCCACCTGGCCGGACGCCCCGTCACCCGGATCCGCTTCCCCAACGGCACCGACGCCGCGAACTTCTTCGAGAAGAACATCCCCAACGGGACACCCGAGTGGGTGCACGTCCACCATGTCGTCGGCAGCAGCGAGGACATCACCTACCCGATCGTCGACGACACCCCCACGCTGGTCTGGCTGGCCAACCTGGCCGCCCTCGAGTTGCACACCCACCAGTGGCGCGCCGACCCCGACGCACGGCAGACCACCATCGACGACGACCTCCCCCTCGACCAACTCGTCATCGACCTCGACCCCGGCCAGGGCGTCGAGATGCCGCTCATCGCGACCGCCGCGCTGATCATCTCGGGGGAACTCGCCGACGCGGGGCTGACCCCCTTCGTGAAGACCTCCGGCTCCAAGGGGCTCCAGCTCTACGCCCCCTTGGAACCGACCCCCGCCGGCACCCTCGTCCCGTGGGTGCGCACCTTCGGGGAGAAGCTGGTCGAACTCCACCCCGAGCTGTTCGTCACCGAGATCGCCAAAGCCGCCCGCGCGGGCAAGATCCTGGTCGACGTCAACCAGAACCTCCCGGGTCGCACGACGGTGTGCGCCTACTCGCTGCGGGCCAAGGCCGAGCCCACGGCGTCCACACCGCTCACCTGGGACGAGGTCGAGGCCGCCACCGAGGGTGCCCCACTCACCTTCACCTCCGCCAACGTGCTGGCCCGCGTCGAGCGGCACGGCGACCTGTTCGAGCCCCTCCTGACCGGACGCCGCGGGCGCCTGCCCGACTGAGCCCGTGTTCGCCCCCCGCGAAGCGCGCCGGGACCTGTCGCTGCGCGCGGGTAGTGTGAACGCGCAACCAGCACAGGAGGCTCCCCATGGAAGTCAAGATCGGCATCCGCAACGTCGCCCGCGAACTCGCGGTCGAGACCAAGTCCTCGGCCGACGACGTGGAGGCCGCGCTGGCCGACGCGCTGGCCAAGAACGGCGTGTTCACGCTCATCGACGAGAAGGGCCGCAAGGTCCTCGTGCCGGCCGCGCAGGTGGCCTACGTCGACCTGGGTGCGGAGCACACCCGCACGGTGGGTTTCGGCGCGCTCACCTCCTGAGCGCTACGATGGGCGGGTACGCACGGCACATGTGCGTCCCCGCCGCCTGAGCGCACCCCTGTGCGTCGCGCTTCGCAGCGGGTAACGATGCCCGGCCTCGCGGCCGGAAAGTAGTGAGGCACGACGCTGAACGAGACCACCCTGCCCGAGCAGGCAGAGACCGAGACCATCTCCGTGACCGTGCCCCCCGAGGCACCCAAGCCCACCTTCGCCGACCTGGGCGTGCGCGCCGAGATCGTCGAGTCGCTGGCCCGCAAGGGCATCACGCACCCGTTCCCGATCCAGTCGATGAGCCTGCCGATCGCGATGGCGGGCACCGACATGATCGGCCAGGCCCGCACCGGCACCGGCAAGACCCTCGCGTTCGGCATCGCCGTCCTCGAGCAGGCCGTCGTGCCGACCGACCCCGGCTACGCCGACCTGAAGTACCCGGGCAAGCCGCAGGCGCTGATCATGACGCCCACCCGTGAGCTGGCCCTGCAGATCACCGACGACCTCAAGGACGCCTCACAGGTGCGCCACGCGCGCATCCTGACCGTCTACGGCGGCGTCGGCTACGAGCCGCAGCTGGAGGCCCTCGAGAGCGGCGTCGACGTGGTCGTCGGCACGCCCGGACGCCTGCTCGACCTGGCCAACCGCCGCAGCCTCGACCTGAGCCACGTGAAGGTGCTCGTGCTCGACGAGGCCGACGAGATGCTCGACCTGGGCTTCCTGCCCGACGTGGAGCGCCTCATCGCCCGCACCCCCGCCTCCCGCCAGACGCTGCTGTTCTCGGCCACCATGCCGAGCGCGATCGTCGGCTTGTCGCGCAGCCACCTCACCCAGCCGGTGAACATCCGCGCCGAGGCCCACGACGCCGAGATGACGGTCCCGGACACGACCCAGTTCGTGTACCAGGCCCACGACCTCGACAAGCCCGAGATCGTCGCCCGCATCATCCAGGCCGACCACGCCGGCAAGGTCATGGTCTTCACGCGCACCAAGCGCGCCGCCCAGCGCCTGGCGGACGACCTCGAGGAGCGCGGCTTCTCGGCCACCAGCATCCACGGCGACCTGTCGCAGGTGCTGCGCGAGAAGGCCCTGAACAAGTTCCGCGAGGACCGCGTCAAGGTCCTGGTCGCGACCGACGTGGCCGCCCGCGGCATCGACGTCTCGGACATCACGCACGTCATCAACTACGAGTGCCCCGACGACGACAAGACCTATGTGCACCGCATCGGCCGCACGGGCCGGGCCGGCGCCAAGGGCGTGGCCGTCACGCTGGTGGACTGGAAGGACATCACCCGCTGGAAGGTCATCAACAAGACCCTGGACCTGGCCCATCCCGAGCCGCCCGAGACGTACTCCACCAGCGCGCACCTGTTCACCGACCTGAACATCCCCGAGGGCACCAAGGGCCGCCTGCGCGACCCCAAGCCCCGCGAGGACGCCGCCCCGCGCGAGCGCGCCCCCCGCAAGCCGCGCGAGGAGCGTCCGCGCCGCGACCGCACCCGCCGGCGCCTGCGCAACGGCGAGGTCGTGACGGACGCCGAGGGCTCGGCCCCGGCGCCCGGCCGGACCGGCGAGACGGCCGAGTCGACGGACCAGGGCATCGAGGCATCCGAGGGTGACGCTCCGCGTCGCCGCCGCCGTCGTGGCGGCCGCGGGCGGGGTCGGGGAACCGGCGAGGCCGGCGCCCCCGCCGCCGAGTAGTGCTCCGGGGGCCTCTCGACCCCCGGCGGTGGCCCGCGCCGCGCCTCAGAACCGGTCGGGCTCCTCAGCGTTGAACGGCAGCGCCTTGTGGCCGTCCGCGCGCACCACGAGCCGGTCGAACCCGCCGCCGGTCGCGCCGAGGACCTCGGTGGTGTGCGGCCCGAACAGCAGGCCGACCTGCGTGGCCGGGTCGGCCGATCGCTTGCGGTCCTGCCGCAGCCAGCGGCGTCCGTGGGCCGTCAGGGCGAGCGTGGTGCCCTGGCGCACGATGAGTTCCACCCGCTCGCCGGCGTCGTTGGTGCCGTAGTCGAGGCGGACGGCGTGCACCAGGCCCGGGTAGCCGAACTCGATCCGCTCACGCTCCACCGGGCGGCGCCCGGCGGTGTCGCGGACGACGGCCTCGGCCCGGTCGGCCTCGGCGTCCACGGCGGCCCAGTGCTGGGCACCCGGGTCGACCGAGGCGAAGCCAGCCGGGACGACCCGCTCGCGCAGCGCCGCCACCAGCCGGGGCGCCTCGTCGTCGGAGAAGCCCGGGAAGAGGTCCTGCTCGATGCCGGATCCGCCGCGCACGGCGACGACCGGGGTCTCCCGGCCGTCGACGAGGCCGGTGCCGATCGCCAGGACGTCGGCCCAGGCGCGTCGGCGTCCGAGGGGGGTGGCGAAACCGGCGGGGTCGAGGCGCACCATGCCCTGGGTCAGGCCCTCCAGGGCGAGCACGATCGCCATCACCAGGAACGGCGTGACGATGGCCACGAGCACGCCGGAGTCGACGTGCGGGGCCCGGACGAACCCCACCAGCGCCGCGACGAAGGCGGCACCGAACAGCGCCACGCCCAGCAGGCCCCAGAACCCGCGGCGGCCGGAGCGGCGCGAGACGACCCACGTGGGGTTCGCGGTCTCCATCAGTAGACCATGCCCATCGCCTGCCGGACCTCGGCGAGGGTGGCGTCGGCCACCGCGTTGGCCCGCTCGTTGCCCGCGCGCAGGACCTGCTCGATGTGGCCCCGCTCGGCCTCGAGCTCGGCCCGGCGGGCGCGGATGGGCGCGAACTTCTCGTTGAGAACCTCGGTGAGGTACTTCTTCAGGCCGCCCCCGCCGCCGTCGCCGATCTCCTCGGCGACGGCAGCCGGGTCACGGTCGGCGCACAGCCCCGCGAGCGTGAGCAGGTTGGCCACGGTCGGGCGGTTGACCGGGTCGAAGGTGATGTGGCGGTCGGAGTCGGTGACCGCGCGCTTGATGATCTTCGCCGTCTCGTCGGCGGTCATGCGCAGCTCGATCGTGTTGCCCTTGGACTTGCTCATCTTGGTGCCGTCCATGCCCAGGATCAGCGACCCCGAGCTGAGCAGCGCGTCGGCCTGCGGGAAGATCGGGCGGGCCGGGTCGACGCGGCCGTAGCGCTCGTCGAACCGACGCGCCACCACGCGGGTCTGCTCCAGGTGCGGCAGCTGGTCCTTGCCGACGGGCACGAGGTTGGCCTTGCAGAACAGGATGTCCGCGGCCTGGTGCACCGGGTAGGTGAGCAGCAGGCCGGACATGGGGCGTCCGGCGGTGGCCTCGTGCTCGGCCTTGACCGTGGGGTTGCGGTACAGCTCGGAGTCGGTGACCAGCGACAGGAACGGCAGCATCAGCTGGTTCAGCGCCGGGATCGCCGAGTGGGCGAAGATGGTCGTGCGCTCCGGGTCGATGCCGACCGCCAGGTAGTCGGTGACCAGCGAGCGCACCCGGTCACCGATCTCCCCCACGCCGTCGCGGTCGGCGATCACCTGGTAGTCCGCCACCAGCACGAAGGTCTCGACGCCGTCATCCTGCAGGCGCACCCGGTTGGCCAGCGACCCGAAGTAGTGCCCGATGTGCAGGTGGCCGGTCGGCCGGTCGCCGGTGAGCATGCGGAAGCCCGAGGGGTCCTTGGCGATCTGGTCCTCGATCGCCCGGCTGCGCTCCTCCGAGCGGCGCAGGGACGCCTCGGAGGTCGAGGCGGCCAGGGCGTCCGCGGCCTCGGTGTCGACCTCGGTCGCGGTGACCTGCTCGGTCATGGGTTACTCCTGTTCGTTCGGTCCCACGGGCACGCAAAACGGCCGCCCGCTGGACGGCCGTGGTGTGCGTGGGGGGACGGGGCCGTCGTTACGGCCGCCACCATCCCCCGCGTGTCATGGGGCCATCCTAACGTGCCAGACGGTGACCCTGCGCACCGCGTCCGACCGGGCGTCCTCAGGGGCGGCCACCGCGGGCCTGGATCCTGCGCACGATCTCGGCGTGGGCGTCCGGGTGGGTCAGGCCGGCCCCCAGCGGGTTGTTGCGCTTGCCCAGGCCGTGGTGGTCGCTCGACCCGGTGACGATGACGCCGAGCCGCTCGGCGACCGCCCGAAGGTCGGCCCGGGTGTCGTCGTCGTGGTCGGGGTGGTCGACCTCGATGCCGTCCAGGCCGTGCTCGAGGACCAGTTCGGCGAGGAACGCCTCGGGCAGGTCGCCCCGGCGGCCCCGGCCCCACGGGTGGGCCAGCACGGCCACGCCCTTCGCGCGGCGCACCAGCTCGATCGCGCGGGTCAGCTCCGTGGAGTACCGGTCGACGTAGGCGGGGCTGCCCTCGTGCAGCCACAGCCTGAACGCCTCGTCCCGGTGCGCCACGTAGCCCTTCTCGACCATCGCGTCGGCGATGTGGGGGCGGCCCAGCGAGGTCCCGGTCGCGTGCCTGAGCACGTCCTCGACCGTCAGCGGCATGCCCAGCTCGGTCAGCCGCGCGGCCATCGTCGGCACGCGGTCGGACCGGCCGACGCGCACGCGGGCCAACTCGTCGAGGAGGTCCTCGTCGTGCGGGTCGCAGCCGTAGGCCAGCAGGTGCACCGAGGCCCCGCGCCGTTCGGTCGAGAACTCCATGCCGGCCAGGACCTGCACGCCGGCCTCCTCGCCCGCCAGCCTCGCCTCGCGCAGGCCGTCGAACGTGTCGTGGTCGGTCAGGCCGATCACGTCCAGACCCTCCTGCGCCGCCTTGCGGACGAGCTGGGTCGGGGTGTCCGTCCCGTCCGAGACGAGGGTGTGCGTGTGCAGGTCGATCCGCATCCCCCCATTCAACCGGACGCCGCGCCCGCACCCCGGCAGGCGCGGCGCCGGCTCACACCAAGAGGGTCCGGATCGTGCGCAGCGCCACCGACATCCGGGCGAGCGTCGCCTCCTCGGACGCGATCTCGACCAGTTCCTCCGCCTCGCGCTCGACGCCCCCGGCGGCGTCCACCCACGCCTCGATGGCGTCGGCGCCCGCCGTCGCCTCGGGCGAGCGCTCCAGGACGGCGCGGGCCAGGTCGGAGTGCAGGCGGGTGAGGTCGTCGCGCAGGGCCGCGCGCGCCATGGTGTCCCACCGGCTCGTGCGCGGCAGCTCGTTGACCCGGTCGGCGACCTTGTCCAGGCCGAGGTGCTCGGCGAGGCCGAAGAACACCTCCGCCACCACCTCCAGCGGACGCCCCAGCCTGGTCGCGAGGTCGACGACGGCGAGTGCCAGGTGCAGGTACGGGGCCTGCCCGGCCGTACGCGCCAGGTCCTCCGGCACGCCCGCGGCGAGCAGCGCCGCACGCGCCTCCTCGGTCTGCTCGCGCAGGTGCGCCGTGGCGAGCCGGTCGAACGAGGAGGACACCTCGGCGACGGCGTCGGTGAAGACGGCTGCCTCGCCCTTGATGTCGAGCTCGCCCCGGCGGTTGTGCAGCAGCCAGCGCGTTGCGCGCTCGATCATCTGCTGCAGCGCCACCCGGACCTGCAGCTCCACCTCCGCCGGGACGCCGGCCTCCGCGACCGCCAGCTCGTCGCGGGCCACGGCGAAGATCGTGCGGGCAGCCAGCTGGGCCCGGACGATCTCGGCGACGCTCGAGCTGGTCTCGTGGGCGAGGCGGCTGAACGCCGTGATGCCCTGGGAGTTCACGAACCGGTTGACCGTCACCATCGTGACGATCTCGCGCTTCAGCGGGTGGGCCTGCAACGCGTCGGCGAACTGGTCGTTCCGCAGGGGCCGCGGGAAGTACGTCACCAGCCGGTCGGCCAGGTACGGGTCGTCGGGCAGCGTGGAGTCGTTGACCAGGGCCTCGAGGTGGATCTTGGTCCAGGCCAGCAGCATCGCCAGCTCGGGACGGGTGAGGCCCTCCCCCTCGGCGAGCCGCCGGGCCATCTCGGCCCGGCTGGGCAGGGACTCGAGCTCGCGGTCGAGCAGGCCCACCTTCTCCAGCGAGCGCATCCACGCCTCGTGGGCACCCCCCATCGAGTCGTCCTGGGCCTGCTCGGTCGACAGCGCGATGTTCTGGTCCACGTTGTGGGTCAGCACCAGCTGGGCCACCTCGTCGGTCATCGAGGCGAGCAGGGCCACGCGGTCGTCGGGGTCGAGGCGTCCGGCGGCGACCTCGGGCTGCAGCAGCACCTTGATGTTGACCTCGTGGTCGGAGGTGTCCACGCCGGCGGAGTTGTCGATGAAGTCGGTGTTGACCCGGCCGCCGGCCTGTGCGAACTCGATGCGGCCGCGCTGGGTCCAGCCCAGGTTGCCGCCCTCGCCCGCGATCCGCGCCCGGACGTCCCGCCCGTCGACGCGGACCGCGTCGTTGGTCTTGTCCCCCACCTCGGCGTGCGTCTCGTCGGACGCCTTCACGTAGGTCCCGATGCCGCCGTTCCAGAGCAGGTCCACGGGCGCGAGCAGGATCGCCCGGATCATCTCGGTCGGGGTCAGGGACTTCACGCCGGCGTCCAGACCCAAGGCCTCCCGCACCTGCGGCGTGACCGGGATGGTCTTCGCCGTCCGCGGGAACACCCCGCCACCCGCGGAGATCAGGTCCTCGTCGTAGTCGGCCCAGGTCGAGCGGGGTAGCTCGAACAGCCGCTTGCGCTCGGCGAAGGAGGCGGCGGCGTCCGGGGTCGGGTCGAGGAACACGTGCATGTGGTTGAACGCCGCGACCAGGCGGGTGTGCTCGCTGAGCAGCATCCCGTTGCCAAACACGTCGCCGGCCATGTCGCCGATGCCGACGCAGGTGAAGTCCTCGGCCTGGCAGTCGACGCCGACCTCGTAGAAGTGCCGCTTGACCGACTCCCACGCGCCGCGCGCGGTGATGCCCATGCCCTTGTGGTCGTAGCCCACCGACCCGCCCGAGGCGAAGGCGTCCCCCAGCCAGAACCCGCGCTCGAGCGCGATCCGGTTCGCGGTGTCGGAGAACGTGGCCGTGCCCTTGTCGGCGGCCACGACGAGGTAGGTGTCGTCGCCGTCGTGGCGGACCACGTCCGGCGGCGGGACGACCTCGCCGTCGACCAGGTTGTCGGTCAGGCTGAGCAGCGAGGAGATGAAGATCTCGTAGCAGGCGGTGCCCTCGGCCAGCCACGCCGCGCGGTCCACGCGCGGGTCGGGCAGGCGGGCCGGCACGAAGCCGCCCTTGGCGCCCACGGGCACGATCACGGTGTTCTTCACCATCTGCGCCTTGACCAGGCCCAGCACCTCGGTACGGAAGTCCTCCGCACGGTCGGACCAGCGCAGGCCGCCGCGGGCGACCGACCCGAAGCGCAGGTGGACGCCCTGGACCCGCGGGCTGTACACGAACACCTCGTGCGCCGGGCGGGGTTCGGGCAGCAGGTCCAGCTCGCCGGGGGCGATCTTGAAGGCCAGCGCCGGGCGGTCCTCGGCGAAGGCGTTGGTGCGCTTGATGGCGCGCATGACGGCGACGAACATGCGCAGGATGCGGTCCTGGTCGAGGCTCTCGACGGCGTCCAGCGCCCGCAGGATCTCGCCGACCTCGAGGTCGTGGTCCTGGTTGCGCGCGTCGTCGTTGGGGTGCTGGGCCGGGTCGAACCGCGACTCGAAGGCAGCCACGAGCGCCGCGGTGATCTCGGGGTTGGCGTTCAGTGCGGCCGCGACGTACTGCTGGCTGTAGGGGATGCCGGCCTGCTGCAGGTAGCGGGCGATGCCGCGCAGCCAGGAGACCTGCACCCAGGTCAGGCCGGCCCCCATCACGAGGCGGTTCATCTGGCCGGCATGCGCCTGGCCGGTGTAGGACGCCTCGAACGCCTCGGCGAACCGGGCGCGGTCGTGCAGCTGCCAGTCGTCGAACGTCTGGCCCGGGGGCAGCATGAACCCGAAGTCGTAGACGTTCACCACGTCGCCGCGCAGGTCCCAGCTGAAGGGCCGCTCGTCGATCACCTGCAGGCCCAGGGCGTCCAGGTGCGGCATGACGCGCGACAGCGACATGGTGCCCTTGGTGATCACCTTGAAGCGCAGGTCGGCCGGGTCGTCGTCGCGGTCGGGCTTGAACAGCGCGAACCGCAGGTCGTCGTCGGAGGTGATGGTGTTGGCAAGGCGGAGGTCGGCCAGCGCCTGCTTGGCGGTGTAGGCCGACTCGTAGGCCTCGCCGAACTCGACCCCGCGCTCCTCGGCGGGCAGCGCGTCGGCGACCTCGTTGAACTCGTCGTCCCAGGTGAGGGTCGCCGCGACGACCTCCGCCTCGAGGGCGGCCAGGTCGAGGTCGGGCTCGGGGGCGCCGTCGGGGCGCTTCACGATGAGCAGGAGCCGGGCCATCGAGCTCTCGTTCACCAGGGCCCGGAAGTCGATGCTCTCCCCGCCGAGGCGATCCTTCAGGAGCGCGGTGATCCGCTCGCGCGTGATGGTGCGGTACCGGTCGCGGGGCACGTAGACGAAGCACGACCAGAACCGGCCGTGCGGGGCCCGCTGCACGAGCAGGCGGGCGTGCCGCTGCTCGTGGACGCCGGCGATCCGGCGGACCAGGGAGACGAGGTCGTCGACCGTGTCGGCGAACCAGTTGTCGCGCGGGAGGGAGGCCATCGCCTCGCGTGCCAGCTGGCCGCTGTGGGAGGAGGGGACCACGTCCAGGGCCTCCCAGACCCACTGGGCCTTGTCCTTGACCAGCGGGATCGACTCGACCGGCTCGGAGTAGGCACGGGAGGACCACAGGCCCAGGAACCGGCGCTCCCCCACGAGGCGGCCCTGTCGGTCGTAGTCCCGGATCGCGACGTAATCGAGGTAGCCCGCCCGGTGCACCGGCGAGGGCCGGGAGTCCTTGGTCACCACCATCACCTCGGGTCCCTCGGTGATCTGCCGTGCGTCGAACACGTCGGGGCCGGCATCGCGCAGCAGGCCCAGGCCGGTGCCCTCGACAGGGGTGAAGGTGTCGCCGTCGACGGTGTACTCGCGGTAGCCGAGCAGCTCGAAGTGGTCGTCGGCCATCCAGCGCAGCAGGTCGCCGATCCGGCGCACCCACGCGGCCACCACGGGCTGTGGCGTCTCCTCGAGGTGGTGGATCGCGTCCAGGAGGCGGTCGTGCATCAAGGCGTCGTCGTCGTGGGCGAGGCGGGACGCCGCCAGGCCCTCCTGCACGCGGGCCACGGTGGCGGGTCGCAGGTCCTCGGCAGCGGTGCCCAAGGGCGGGTAGGCCTCGACCGTCATCCACGACTCCGGCTCGCCGCCACCCGGCGTGCCGTGCGGGGCGACGCCGGCGAGGACGCCGTGCGCGTCGCGCCGGACCACCAGGATCGGGTGGCGCACGGCCCGGATGCTCCAGCCCAGCTCGGTCAGCGCGGTCGAGACCGTGTCGACGATGAAGGGCCGGTCGTCGGTGACGACCTGCAGCAGCGTCGAGCCGCCCGCGCTCCACCCGTCGGCCTTCTCGCTCGGGGTGGAGAGCGCCACCAGGTCCTCGCCCCGGTGCCGCGTGCGGCCCAGGTCGAGGTGAGCGGCCGCCTGGCGCCCGGCGCGGCCGACCGGCACGCTGCCGTCGTCGCCGACCACGTGTTGCCCCAGGTAGGCGCCCACGAACGCCTCGGGGTCGGGGGTGGTGGTGATCTGCGCGAGGTCTCCGGCGACCTGCGCGAGGTATTCAGACGTCCCGACGACGGATGACATGCGGTCCCGCTCCTTTGCGTTGCCAGTGGCGATCCACAGTAGCTGGCGGCGCGTCCGCTGGGAACGTCACGGCGCAAACCGCCTCCGACCGCAATAATCGGGGCATGCAGCTCACCAGCCGTCAGGAGTTCCCGGCACCGCCCGCCGACGTGTACGCCATGGTCACCGACGAGGCGTTCCTCCGCCACGCCGCCGCCGAGATGGGGTCGCCCGACGCCCGGGTGGCCGCCTCGGGCGGCCACACCGCGGTGGAGGCCAGCGTCGAGGCGCCGCCGGAGGTGCGCCCGTTCGTCGGGGATCGGCTCGCGATCATCCAGGAGGTCCGCTGGGGCCCGGCCGAGGCCGACGGGGGCCGGTCGGGGACGTTCTCCATCACCGTCCCCGGCAAGCCGGTGACGTTCGAGGGCACCGCCCGGCTGGAGCCCACGGCGTCCGGCAGCGTGATCGACCACGCCGGCGACCTGAGCGTCCGCATCCCGCTGCTGGGGGCGCGCATCGAGAAGGAAGCGGCCCCCGCGATCCTCGAGGCGCTGGACGCCCAGGCCCGCGTCGGCCGCGCCTGGCTCACCCGCTGACGCGGGCCCGCCCGCTCACCGCATGTGCGGGTAGCCCGTGGACGTGGGCGGGACCAGCGTCTCCTTGATCGCCCGGGGGCTCGCCCAGCGGATCAGGTTCCACATCGACCCGGCCTTGTCGTTGGTGCCCGAGGCGCGCGCGCCGCCGAACGGCTGTTGGCCGACGACCGCGCCGGTCGGCTTGTCGTTGATGTAGAAGTTGCCGGCGGTGAAGCGCAACCCCTCGAGCGCGGCGTCCACCGCGGCGCGGTCGGTGGCGAAGACGGCCCCGGTCAGCGCGTAGGGCGAGGCCTGGTCGACCAGCTCGATGACCTGCTCGAACTCGTCGTCGGGGTAGACGTACACGCCGAGGATCGGGCCGAAGTACTCGGTGACGAAGATGTCGGCCTTCGGGTCGGTGGAGGTGACGATCGTCGGCCGCACGAACCATCCCTTGGAGCGGTCGTACGTCCCGCCGGCGATGACCTCCATGGTCGCGTCGGCCTTGCAGGTGTCGATGACCTTCGCGAGCTTGGTGAAGGCGCGCTCGTCGATGACGGCCGAGGTGAAGTTCGCCAGGTCGCGGACGTCGCCGACCGCCAGGGCCTCGGTCTGGGCGACCAGGTCGTCGCGGATGTCCTCCCACACCGAGGCCGCGATGTAGGCCCGCGAGGCGGCCGAGCACTTCTGGCCGGAGTACTCGAAGGCGCCTCGCACCAGCGCGGTGACCAGGGCTGTGCGGTCGGCTGTCGGGTGCGCGAGCACGAAGTCCTTGCCGCCGGTCTCGCCGACCAGGCGCGGGTAGGAGCGGTAGCCGGCGATGTTGGCGCCGACCTGGCCCCACAGGCCCTGGAACACCGCGGTCGAGCCGGTGAAGTGGATGCCGGCCAGCGCCGGGTGCCTCAGGACGACGTCGGAGATCTCCTTGCCGTGGCCCGGCAGCATGTTGATCACGCCGGCGGGAAGGCCGGCCTTCTCCAGCACCTCCACCAGGAAGTGCGCGGCGAAGGTCTGGGTGAGCGCGGGCTTCCAGACCACCGGGTTGCCCATGATGGCCGCCGAGGTCGGCAGGTTGCCGGCGATGGCGGTGAAGTTGAACGGGGTGATGGCGTACACGAAGCCCTCCAGGGGGCGGTACTCCATCCGGTTCCACACCCCCGGGGAGTTGTCCGGCTGGTCCGCCATGATCTGCTGCGCGTAGGCCACGTTGTAGCGCAGGAAGTCGACCAGCTCGCACGCCGCGTCGATCTCGGCCTGCTGCACCGTCTTGCCCTGGCCCAGCATCGTGGCGGCGTTCATCGTGGCGCGGTACGGCCCGGCGATCAGGTCGGCGGCGCGCAGGAAGATCGCGGCCTTCTGGTCGAACGGCAGGGCCGCCCACGCGGGCGCGGCCGCCAGCGCGGCCTCGATGGCCGCCTCGGCGTCGGTGCCGTCGGCCTGCACGACCACGCCCAGCACGTGCGCGTGGTCCGACGGCATGGTCACCTCGAAGGTGTCGCCGCCGGAGCCGGGGCGGCGCTCGCCGCCGATCCAGGCGTCGAGGGCGATGGGCCCGCCGCCGGCCAGCTCGGCCAGACGCACCTCGAGCTCGGCGCGCTCGGGCGATCCGGGGGCGTAGCCCAGCACGGGCTCGTTGACGGGCACGGGAACTCGGGTCACGGCGTCCATGGGATTCATCTTAGGCACGCGCGCCGGACGATCCCCACACGGGCCCCCGCGCCGCCGGGAAACCTCGCGCGCTCACGCGCCTCGACGCGCAATCATCCCGCCTTGGCGGCGGCCTCCCGGCGCTTCTTCGCGGCCTCCACCGACGCCTTGAGGGCCGCCACGAGGTCGACCACGTCGCCGCCCCCGGCCGCCGGCTCCTCCGTCGCCTCGGGGGCCGGGGCGTCGCCCAGCTTCGCCGCCACCACGGCCTCCAGCGCCTCGCGGTAGGAGTCGGTGAACTGCTCGGGGTCGTACGGCGCGGTCAGCTGGTCGATGAACATCCTGGCCATGTCGACCTCGCCCTTGGACGCCTTGATCTCGTCCGACGGCGCCGCGAACGAGCCGTCGCGCAGCTCGTCGGGCCACAGCAGCGTGTGCAGGACCAGCAGCTCGTCGGTCGCGCGGATCAGCGCCAGCGACTCCCGCGAGCGCAGCGCGACCTTGACCACGGCCACCTTCTTCGCCTTGCGCAGCGCCTCGCGCAGCAGCACGTAGGGCTTGGCCCCGGGGCCCTCGGCCTCCAGGAAGTAGGACTTGTTGAACGCCGTCGGCTCGATCTCGTCGAGCTCGACGAACTGGACGATCTCCACCTGCTTGGCGGTGGGCAGCGGCAGGTCGTCGAAGTCGGACGCCTCGAGGATCACCATCCGCCCGTCGGCCGACTCGTACCCCTTCGCGATCTCCGCGTAGGGGACCTCCTCGCCGCACACCTCGCAGACGCGCTTGTACTTGATGCGTCCGCCGTCCTTGGGGTGCACCTGCCGGAACGTGACGTCCTTCTCCTCGGTGGCGCTGTAGAGCTTCACCGGGATCGTGACGAGGCCGAAGCTGACGGCACCCTTCCACAAGCTACGAGGCATGCCCCCTAGTGTGACAGGCGCTCCCACTCGGAGGAACCGTGCCACAGCAGCTCGGTGGTGCGCAGCAGGTCGCTGACCTCGTCCGCCTCCCACGCCGCGTCGAGGTCGGTATCCCCCACGGCGGCCCGCGCGGCCGTGGCCTTGGCGGCGCCCGCCTCGTCGTCGGCGAAGAGGCTCTCCACGGCCGACCAGGCGACGCGCTCGGCCACCACCGCGCCGAACTCGGCGGGTTCCGCGCCGGCCGCGTCGGTTCCGCACACGGCCACGAGCCGGACGCCGTGGGCCAGCATCCCCGCCACCCCGGCGACCTCGAGCAGGGTCAGGTCGGTGTCCTCGCCCTCGGGCCCACCCAGGCCGAACGCCTCGAGGAACAGGGGCGTCGCGGCGAAGCCGGTCACGTCACGAACGCCGGTGGAGGCCCAGTCCGCCAGGTCGGCGGGGGCCAGAGGCACGAAGACGAGCATGGCCCCATCGTCTCACGCGCCATCCACAAGGGGCGCCACCAGTCTCTGGCTCCGGGACACCGATCCCGCGCACAGTGGGGTCATGAGCCTGCCTGCCACCCCCCTGGCGCCGCCGTCGGCCCCCTCGACCCGGCCGCCCCTGCTGCGCCTGGTGCCACCGCCACCCGAGGACGCCCCGACCCAGGAACCCCTTCCGGGCGAGCACGACGCGGCGCCCACCACGACCACCGAGGGGGTGGCCGCCGACGCCGAACGTGCCGCGGTCACGATCGCACGGGCGCTCGCCGAGGTACTGGCCGGAAATCGGAACCCGGCCCAGGTGCGGCCGGCGCTGGTGCCGCGCGTGGCCCACCTGCTCGACCACCTGGTGCGCAGCGGTGCCGCCGAGGGCATGCGGCTGGCAGGCCTGCGGCTGCAGAGCCCCCGCGACGGGGTCGTCGAGGCGACGGGCAGGCTGGCGTCCCCGCGGCGGTGCGCCGCGTTCGCCCTGCGCCTGGAGCGCCGGCCACGGCGCTGGGCCGTCACCGTCCTGGAGGCCGCCCTCGCCCCCGACGGGCGGGTGGCCGCCCGCTCGTGAGGATCAGCGGCGCTTCTTGTTGGAGCGGCGCTGCTTGCGGTTCTGCGGGGGCACGGGCGGCTGCACGGCCTCGGCGTCGTCCGTCGCCACCTCGGCACCGGTCTCGTCCTCGGTGTGCACCTCGACGCCGCCGCCCTCCTCCGGGCCGGAGTAGGTGAGCTGGCGCGCGGCACCGGCCACGTCGACGGCCGCACCCTCGGCGTCCCGGACGACGCCCACCTGGGGCGCGGCCTGCTGCGGTGTGACGTTGACCTCGAGGTTGAACACGAAGCCGATCGACTCCTCGAGGAAGGCGTCCATCATGGCGTTGAACATGTCGCCGCCCTCGCGCTGGTACTCGATGAGCGGGTCGCGCTGGGCCATGGCGCGCAGGCCGATGCCCTCGCGCAGGTAGTCCATCTCGTAGAGGTGCTCGCGCCACTTGCGGTCGAGCACCGACAGCACGACGCGGCGCTCGACCTCGCGCATGATCGGCGCCGTGAGCTGCTGCTCGCGGGCGTCGTAGGCGCGGTCGGCGTCGGCGAGGAAGTCCTCGACGAGCTGGTCGGCGGTGGCCGACCCGTCCTCGTAGTCGGCCTGGTCCAGGCCCACCGGGTACAGGGTGCGCAGCTGCGACCACAGGGAGTCGAGGTCCCAGTCCTCGGCGAAGCCCTCGGTGTGGTTGCGCACGACCTGCTCGACGACCTTGCCGGTCGCGTCGCGCAGGCGGCTGTCCAGGTCGGCGCCCTCGAGCACGCGGCGGCGGTCGCCGTAGATGGTGTGGCGCTGGCGGTTCATCACGTCGTCGTACTTGAGGACGTTCTTGCGCATCTCGAAGTTCTGGCTCTCGACCATCTCCTGCGCCTTGGCGACGGAGTTGGTGACCTGCTTGTTCTCGATCGGAACGTCGTCGGGGACGTTGAGGGCCAGCAGGACGCGCTCGATGAGGTCGGCCTGGAACAGGCGCATCAGGTCGTCCTGCAGCGACAGGTAGAACCGGGACTCACCCGGGTCGCCCTGGCGACCGGAGCGACCGCGCAGCTGGTTGTCGATGCGGCGGCTCTCGTGGCGCTCGGAGCCCACGACGTACAGGCCGCCCAGCTCGACGACCTCGGCGTGCTCGGCGTCGCACTGCGCCTCGACCTGCGGGTAGAGCTCGGCCCAGGCGGCCTCGTACTCCTCGGGGCCCTCGACGGGGTCGAGGCCCTTCTCGCGCAGCATCGCGTCGGTGAGGAACTCGGCGTTGCCGCCCAGGATGATGTCGGTGCCTCGACCGGCCATGTTGGTGGCGACGGTGACCGCACCCTTGCGCCCGGCGAGGGCCACGATCGCGGCCTCGCGCGCGTGGTTCTTCGCGTTCAGCACCTCGTGCGGCACCCCGGCCCGGACCAGGCGCTTGCTCAGCAGCTCCGACTTGGCCACGGACGCCGTGCCCAGCAGGACGGGCTGGCCGGCCTCGTGCCGCTGCACGACGTCGGCGACGACCGCGTTGAACTTGGCGTCCTCGGTGCGGTAGATCAGGTCGGCCTGGTCGACGCGGACCATCGGTCGGTTGGTGGCGATCGGCAGCACGCCGAGGCCGTAGATCTTCTGGAACTCGCTCTCCTCGGTCTTGGCCGTACCGGTCATGCCCGCGAGCTTGTCGTACATGCGGAAGTAGTTCTGCAGCGTGATCGTGGCGAGGGTCTGGAACTCCTCCTTGATCTCCACGCCCTCCTTGGCCTCCAGCGCCTGGTGCAGGCCCTCGGAGTAGCGCCGGCCCGCCAGCGTGCGGCCGGTGAACTCGTCGACGATCACGACCTCGCCGTCACCGGTGACCATGTAGTCCTTGTCGCGGGCGAACAGTTCCTTGGCCTTGATGGCGTTGTTCAGGTAGCTGATCAGCGGCGTGTTGGCCGACTCGTAGAGGTTGTCGATGCCCAGCCGGTCCTCGACCAGGCCGATGCCCGGCTCCATGACCGAGATGGTCTTCTTCTTCTCGTCGACCTCGTAGTGGGTGTCGCGGATCATCCGCTTCGCCAGTCGGGCGAACACCGGGTACCACTGCTTGTTGTCCTCGGCGGGGCCGGAGATGATCAACGGCGTACGCGCCTCGTCCACCAGGATCGAGTCGACCTCGTCGACGATCGCGTAGTGGTGGCCGCGCTGGACGCAGTCCTCCAGCGACAGGGCCATGTTGTCGCGCAGGTAGTCGAAGCCGAACTCGTTGTTGGTGCCGTAGGTGATGTCGGCGGCGTAGGCGACGCGGCGCTCGGCCGGGGTCATGTGCTGCAGGATGACGCCGGTCTCCAGACCCAGGAAGTGGTGGACGCGGCCCATCTGCTCGGACTGGTACTTGGCCAGGTAGTCGTTCACCGTGACGACGTGGACGCCCTTGCCGGTCAGCGCGTTGAGGTAGCTGGGCAGCGTCGCGGTCAGGGTCTTGCCCTCACCGGTCTTCATCTCGGCGATGTTGGCCTGGTGCAGGGCTGCCCCGCCCATGAGCTGCACGTCGAAGTGGCGCTTGCCGAGCACGCGCCGGGACGCCTCGCGCACCGTCGCGAACGCCTCGGGGAGCAGGTCGTCGAGCGTCTCGCCCGCCTCGAGGCGGGTGCGGAACTCGGCGGTCATGCCGCGCAGTTCCTCGTCGCTCATGGCCTCGAACTCGGACTCGATGGAGTTCACCTGGTTGGCGATCGCCTCGAGGCGCTTGACCTGGCGTCCCTCGCCCAGGTGCATCAACTTGTCGAACAGGCCCACGTCTCGTGCTTCCTCGTCGTCCACTCAGGCGCCGGGGTCGGCACCATCCCCCATCGTAGGGGGTCCGCCTGGGGGCGGCTCACACCGCCGGTGCGAGCCGTGCGGCCAGTGTGCCGCGCGGCGCCACCGCGACCTCGGACAGGCCCAACCAGCCCGCCATCAGGTGCAACTCGGACGCCAGCGCCCCGGCCACGTCGCCGGCGCGGTCCCCCGCCCAGTCCTCCAACCAGGCGGACTGGACCCGCAGGACGCCGGCGGCACGGTCGGCCTTGAGATCGACCCGGGCGGCGGGCCGGTCGCCGAACCAGAAGAGGTACACGTAGTAGCCGTACTGCCGCTGCGGCTCGGGCACGTAGATCTCGATGCGGAAGTACGTGCCGAACAGCTTCTCCAGCCGCTTCCGCTCGAAGACCGACGAGTCGAACGGGCTGACCAGGGCCTGCGCGTGGGACAGGCGGCGGCCGGGCATCAGGATCGCTCCCGACGCCCAGCCGCCTCGTACTGCGAGGTCACTCCTTGCCGGCGACGTCCAGGTGGATCACGCCGTAGTCGTAGGCCTTGCGGCGGTAGACGACGCTGGGGGCGCCGGACTCGGCGTCCACGTAGAGGAAGAAGTCGTGGCCCACGAGCTCCATCTCGTCCAGGGCCTGCGCCAGCGTCAGCGGGGTCGCGGGGAAGATCTTCTCGCGGACGACCAGCGGGCCGTCACCGGTGACCTCGAGCCCGGCGATGCGGCGCACCTGCGGGCCGTCCTCGGCCTGCGCGCCGGCGTCGGCGGTCGCGGGCACCTCGAGGGTGTCGGACACGCGGAGCCCGCGGTGGACCTTGCGCCGGTCGGCGGCACGACGCAGCTGCGCCTTCATCTTGTCGAGCGCGTGCTCGAAGGCGACCGACTTGTCGTCGGCGGACGCGACGGACCGGACGACCGGTCCCTTCCCGATGAGGGTGATCTCCACCTGGATGGCCTGGTCCGGTTGCTTGTGCTGGTTCGTCGAGACCTGCACCTCCACCCGCTGGACCCGATCGCGGAACCGCTCGATGCCGGTGATGCGCTCGGCAACCTTCTCCCGGAAGTCGTCCGAGATGGTGCAGCGACGGCCGGTGACGATGACGTCCATGTCAACCTCCTGTGTCGGGAAACAACAACGGCACCCGCGCCCACCCCTCCGACCGAGGGTCGGAAGCTGGCGTGTGTGCCATACCCACAACCTAGCACCGGCGACCGTCCCGGCGGGGGGTGGCGGCCACGATCGCGCAGGCCGTCGGCGGGGTCCCCGCCGACGCGAGCGCGCGACACGCCTCGACGAGGCTTGCCCCCGTGGTGGCGAGGTCGTCGACCACCACCAGCGTCCCCTCCGGGGCGGGCCGGGCGCCCAGCGCGCCCGCCAGGTTCGTGCGGCGCTGCCGCTCGTCCAGGCCGGACTGGTCGGCCACCGCCCGGGTGTGGGACAGCACCGGGGCCACCCGTGTCGCCAGCCCGGACGCCGCGAGCCGGCGGGCCGCCGTCCGGGCCAGCAGGAGCGTGGTGTCCAGCCCGCGCTCACGCACGGTCGCCCGCTGCGAGGGCATGGGCACGAGCACCAGCGGGTCGGGGCGTCCGGGACCGCGCCGGAGGGCGTCCGCCACCGCCAGGGCGAGCGCGGCCCCGAGCACGCCGCCCAGCCACCAGCCCGTGCGCTCCTTGTAGGCGAGGATGCAGCGCTGCCACAGCTCCTCGTACCGGGCCGCGGCCACAACGGGCACGAACGGCACCGGCGCGGCCGGCAGCGCCACGGCGAAGGGTTCGGCCGCAGCCACCTCTGCGGCGCAGGCCGCGCACAGGTGGGCGCACGGCGCGCGGCACCCCGGGCACGCCGAGCCGAGCAGCAACGACGCCGCGGCGTCCACCCAACCGGCCAGCACGCCCTACAGGTATAGGCGGCCCGTGTCAGGGATAGAAGATCGTCGTCAGGCCGGTCGCGTGGCTCGACCAGCGGAAGTCGCTGTTGTAGCGCCACACCGCGCCCTCGGCCGAGCGCACCATCGGGGGCACGCCGGGCGCGACGGCGAGTTCCACCAGGTCGGTGGCCGCGGACGGCCCGATCGGGACCACGGTGGAGCCGTCCTGGGCGACCGCCAGCACGCTGGTGGTGCGCCCGTCGGAGACCAGGACCAGCAACGAGTCCGCCGCACGCCAGCCCACGTCGAGCACCGTCAGTTGGGCCAGGGACCCGGTGGCCACGTTGAGCTCGCGCCACCCGTCGACCACGGGCAGCGTGTCGGCGTCGGTGACCCGGGCCAGCCCGAGCACCTGCTGGCCGCCCGGGCGCTGCACGACGAGGGCGACGCGCGTCCCGTCCGGGGACAGCCGGAAGGCCTGGATCAGTCCCTCGCCGAGGTCGGTCGCCGTGCCGAGCGCCCACTCCCCCTGCGGGGAGACCACCGCGAGCTCGCCGGCGTCGTTGTTGACCCACACCGCGCCCTCGCGCGAGAACTGCGGGCGGCGCAGCCCGGCGGAGGTGCCGAGCGGCCGCAGCACCGCCTCGCCGAGGGGGGCCAGCTCCAGCCCGGACCGGTCCGCGCTGACCGCCACGGCCACTAGGGCGTCCTGACGCACGGCCGCGTGCGTCGCAGCGGTGACGCCGGGCGCGACGCGCAGGTTCTGGCCGCTCCCGGGGCCCTCCATGACGCGGACGACCTGCCCCTGCTCCAGCCCGAACAGCTGGCGGCTGCCCTGGCGGGGGGCGGGGTCGGCCTCGGGGAAGCCCGTGACCGGGATGACCTGGCCGTACGGCTCGACGGCCCAGGGCTCATCGCCGGCCCAGCCGACCGAGACGGCGACGACCGACTCGAACGAGCGGTAGCTCCACACCAGTTGCGTGGCCAGCGCGATCCGCTGCGCGGGGTCGAGGTCGGACGCCCCGCGGGTCAGTTCGACGCGGGCCACCCCGGTGGAGGTGACGACCGCGCTCGCGAGCCGGATGCCCGGCAGGGCCGGCTCGACCGCGGGGGCCAGCCACTCGGTGGCGCCCCAGACGACCGCACGGGCGGTGCCCTCGTAGGCCCCCGGACCCCGGGGGTAGAAGCGCGGGTCGGGCACCAGCCAGCTTCCGCCCGGCGCGTAGAAGTACGGGGTGACCCGGGTGAACGCGCTCGAGAACAGGTACTCCGAGATCAGCAGTCCCGCGGGCGGGTTGCTGATCCTCCACTGGTCGTCGTCGTCGCGGACCAGCCCGAAGTCGTGCTCGATCGTCTCCGTCGACTGCCGGTAGGCGCCCTGGGAGTCGAGGGTGCCGACCACGGGGGCGCGCAGCGTGGCGTTGGTCTCGGTGGCGACCACGGGGTTGCCCTCGGCGTAGATGCGCACGCCGGCCTCCGGGCTCCAGGTCCGGGACGCCTCGGGCGTCAGGTAGGCCCGGGCCACCGAGTAGTCGGGCTGGTAGGACGCCATGGCGTGCAGGAAGCCCTCGACCACCGTGATGGCGGTCGCGTTGCGGCCCGGGGGCGCGGGCGCGATCTCCACGCCGGGGTTGAGCCGGCCCGGGGCCGCGGACACGCGCTCGACGGGGCCGGTGGTGGGCACGCCGCTGCAGCCGGCCAGGGCCACGGCCAGCACGAGCACGGCCAGGAGCAGGCGCCTCACCACGTCCTCCTCTCGGCGGGGACGACCGGCAGGGGCGACTCCCCGACCTCCCCGCCCGCGTCCCAGGGCAGGGTGAGCCGGAACTGGGCCCCGTGGCCCGGACGCCCCCACGCGTTGAGCCAGCCGCCGTGCAGCTGGGCGTCCTCGAGGGCGATCGACAGGCCGAGGCCGGAGCCGCCGACGGTGCGCTGGCGGGACGGGTCGGCCCGCCAGAACCGGGTGAAGACCTGGTGGGCCTGGGCGGCGCTGAAGCCGACCCCGTGGTCGCGCACGGTGACGGCGACCGCGGTCTGGTTGGCCCCGATGGTGAGCACCACGTCGCGCCCCTCGCCGTGCTCGATGGCGTTGCTGAGCAGGTTGGAGATGATCCGCCGCACCCGGCGCGGGTCGACGCGGCAGCGCACCTCCTCGGGGGCGTCCAGGACAAGGCGGGTGGCGTTGGCGTCGGCGAGGGGCCGCTGGGCGGCGACCTCTGCGGCGACCAGCGAGACCAGGTCGACGTCGTCGACCTGGAGTTCGGCGGCGCCGGCATCGAAGCGGCTGATCTCGAGCAGCTCGGTGAGCAGCGACTCGAACCGGTCCAGCTCCCCCTTGAGCAGCTCGGTGGAGCGGCGGGTCACCACGTCGAACTCCTCGCGCTCGTCGTAGAGCACGTCGGCGGCCATGCGGACGGTCGTCAGCGGCGTCCGGAGCTCGTGGCTCACGTCGGAGACGAACTGCCGCTGCACCAGCGACAGGTTCTCCAGCTGCTGGATCTTGCGGCCGAGCTCGTCGGCCATGTGGTTCATGGAGCGGCCGAGGCCGGCGAGGTCGTCGGAACCCCGGATCTGCATGCGCTCGTCGAGGTGCCCCGCCGCGATCCGCTCGGATGTCACGCGCGCCGCCCGAATCGGCCGCAGCGCCTGCAGGGAGATCAGGTACATCAGGCCGGTGATCAGCGGCAGGAACACCGCGGCGGCGGTGAGGGCCGAGCGCTGCACGACCTGGAGCGTCTGCTCCTCCTGCTCCATCCCGAACAGGAAGTAGACCGGGTAGCGCCCCGAGCCGGGCGCGAGCAGCGCACCGCCCACCACGAGGCCGGTCCGCGGCGTCCGCCCGTCGGTGAACTCGATGGAGGTCGGGGTGGTGAACAGGTCCTGTCCCCCCTCCTGCACGGCCTCGCGGATCGGCTCGGGCACCGACGCGACGTCGACACCGGCCGAGGTGATGTCGGAGACCGGTCCGGTGATCACCACCTCGTACTGGTTGCCGACGTTGCCGCGGCTGGCGGCGTCGCGGGCCAGCAGGGTGAGGCGCTCGTTGACGGTGGACGTGCGCAGGTCGGCGTCCCGGAGGGAGGCCTGCATGCCCTCGAGCACCGCGGACGCCTCGGACACCGACTGCTGCGTCTTGGCCTCGAGGATGCCGCGGGTCGACTGGTCGACCAGCAGCCAGCCGGTCACGCCGAACACCGCCAGGGCGGCGAGCACGCTGTTCGTGACCACCCGGAACGACAGGGAGCGGGACCACCAGCGTGCCGGGGCCCGGAGCACCCTGCCGATCCAACTCATGGCGCCGACGGCGTCCCCGCGCGGTAACCGATGCCGCGCACCGTCACGATGATCTCGGGGTGCTCGGGGTCGCGCTCGATCTTGCTGCGCAGCCGCTGCACGTGGACGTTCACCAGCCGGGTGTCGCCGGGGTGGCGGTAGCCCCACACCTCCTGCAGGAGGAGCTCGCGGGTGAACGCCTGGCGCGGCTTGCGGGCCAGCGCGAGGAGCAGGTCGAACTCCAGCGGGGTGAGCGCGATCGGCTCGTCGCCGCGGTGGACCGTGTGGGCGTCCACGTCGATGACGATGTCGCCGATGCGGAGGACGGCTGCGTCCTCCCCCGCCGCGGCCGAGCGGCGCAGGCGGGTCTTGACGCGGGCCAGCAGCTCCTGGGTCTTGAAGGGCTTGGGCACGTAGTCGTCGGCGCCGGCCTCGAGGCCCTCTACGACGTCGGAGGTGTCGGACTTGGCGGTGAGCATCACGATCGGCACGTCGGACTCGGCGCGCAGGTCGCGGCACACGTCGACGCCGTCGCGGCCGGGCAGCATGAGGTCGAGCAGCACGAGGTCGGGCCGGAAGCGCCGGAACTCCTCCAGCACCTCGTCGCCGCGACCCACCCAGACCGTGTCGAAGCCCGACGCCTGCAGCACGATCTGCAGCATCTCGGCCAGCGCGGCGTCGTCGTCGACCACCAGCACCTTGGTGCCGTTCACACTCACCGGATCCCCCTTGGTCGTCAGTTCAGTTCCGGCGTGGGCGTCCACGTGGACAACCAGCCTAGTTGGCCCCCCTGGCGGGCGAGCACGCGCCGCCACAGCGTTTCGGGATCCGGGTCGAACACATCCGCGTGGAGCGCCCGGACCGGGTGCCACATCCCCTGCGCCACCTCGCCCTGCAACTGGCCCGGCGCCCACCCGGCGTAGCCGGCGAAGATGCGCAGGTCGCTGTAGGCATCGGTGGCCAGCTCGATCGGCGTCTCCAGGTGCAGCAGGCCCACCCGGTCGAACAACGGACGCCAGCCCGGCGGCTCCTCGGTGGGGTGGCTGGGGGTGGCCAGGCAGATCGCCCCCTCCTGCGACACCGGGCCCCCGTCGTAGAGGCGGTGGGGCCAGGTCGTCAGCGCGTCCCAGCCGGGCAGCACGCTGGCCAGGTCCACCCCGGTGAAGGCGTTGAGCACCACGCCGAGGGCGCCCGAGGCGTCCACGTCGAGCAGGAGCACCACGGACCCGTCGAACACCCCGTCGGTCAGTTCGACCCCGGCCACGAGCAGCGTGCCGGGCTCGATCGGCGCGCTGGTGATCTCCGGGTCCACGGGCCCATCCTGCCACGGCGCCCCCACCCGGGGTCCGAGCCGGGCCGGACGCCCCGCGTTAGGTGTAGCCGATGCCCAACCCCGCCGCGAGGTGGGATCCGTTCGGGCTGGACCCCAGCAGCCAGCTCTGCGGCACCTCGGGCACGGTGGTCATCAGTGGGTGCCCGGCGAACGGGTGGTCCTCGGGGAAGACTCGTACAACCAGGCCAGCGTCTCCAGGACCTGCTGCTGGTGATCGGCCTGCGCGGGGTGCTGGCGGTTCTGCTGCAACGCCAGGTCGAGCACCGGGCCGGCGGTCGCCCGCCCCATGCCCAGGTCGATCCGCCCGGGCGCCATCGCCTCCAACTGCTCGAACAGCTCGGCGACCTTGAAGGGGCTGTAGTGGTTCATCAGGACCGCCCCGACCCCAACCTGATCCGGGACGTGGTGGCTGCCGCGGCGGCGATCAGCAGCTCGGGGTGGTGGGACGCCCCCGAGCGGCTCAGGTGGTGCTCGGCGAACCAGGCCCGGTGGTAGCCCAGGCCCTCGGCGTGCCGGACGTTCTCCAGCGCGTCGGCCAGGGCGTCCTTCTCGGAGGTACCGGGGCCACGGTCCCGAGGTCGACGATGGACAGTCTCATGACGAGCGGCTCCTCGACGTCGATGGTGCGAAACGCACGATGCGACGAGGGTAATGGGCCGGGACAAGGGCGTTTGGGTGAGCGAAGGGCCCGGCTGCACGAGCAGCCGGGCCCTTCACAACACAGGGGTGGAGGTGGCGGGAGTCGAACCCGCGTCCTCGAGAGGCGAACCAGGTCTTCTCCGGGCGCAGCCGATGGTGTCGTTCTACTCGGCCCCCGTGCTCGTCATCGGCACGTCACGGACAGGCCCAGCCCTGGTTGAGTCCCGATCGTCCGCCACGGCGTCAGACGACCAGCAAGCCTTCAAGATGAGGCCAGGATCCGGACGGAAGGCACGTCCGGGCTGACCCTTCGATCACTGATCAGGCAGCGAGAGCGAAGTCTGCACGAGAGTTGTCGGCAGTTATTGGTTTCCGGCATTCGTTAACGAGATGTCGCCGGCTCCTCGGCCCGCTTCTCCTGGGACTACCGTCCCAAGTCGAAACCAGTCACCCCCTGTTGAGTTGTCCCTCCCGGTCTCCCGGGAGCACTCCAGTATACGTCCCCGGAGCGCGGCGTTCCAGTCAGCGCATCGGGTCCAGCACGCGGAGGCGGATCAGGCGCGTCAGCGGGTTGTTCCAGCGCTGGCCGGACAGGGCCCGGGCACCGCCGACGATGGTGAGCAACAGCCAGCCGACCCAGCCCAGCGGCATGATGACCTCCATCGCCGCCTCGGGCAGCAGGATGCCCCCCACGATGGCGGTGACGAGGAACGTCAGGCCCGCGACCAGCTGGTAGTTGAACGCGTGGGCCGCCTCGCGCCGCGCCGGGGTCCCCGGGGTCGAGCAGGCGTAGAGGAACAGCGGCCCGAAGATCCAGGTGAGCAGGCCCGAGAAGTGCGCGGTGGCTCCCAGCGAGGTCGCCTGGGGGCTGCGCGGCGCGACCGCCCGCGGGGCCACGAAGCGGGCCGGGAGGCCCGCCACGGAGGCGTTGAGGTCACGACGCGTCTGCGCCGTCATCACCATCCCCAGCCGCTCGTCGAGCTCGACCTCGTCGAGGCGTCCGGCACAGTACGCGTCCTGCAGCAGGGCTTCGGCCCGCGCACGCTCGGTGTCGCCGACCCGCAGGTCCAGGGAGGGGAGGTTGCTCATGGCGCCATCCTGCCCGCCGTAGGACACATACCCATCGGGCCTTCCCCCGACCCGTCCCCCGAATGCACTTCCGGGTGGCAGGTCCCCAAGGATCCTTGGGGTCCTGCCACCCGGAGATGCACACGGGGACGTCACACGCCGGTCAGCGCACACCCACCAGGTCGCAGACGAAGACAAGGGTCTCGTTGGGCTTGATCACACCGCCGGCGCCGCGCGCGCCGTAGCCGAGGTGCGGCGGGATGGTGATGCGGCGACGGCCGCCGACCTTCATGCCGGCGATGCCGGAGTCCCAGCCCTGGATGACCTGACCGGCGCCCAGGCCGAAGACCAGCGGCTCGCCGCGGTCGTAGGAGTTGTCGAACTCGGTGCCGTCGGACCAGGCGACGCCGACGTAGTGCACGGCGACCTGCTGGCCCGGCTTGGCCTCGGGGCCGGTGCCGACCTCGAGGTCGTCGAGCACGAGCTCGGCGGGGGCGTCGGTGTCGGGGATCTCAATGGTTGGCTTGTCCATGGGCCCCAACCCTACTCACCAGCTGCCGCCGCCGCCTCCGCCGCCACCGCCGCCGGAGAAGCCGCCACCGAAGCCACCGCCCCCACCGAAGGCCGAACCGCCGCCACCGAAGCCGATGTCGTTGCTGAAGCTCGGCCCGTGCGAGGCCACCGACGGCGCCGTGGCCGGCGGGATCGACCGGCCCAGGCTGTCGAGGTGCCACAGGATCATGTGGGTGTCGAAGTAGGCCCCGCCGTACCACGAGGCGTCCGGCTGCCGCAGGCGGCCCAGGGCGATGGCCTGCTCACACACGCGCACCCACCGCTCGGCCAGGCCGAACAGCACGGCCCAGGGCAGGTACTTGCTGAAGATGTCCTCCCCCTCCTCGAACTGGAGCTGGTCCGCCTCGGCGGTGGCGATGTAGGTGCGGAAGCCCTCGACCTGGTCGGTCCAGGCCCGGCCCAGGGCGGTGCGCTGGCCGCGCGCCATCTTGGTCTGCACGACGATCCACGTGATGACCAGGGCCACCGTCGCCGGCCCGAGCAGCCAGGCCAGTCCGGACAGCGCGCGCACGTCGAAGAAGAACGACCCCATCATGACGACCCACAGCAGGCCCATGATCGAGAAGCTCTTGCGTCCGCGCGCGACGCCGCGGAACCACTTGTTGCCCAGCGCGACCGAGCGGGCGTCGGCCTCGAGGGCGTCGGACGCCTCGGCGAGCTGGCCCGCCCTGTCGAGCCGGACGGTGGTGCGGCGTCCGTCGAAGAGCTCGGACAGCAGGATCTCGCTGGGCTCGTCGGGCGCCCTGCGGGGGTCGCGGAGCTCCGCCTCGGGGCGTCCCTCGGAGGTCAGCGTGATCGCCCCGTTCGTGGCGAGCCCGACCAGCGTGGCGGTGAGGTGCTCGGTCTTGTACTGGCCGTCGAGGAGGAAGCCGGCGTAGGTGAGCGGCAGCTTCGGCGGCGCGAACGAGACGGGCACGGGGATCTTCGGGTCGTTGCGCTCCACGTGCGTGGGCTGGCCCGCGAGCGGCACCGTGCCCGGCGGGACGCCGGCGTAGCGCTCGTCGTGCCCGCGGCGGCGGTAGTAGAGCCAGCCGACGACGGGGATCGCGAGGGCGGCCGCCCCGCCCGCGACCTGCATGACCCGCGTGGAGCGCTGCTGGGCTGCGTCCCCGCGCTCGACCCGGATCGGGGTGGCGTTCGACACGGACGCCGGTTCCAGCTGCACGCCGATCGTCAGCAGGCTGCCGGTCGGGATGCCGTCGGGCTGGGTGAACGTCGCGGTGTCCCCGCTGGTGGAGACGTCGGAGCAGGGATTCTCGGCCCGGGGCGGGCCGGCGAAGCAGACGGCGTCCTGGACGGCCCCGGGGGCCGTGACCCGGACCGTGGACGAACGGATGGCTCCCATGGTGGAGCCCGTGACGTCCCAGTAGAACTCGGGCAGTCTGGTCTGCTCGGGCGTGCGCAGGGCCCCGCGCACGTCGTAGGAGATGACGTAGGTCGCCGTCGGGCCGGTGTTGCGCCGGTCGGGGTCGCCGATGCGGATCTTCACCACCGACTCGCGCGGCGTGTTGGAGTAGTTGCTCACCTGGGTGGCCGTGGAGACCGCGTCGGGGCTGGTGACGCGGACGTTGGTCACCTCGTAGAGCATGTCCTCGTCGTCGTCGAACGGTTCGCGGGTGACGAGGTAACGCTCGTAGCCCCGCCTGCCCGAGTTGGGGCCGAAGCGCAGCACGATGGTCTCGGTGACGTGGACGGTGCCCTGGGGCGTGATCGTGTAGTCGACGTCGAACCGGTCGTAGGTGTCTCCGGCGGCGTGCGCGGGGGTCGCGACACCGAGCACGAAGGCGAGGGCGACCACCACGGCCACGGCCAGGCGTCGGGCGGCGCGCAGCATGTCAGCGCCTGCCCTTGTTGCGGGCCGACAGCGCGCGCTGGGCCTCGCGGTTGGCGTCCCGCTCGGCGATGGTCTGGCGCTTGTCCCAGTCCTTCTTGCCCGTGGCGACGGCGATCTCCACCTTGGCGTAGCCATCGCTGAAGTAGATCGACAGCGGGACCAGCGTGCGGCCGGAGTTGGCGACCTCCTTCTCCAGCTTGGCGATCTCGCGGCGGTGCATGAGCAGCTTGCGGTTGCGCAGCGGGCCGTGGGAGTGGGTGCCGAACTTGTACTCGGGGATGTTCACGCCACGGAGCCAGACCTCGCCGTCGTCGATCGTGGCGAAGCCGTCGACCAGCGACGCGCGGCCGGCGCGCAGGGACTTCACCTCGGTGCCGAGCAGCACCAGGCCGGCCTCGACACGGTCACCGATGTGGTAGTCGTGGCGGGCCTTCTTGTTCTGGGCGACGAGGATGCGCCCCTCGGGTCGCGGCATGGCCGGTGTGCTCCTTCGAAAGCGAGAGTGCCGCCCAGCATATAGCCGGGCGGCACTCGGGCCGGGTGGTGCGGGTCAGGGGACGTAGCGGACCGGGTTGACCGGCGTCCCGTTGAGGCGCAGCTCGAAGTGGAGGTGCGGCGTGGTCGACAGGCCGGTGTTGCCCACGTAGCCGATCAGCTGGCCGCGCTCGACCTTCTGGCCGGCCCGGACCACGATGCGCGACTGGTGCGCGTAGCCGGTGGTGGTGGTCTTGCCGTCCACCAGCCGGCCGTGGGAGATCAGCGTGTACTGGCCGAAGCCGCCGTTGACGCCGGCCTGCAGCACGGTGCCGGACTGGGCCGCGTAGATCGGCGTGCCGGTCGGCGCCCCCATGTCGACGCCGTTGTGCGGGCGCCAGATCTTCAGGATCGGGTGGAACCGCATGCCGAAGGCCGAGCCGTAGTTGGCCTTGACCGGGCGGATGAAGCCCCAGGCGGACGTGGCACGGGACTCCGTCCGAGAGGGCTTGGCGGCGGCGTCCGCGCGGGCCGACTCGACCTGCTTGGCGTTGGCCTGACGGCGCTTCTCCTCGGCGTCCCTGGCCTTGGCGCGCTCGGCGGCGTCCGCGGCGGCCTTGGCGCGGGCGGCCTCCTCGCGCTTGATGCGGGCCTCCTCCTCACGACGGGCGCGCTCCTCGGCCTCACGCTTGAGGCGGGCCTGCTCCTCGAGGTAGAGGCGGTGCATCTCCTGCTCGATCAGGCGCTGGGTGTCGCGCTCGGCGGCCTGGAGGGTCGCGTAGGAGGCCTCGTCGGCGGCCAGCTCGTCCTGGGCGGCGGCGCGGGCCTGCTCGTTGGCGGCGACCAGCGCGGCCACGGTGTTGCGCTGCTCCTCGGCCCGGCGCTCCAGGGTGGCGATGCGGGCGACGGTGCGCTCGGACTCGGCCTTGTCCTCGGCGATGCGGGCCTCGATCTCGGCCTGCGCCTGGCGCGCGGCCTCGAGCTCGGCGAGCACCTGGTCGAGGCGCGACTTCTCGGCGGCCTGGGTGTCGAAGATCGTGGTGTTCCACTGCAGCCGCTGGCTCAGCTCGGCCGGGGTCTCGGAGCCGAACACGACCGTGAGGCCGCGCAGGTCGGTCTGCTGCTGGAAGGACTCGCGGGCGGCGGTGCCGATCAGGGCGAGCTGCTGGGCGACGTCGGCCTCGGCCTTGGCGACGCGCTGCTTGGCCCGCTCCAGCTCCTGGCGGGCGGCCTCGAGCTCGGCGGCGATGCGGGCGTCGTCCTCGCGGGCGGCCTGCAACTGCACGGTGATGTCGGAAAGAATGGCCTGCGCATTCGCCAGCTCATTCTGCGACTGAATGAGGCGCTGGGTGGCGGAATTCACATTCTCCTGCGCCTGGGAAATCTCATTGCGTGCCACATCCTGCTGCGCGGAATTCGCCTGCTGGGCGGCCTTCAGGTCGGACAGGGTGTCGGCGGCGGCGAGGGGGGCGATCAGTCCCGCGGACAGGGTCGTTGCGACGAACAGGGTGGCCATGCGGCGCCCGAGGGCACCCCGCCGGCCGTGCCTGTCGGCGTGGACGTGACTCACTACGAACTCCCAACGATCGCCGGTGCGACCGTCGGGGCGAAGGGATCACACCTTCAGGAAACGACGTGTCGCGATCAACGTGGGGATCATAGATAGGGCGATGGCCACCGCCACAAGCCAAACCATCGCGATTCCCACGTGCTCCCAGCCGATCCACGTGAATCCCTGAAGGGCAGGTTTAGCCTTTTCCACGATCGCGAACTGCTGGATGCCGGCCAGGGTGGCGCATGCCAAGGCCGCCCCGGCGAGGGCGACGAGCAGGCTCTCGAGCAGGAACGGCAGCATGATGTAGGTGTTCGAGGCCCCCACCAGCCGCATGATCCCGATCTCCCGGCGACGCGCGTGGGCGGCCATCCGGATGCTGTTGCCGATCTGCAGCGCGGCGGCCAGCAGCAGCAGCCCGGACGCCCCGACGGCCAGCCAGCGGCCCCAATTCAGCCAGTCGAACAATGGGTCGAGGAATTGTCGCAGGTCCTGCACGTTCTGGACGCCCGGCATTCGGGCCGCCTCGGCGGTGACAATCTGATATTCCTCAGGATTCACGAGCTTGATCCTGAAGAGATCCTGCATGTCCTCAGCTTTCATGGACGCGAGGATCGGGGAGTCGGCGTAGGTCTCGCCGAACTCGTCGAAGACCTCCTCCTGGCTCTGGTAGAAGACCTCGGCCACCTCGGGGTTGGCCTCCAGCGCCGCGCGGATGTCGGCGCGCTGGGCCTCGGTGGTGGCCTGCCCCGGCGTGCAGTTCTCGCCCTGCGTGGCCGGCGTGCACAGGAACAGGGTGATCTCGATGCGGTCGTACCAGCGACCCTTGATCAGGTCGACCTGCTGGGTGACCAGCGTGCCGAGGCCGAAGAGGGTGAGCGAGACCCACATGGTGACCAGGACGGCGAGGTTCATGCTCGCGTTGCGGCGCAGGCCCGACAGGACCTCGGTGAGTGCGTGGCGCATGGTGTGTGTTCTCCCCTACCCGATCACTGGTACCCGTAGACGCCCTGCGCCTGGTCGCGCACGAGCTCGCCACCGCTGAGCTCGACGACGCGCCTCCGCATCTGGTCCACCACGGTCGAGTCGTGGGTCGCCATCAGGATCGTGGTCCCGTCCCGGTTGATCTGGTCCAGCAGCTTCATGATCCCGACCGAGGTGGTGGGGTCGAGGTTGCCGGTGGGCTCGTCGGCGAGCAGGATCCGCGGCCGGTTCACCACGGCGCGGGCCAGGGCCGCGCGCTGCTGCTCTCCGCCGGAGAGTTCCTCGGGCAGGCGGTCGGCCTTGTCCGCGAGCCCGACGAGCTCGAGCGTCTCGGGCACCACGCGCCGGATCTCGCGCCCGGGGCGTCCGATCACCTGGAGGGCGAACGCCACGTTCTCGTGGACGGACTTGCCGGGCAGCAGGCGGAAGTCCTGGAAGACGGTGCCGATCCCCCGTCGCAGCTTCGGGATCCGCCAGCCGGACATGCGGCCCACGTCGCGACCGTCGACCACGACCTTGCCGGAGGTGGCCCGCGCCTCACGCAGCACCAGGCGCAGGAAGGTGGACTTGCCCGACCCGGAGGGCCCGACGAGGAAGACGAACTCGCCGTCGTCGATCGTGGTGCTGACCCCGCTGAGCGCCGGGCGCTTCTGCCCGGGATACCGCTTGGTGACTTCGGTGAAGGTGATCACGTGGGTGTTCCGGCCGGGTCGGCGATGGGGAATTTTCCTGAGAATCCTCAGGCCGGCCTCGTCCAGACTAGGTCACCCGGACGCCGCCACGGCGACACCACGCCGCTCAGTCGGCCTCGCCCATCTCCACCTGCTTGCGCCAGCGGATGCCCGCGTCGATGAATCCGTCGATGTCGCCGTCGAACACGGCGTCGGGGTTGCCGACCTCGTGGTTGGTCCGCAGGTCCTTGACCATCTGGTACGGGTTCAGCACGTAGCTGCGCATCTGGTCGCCCCACGAGGCCTTCACGTCACCCGCGAGCTCCTTCTTCTTGGCGTCCTCCTCCTGCTTCTTCAGCAGCAGCAGGCGCGACTGGAGCACGCGCAGCGCGGCCGCGCGGTTCTGGATCTGGCTCTTCTCGTCCTGCATCGACACGACCAGGCCCGTGGGCAGGTGGGTGATGCGGACGGCGGAGTCGGTGGTGTTGACCGACTGGCCGCCGGGCCCCGACGAGCGGAACACGTCGACGCGGATGTCGGACTCGGGGACCTCGATGTGGTCGGTCGCCTCGATGAGCGGGATGACCTCGACGGCGGCGAAGGACGTCTGGCGCCGGCCCTGGTTGTCGAAGGGGCTGATCCGGACGAGGCGGTGGGTGCCGCCCTCGACCGAGAGGGTGCCGTAGGCGAAGGGGGCGCTGACCTCGAAGGTGACCGACTTCAGGCCGGCCTCCTCGGCGTAGCTGGTGTCCATCACCTTGGTGGCGTGGCCGTGGCGCTCGGCCCAGCGCAGGTACATGCGCAGCAGCATCTCGGCGAAGTCGGCCGCGTCGACGCCGCCGGCGCCCGAACGGATGGTGACCACGGCGTCCCGCTCGTCGTACTCGCCCGACAGCAGGGTGCGGATCTCGAGGGCGGCGATCTCGTCCTTCAACCCCGTGAGCTCGCGCTCGGCCTCCGCACGCGAGGCCTCGTCGCCCTCCTCGGCGGCGAGCTCGAAGAGCACCGGCAGGTCGTCGAGGCGTCCGCGGAGCTTCTCGAGCCGCTCCACCTCGGACTGGAGGCGGGACAGGCGCGAGGTGACGCGCTGGGCGTTCTCCTGGTCGTCCCACAGGTCCGGTGCCGCGACCTCCTCCTGGAGAGTCGCGATCTCGGCGCGCTTGGCATCGGGGTCGAGGACCGCTTCGATGCTGGAGAGGGCGCGGTCGAGGTCCGCGAGCTCGGTGCTGGTGTCTTGGGCTGCCACGAGGGTCGAGTCTACGCCATGGCGGTGGGCGCAGAGGGACTCGAACCCCCGACCCCCTCCTTGTAAGGGAGGTGCTCTAACCAACTGAGCCATGCGCCCGCACGCCGCCACGCACCCGCGGCGACGACGCCCCATTCTGGCAGACAACGGCAGGCAACCTTTCCGGTGCCTGCTCCGTGTACGACGATGACCCCGCCACGACGGGCGGGCGACACACCCAGGAGGAGCTGTGCTGCAGGGTTGGGGCAAGGCCACCCGCGATGCGGAGTTCACGGCCTTCGTCGAGGAGTCGACCCCCCGGCTGGTCCGGCTGGGTGTCGGCCTCACCGGGTCCGGCGACGCGGCCCGCGAGCTGGTCCAGGCCAGCCTGGTCAAGACGTACGTCGCCTGGCCGCGCATCCGCCAGGGTGAGGCCTACGCGTACACGCGCCGCATCATGGCCAACGAGAGGGTGGACGCCTGGCGCTCCACCCGCAAGGAGGTGTCGACGGGCGACGCCCCGGACCGGCCCTCCTCCCCCGCCTCGCGCACCGAGGACCACGACCAGCTCGTCCGCCTGCTGGCCACGCTGCCGCAGCGTCAACGCGCGGTGGTCGTCCTGCGCTACTACGACGACCTCTCGGAGGCCCAGGTGGCCGACCTGCTCGGGATCTCGGTCGGTGCCGTCAAGAGCGCCGCCTCCCGCGGGCTGGCCAGCCTCCGCGCCACCCACTCCTCCCACGACACCACGGAAGCAGGTGCCCGATGAACACCACCCAGGACGAGTTCCGCCTCGACCTCGCCGACGCGCTGGACGCCTCGGCCCACGACCTCGCCCCCCTCGACACGGACGCCCTCGTCGCGGCCGGCACCCGCCGGGTCCGGCAGCGCCGCCTGGCCACCGTGGCCGGTGTCGGAGCCCTCGCCGTCGTCGTCGGGCTGGGTGCCTCGTGGCTGCCCTCGCTCACCGGGACGCCGTCGCCGGCGGCCCCCACCCCGATCGCCACCGCCCACTCGGCCGCAACGGCGCGGGTCGAACTGCCCCTGAACGGCGGCACCGTGGAGAGCAACCCGAACATCACCTTCGAGGTGAGCATCCTGCCCGGTCAGGAACCGGATCTCGTCTACTCGTCGGTCGCCGAGGATGGCACGGTGACACGCATGGGCGGCTCCAGCACCGACGGGCTCGTCGGCCAGAGTACGCTGGGCACGAGCGGTGACGACATCGTGCTCGGCATCGTGCCCAGCGACGCGGTCGCCGCCACGTTGATGGACCCCACCTTCTCCATCGGCGGGTTCACCTCCGCGGGCCCGGTCGACCTGCCCGGGACGCCGTGGGCGGCGGTGGGCTTCCGCCTCGACTCCTCCGCCGGTTCGATCGCCGGCGTGGAGACCCTGTGGTGGCGCGCCGACGGCACCCCCGTCACGAACGCGGGGTCGGGGTCGAGTGCCCGGATCGCGCAGGGCGAGGTGGTCCTCGAGGGTCGCGACGGCGCGAAGCTCACGGTCCCCGCGGGCAACCTCGACGTCTGGCTGCTCCCCCAGAGCAGGCAGGTCGGCATCCGGGGCCCGGCGGGCACCTCGTCCACCCCCCTGTCCGGTGACCGCGTGCAGGTGCTCAGCGCGACCAACGACCTCCTCGACGAAACCCGGACGCCCTCGGTGGCCCTCAGCCGCATCACCTCGGCCTACCTCGTCAGCGGCACCGCGGCGGACGTGACGCCCGCGTGGGCCGACGGCCTGGAGGCCGAGGAGGTCACGGTGGTGCCGTGGCCCGCAGCCGACCGGACCGTCGTCTTCATCACCGCGAACGCGGAGGGAACCCGCGCAGGTCAGCCGATCTCGGATGCCCTGACCGGCCTCTCATGGACGGACGCCGACGGCGTCCGGCAGGAGTGGAAGCCGTGAACCGCTAGCGGCGACCGGCCTTGGGGCGCACGATCTTCTGCGCCTGCCACTCACGCGACACCGACGCCGGGTTGGCCAACACCAGCCCGGCTGTCGCGGTGCCTTCGGCGATGTCGGCCGGGTCGACGTAGCCGTCGCGGCCGATCTTGGGGGTCAGCAACCAGATGTGCCCCGTCGTGGAGAGGTCGCGCAGGGCATCGACGAGGGCGTCCCCCACGTCACCGTCCTCCTCGCGCCACCACAGCAGCACCGCGTCGACGGCCTCGAGGGCGTCGTCGACCAGGTCGGCATCGATGGCGTCCATGATCTCGTCGCGCAGCGACTCGTCGACGTCGGAGTCCCACCCGAGTTCCTGGACCACCTGGCCCTGCTCGAAACCCATGGTCACGACCCCCGACAAACCACCCTGCTTACCGGGCACCGGCGTGCTGCCCAACGTAGGACACCCCCTCGTTAACGTTCTCGCTTGCCCCTAGCGTGCCAGAGTACGCGCGAGCGCGCGAGGCACACCGACAACTATCGGTACGCCTCGCGCGCTCGTGGTTCGACTCAGGCGTCGCCGCCGCTGTTGCCGGAGGTCCCGGCGTTCACGTCCAGCAGCTGGTACTTCTCGGCCGCCTGGCCCGGCCACGCCGGGTCGACCTCGCCGCGGGCGGCGAGCATCTGCAGGGCCTTGACCACCATCGACGGGCCGTCGATGTGGAAGTACCGCCGCGCGGCCGCGCGGGTGTCGGAGAAGCCGAAGCCGTCCGCACCGAGCGAGGCGTAGTCCCCGGGCACCCACTGGGCGATCTGGTCCTGCACCTGCTTCATGTAGTCCGAGGTCGCGATGACCGGGCCCACGGTGTCCTTCAGCTTCTGCACGATCCACGACTCGCCCGCATCCTCGTTCGGGTGCAGGAAGCGCTGGTCGTCGACGGCCATCGCGTCGCGGCGCAGCTCGGTCCACGAGGTGACCGACCACACGTCGGCGACGACGCCCCAGTCGTCGTGCAGGAGCTTCTGGGCCTCCAGCGCCCACGGCACGCCCACGCCCGAGGCCAGCAGCTGGACC
The DNA here is from genome assembly GCF_017569205.1 of Propioniciclava sp. MC1595. Lineage (GTDB taxonomy): Bacteria > Actinomycetota > Actinomycetes > Propionibacteriales > Propionibacteriaceae > Propioniciclava. Next base: position 2,031,449 of record NZ_CP071870.1, read on the forward strand.
TGGCGGGCGTCGGGGTTGACGCCCTCCCAGCTGCCCTTGGCCAGCAGGTACATGCCCTTCTTGATGCCCTCGACGTCCACACCCTCGGGCTCGGCCGGCTGCACGATCGGCTCGTTGTACACCGTGAGGTAGTAGATGATGTCCTCGGGGTTCTCCCCGTACATCCGCTCGAGGCCGTCCTGCATGATGTGGGCGATCTCGTAGCCGTACGCCGGGTCGTAGTGCACGACCGCCGGGTTGGTGGCGGCCAGCAGCGGGCTGTGCCCGTCCATGTGCTGGGTGCCCTCACCGGTCAGCGTGGTGCGGCCGGCGGTGGCGCCGATCATGAAGCCGCGGCTGAGCTGGTCGGCGGCGGCCCAGATCGCGTCACCGGTCCGCTGGAAGCCGAACATCGAGTAGAAGATGTAGATCGGCACCATGTGGACGCCGTGGGTGGCGTAGCTGCTGCCCACCGCGGTGAAGGACGCCAGCGAGCCGGCCTCGTTGATGCCGGTGTGGATGATCTGGCCCTCGCGGGACTCGCGGTAGGACAGCATCAGGTCGTGGTCCACCGGCGTGTAGTTCTGGCCGTGCGGGTTGTAGATCTTGATGGTCGGGAACAGCGAGTCCATGCCGAACGTGCGCGCCTCGTCGGGGATGATCGGCACCACGTGGGCGCCGAACTCCTTGTCGCGCAGCAGGTCCTTGAGCAGGCGGACCCACGCCATGGTGGTGGCGACCTCCTGCTTGCCCGAGCCCTTCTTCACCGAGTCGTAGGCCTTGGCGTCCGGCAGCTTGATGGGCTTGGGGTTGTTGCGGCGCTGCGGCACCGGGCCACCGAGTGCACGCCGGCGCTCGAGGGCGTAGGCGATGCGGTCGTCGGAGGCGTCGGGGCGCACGTACGGCGGCTGGTAGGGGTCCTCCTCCAGCTGCGCGTCGGTGATCGGCATGTCGAGCCGGTCACGGAACTGCTTGAGGTCGTCCAGGGCCAGCTTCTTCATCTGGTGCGTGGCGTTGCGGCCCGCGAAGTGCTGCCCGAGGAAGTAGCCCTTGATGGTGTGGGCCAGGATGACCGTCGGCGCGCCGGTGAACTTCGTGGCGGCGTCGTAGGCGGAGTACACCTTCTGGTAGTCGTGGCCACCGCGGGTGAGGTTCCAGATCCGCTCCGGCGTCCAGCCGTCGACCATCTTCGCGGTGCGCGGGTCGCGTGCGAAGAAGTGGTCGCGCACGTAGGCGCCGTCGTTGGCCTTGAAGGTCTGGTAGTCGCCGTCGGAGGTGGCGTTCATGACGTTGACCAGGGCGCCGTCCTTGTCGGCGGCGAGCAGCGGGTCCCACCCGCGGCCCCAGACGACCTTGATGACGTTCCAGCCGGCGCCGCGGAAGAAGCTCTCCAGCTCCTGCATGATCTTGCCGTTGCCGCGGACCGGGCCGTCGAGGCGCTGCAGGTTGCAGTTCACGACGAAGGTCAGGTTGTCGAGCTCCTCGAAGGCCGCCCACTGCAGGGCGCCACGGCTCTCGACCTCGTCCATCTCGCCGTCACCGAGGAACGCCCACACGCGCTGCTGCGAGGTGTCCTTGATGCCGCGGTTGTGGAGGTACTTGTTGAACTGGGCCTGCCAGATCGCGTTGATCGGGCCGATGCCCATCGACACGGTCGGGAACTCCCAGAAGTCGGGCATCTGGCGCGGGTGCGGGTAGCTGGGCAGGGCCCGGATCTTCCCGTCCACGATGTGGCTCTTCTCCTGGCGGAAGCCGTCCAGGTCGGCCTCGTCGAGGCGTCCCTCGAGGAACGCACGCGCGTAGGGGCCGGGGCTGGCGTGGCCCTGGAAGAAGACCTGGTCGCCGCCGCCGGGGTGGTCCTTGCCGCGGAAGAAGTGGTTGAAGCCCACCTCGTAGAGGGTCGCCGAGGAGGCGAACGTCGAGATGTGACCGCCGACGCCGACGCCGGGGCGCTGGGCGCGGTGCACCATGACCGCAGCGTTCCAGCGCAGCAGGCGGCGGAACTGGCGCTCCAGGTCCTGGTCGCCGGGGTACCACGGCTCGGACTCGGCCGGGATCGTGTTGACGTAGTCGGTCGCGGTCAGCGACGGGACGCCCAGGTGGCGCTCACGCGAGCGCTCCAGCAGCTTGAGCATGATGTAGCGCGCCCGGTTGCGGCCCTGCTCGTCGATCATCCCGTCCAGGGACTCCAGCCATTCGGCGGTCTCCTCGGAGTCGATGTCCGGCAGGTTGGTCGGCAGCCCGTTCAGAATGGGGCCCGCGTTGTCGCGAGATGCCACGGATGGTGTCCTTTCTCAGACCGTCAAGGGCAGGCCGGGGCACGTCGCGGCCCCGCCATGGACTCGAAGGCCATCCTAGCCGCCCGCGAGCAGGCTAGGCCCCCCGGTTTGCTGACGGGTTGCCACCGGCCGCCCACGCGACGACGCGGTCGGCGTCCCAACACGTCACGATGCGGTCGGGGGTGAGGCCGACGGACGCCGCGCGCGCGGCCCCGTACTCGCTGAAGCCGAGCTGCCCCGGGGCGTGCGCGTCGGTGTCGATGGCGAACAGGCATCCCATCTCCGCCGCGAGAGCGAGGAGGTCGTCGGGCGGGTCCTGCCGCTCGGGTCGGGAGTTGATCTCGACGGCGACGTCGAACTGGCGGCAGGCCTCGAACACGACCTCGGCGTCGAACGTGCTCTGCGGCCGGACGCCCCGGTCGCCGGCCACGAGGCGTCCGGTGCAGTGCCCCAGCACGTTGGTGCGGGGGTTGGCGATGGCGGTGACCATGCGCACGGTCATGGCGTCGGCGTCCATGCGCAGCTTCGAGTGCACGCTGGCGACCACCACGTCGAGCGGGTCGAGGGCCGCCGCCTCCCCGTCGAGGGAGCCGTCGTCGAGGATGTCGACCTCGGCCCCGGCCAGCACGCGGAAGCCCCCGAGCGCCTCGTTGAGCGCCGCGATGTGCTCGCGTTGGCGGTGCCGCCGCTCGGTGTCGAGCCCGTTCGCGACGCGCAGCCGCGGGCTGTGGTCGGTGATGGCGAGCCAGTCCCGGCCCAGGCGGCGGGCCTCCAGGGCCATCTCCTCCAGCGGGCTCGAGCCGTCGGACCACTCCGTGTGGGTGTGCAGGTCGCCCCGGATGTGCGCCAGGAGCGGGTTGGGGCCGTCCACGAGCGGGCCGTCGGCGGCCTGCAGCTCGGCGAGGTAGGCCGGCACCCGGCCGGCGTGGGACTCGGCGACCACCTTCGTCGTCGTGGCCCCGATGCCGGTCAGGTTCCCCCACGCGCGGCGGCGGTCGACGTCGGCCCGCTCGGCCGGGTCGAGCGCGGCGAGCGTCGCGGCCGCGCGCCGGAACGCCTGGGCGCGCCGGGTCTGCCCGCCGTGGCGGTCCAGCAGCCGGGCGATCTCGCGCAGGTCGACGACCGGGTCTCGCATGCGGCGACCCTAGCGGCATCCGCCGTCGCGATAGGGTCGCCCCGAGGAGGTGGCGATGCCCGACGAGACGCCCGACTGGATCCCGGCACCCCGCCCCCGCGCGGCGATGGCCAAGCGCCTGCGGGCAGCCTCCTCGGCGATGACGACCGCGGCGCTGGCCGAGATCACGCGCCGCTACCCGTGGTTCTCCGACCTGGACGCCGACAACCGCGCCTCGGTCACGCTCGTGGTGCGCGCCGGCGTGGACGGCTTCGTCGACTGGTTCGCCTCGGGCGCGACGGGCCTGGAGCAGCGCAACATCTTCGCCGCCGCCCCACGCTCGCTCACCACGCGCCTGGCCCTGCAGCAGACCGTCGACCTGATCCGCACCACGGTCGAGACCGTGGAGCAGCAGATCAACACGGCGCTCCCCCGCTCCGACCGGCAGGTCCTCACGCTGGCCGTGCTGCAGTACTCGCGCGAGATCGCGTTCGACGCCGCCGAGGTGTACGCCCGCGCCGCTGAGACCCGCGGCGCCTGGGACGCCCGCCTGGAGGCCCTCGTCATGGACGCCGTCGTGCGCGGCGACGCCGACGAGTCGGTCGTCTCCCGGGCCTCGACGCTCGGGTGGCACTCCCCGGCCGGCCTCTGCGTCGTCATCGGCGACCTGCCCGCCGGCGACCCCTCCCTGCGCGACCTGCGGTACGCCGCCGGCAAGGCCGGGCTCGACATCCTCGCCTCGGCCCAGGGCCCGCGCCTGGTCGTCCTGCTCGGCGGCGACTTCGACCACGAGGACGAGGCCCTCGAGCACGTCGCCGACCTCGTCGACGCGTTCGGTGAAGGCCCCGTCGTGGTCGGCCCCGTGGTCACCGACCTCGTCGAGGCCGTGGTCAGCGCCCGCGCCGCCACCTCGGGCCGCCGCGCCGCCGCGGCCTGGGTGGACGCCCCGCGTCCCATCTCCGCCCGCGCGCTCCTGCCCGAGCGCGCCCTCGCCGGCGACGGGCACGCCCGCCGCGAACTGGCCCACGACATCTTCGGGCCGCTGGCGGCCCACTCCGGCGACCTGATCACCACCCTGGAGGCCTACTGGGCCTGCGGGACGTCCATCGAGGCGACCGCCCGGCGTTTGTTCATCCACGCCAACACGGTCCGCTACCGCCTGGGCCGGATCGAGGACCTGACCGGCTACTCCCCCTCCGACCCGCGCGGCTCGTACGTGCTCAGGCTGGCGGGCACCCTGGGCCGCCTGCTCGACTGACGAATCCCGGACGCCCCGCGCCGGGGTTTGTGGGAACCCCACAAAGGGGCCCCCGAAACACTGTGTGGCAATGCGCGACATCCGACAAGGACCGCGCGCCAAGATGGAACACGTGCTTGCGATCGTCGCGCCCGGACAGGGCGCCCAGACCCCCGGATTCCTCGCCCCCTGGCTCGAGGACGCCCACTTCGCGTCCCGCCTGCAGGAGCTGAGCGACGTCGTCGGGCTCGACCTCGTCCACTACGGCACCGAGGCCGACGCCGAGACCATCAAGGACACTGCGATCGCCCAGCCGCTCCTCGTCGCCGCCGGCCTGCTGGCCGGTGAGGCCCTCACCCGCAGCGTCCCCTTCGCCGGCGTCGACGTGCTCGCCGGTCACAGCGTGGGCGAGGTCACCGCGGCCGCCGCCGCGGGCGTCCTGGCCGGGAGCGACGCGATCGTCTTCGTGCGGGAGCGGGCCAACGGCATGGCCGAGGCGTCCGCCCTGCGCCCCACCACCATGGCCGCCGTGGTGCGCGGCGAGCCCGACGCCGTGCTGGCCGCCATCGAGGCCGTCGGCGCGACCGCAGCGAACAACAACGGTGCCGGCCAGATCGTGGCCGCGGGCACCGTCGAGCAGATCGAGGCCCTCAAGGCCAACCCGCCCGAGAGGGCCCGCGTGATCGGCCTATCGGTCGCCGGGGCGTTCCACACCGAGCACATGGAGCCGGGTCGCGTCCGGGTCGAGGCCACGGCGTCCGGGATGACCGCCCACGACCCGAGCACCACCCTGCTCTCCAACGCCGACGGGCAGGCCGTCGACTCGGGTGCCGACTACGTCGCGCGCCTCGTCTCGCAGGTCACCTCGCCCGTGCGCTGGGACCTGTGCATGGCCACGATGGCCGAGCTCGGCGTGACCGGCATCCTCGAGCTGCCGCCGGCCGGCACCCTGACCGGCATCGCCAAGCGCAACATGCCCGGGGTCGAGCTGTTCAACCTCAACACCCCCGACCAGATCGACGAGGCGCGGGAGTTCATCGCCCGCCACAACGGAAAGGCGTGACATGGCGCTGAAGGCCAGCCAGGGAGCCGCGTACTCCCGCGTGGAGGGGATCGGTTCGGCCATCCCGTCCCGCGTCGTGGACAACCACGAGATGACGACCTACATCGAGACCTCCGACGAGTGGATCCAGCAGCGCACCGGCATCGTCGAGCGCCGCTGGGTCGGCGAGGGCGAGACCGTCGAGTCGCTGACCCTCGAGGCCGCCCGCAACGCCATGGAGCACGCCGGCGTCGAGGCCACCGACATCGACGCCGTGATCGTGTCGACCGTCAGCCACCTCGTGCAGACGCCCTCGCTGGCCGCCATCGTGGCCGCGAAGCTGGGCACCGACGGCGCCGCCGCGTTCGACATCTCCGCCGCGTGCGCCGGCTTCTCCTACGGCCTGGCCCAGGCCGACTCGCTGGTCCGCTCCGGCGCGGCCCGCCGCGTGGTCGTGATCGGCGCGGAGACGCTCAGCCAGATCACCGACCTGCACGACCGGGCGACGGCGTTCCTGTTCGCCGACGGCGCGGGCGCCGCGGTCGTCGGCCCCTCCGACGTGCCCGCCATGGGCCCGGTGGTGTGGGGCTCCGACGGCGACCAGGCCGACGTGATCGAGATGAACCGCGACTGGAACGAGGCCGTGGCCACCGGCCAGACCTCCCAGATCACGATGCAGGGCCAGGCGGTGTTCCGCTGGGCGACCAGCTTCATCGCCGATGCGGCGCGACGCACGCTCGAGGCGTCCGGGCTCACCCCCGACGAGCTCGACCTGTTCGTCCCGCACCAGGCCAACAACCGCATCACCGACTCGATGCTGCGCCACCTCAAGCTGCCCGAGACCGTCACGGTCGCCCGCACGATCAGGAACTTCGGCAACAACTCCGCCGCGTCCATCCCGATCGCGCTCGACGCGATGATCGCCTCCGGCGAGGCCAAGTCCGGCGACACCTGCCTGATCATCGGGTTCGGTGCCGGCCTGGTCTACGCCGGCCAAGTCATCACGATCCCCTGACCACCCACCCCCACGATTTTCCGGCCGGCCCGGCCGGGTGACAACCCAACCAGAAGGAGAAGGAACATGGCCACCACCGAAGAGATCCGCGCCCAGCTCGCCGAGCTCGTCAACGAGGTCGCCGGCGTGCCCGTCGAGGACGTGCAGCTCGACAAGTCGTTCGTCGACGACCTGGACGTCGACAGCCTCGCGATGGTCGAGATCATCGTCGGCTGCGAGGAGAAGTTCGGTGTGACGATCCCCGACGAGGAGAGCAAGAACCTCAAGACCGTCGGCGACGCCGTCGCCTACATCGAGCAGCACGCCTGATCGCCCGGACGCCCGGGCCCCGGCCCGGGCGTCCACCCACCCCCACCCCGTTCGTCCCACCACCGTTAGGAACCCGATGAAGGACATCGTCATCACAGGCATGGGCGCCACCACCCCGTTGGGCGGCGACCTGGCCAGCACGTGGCAGGCCATGCTGGCGGGAGAGTCCGGCATCGTGCGCATCCCCGAGGAGTGGGCCGACGAGATCGCCGTCAAGATCGCCGGCTACGTCAAGGTCGACCCCAGCGAGAAGATCGACCGGGTCAAGGCCCGCCGCCTGGACCGCAACACCCAGCTCGCCCTGATCGCCGCCGAGGAGGCCTGGCTCGACGCCGGCCTGGCCCTCGGCGAGGACAACCCCGTCGACCCCGAGCGCCTGGCCGTCTGCCTGGGCACCGGCATCGGCGGCCTGCACACGCTCCTGGGCAACTGGGACGTGTACAAGGAGAAGGGGGCGCGCCGCGTCACGCCCTTCACCATCCCCATGCTGATGGCCAACGCCTCGGCCGCCAACGTCGGCCTGATGGTCAACGCCGCCGCCGCGGTGCACGCGCCGGTGTCGGCGTGCGCGTCCTCGAACGAGGCGCTCGCGCTGGCGGTCGACCAGATCCGCCTGGGCCGCGCCGACATCATCGTCGCCGGCGGCACCGAGGCCACGATCCACCCGCTGCCGATCGCGGCGTTCGCCCAGATGCAGGCGCTGAGCAGGCGCAACGACGACCCGACCGCGGCGTCCCGGCCGTGGGACAAGGGGCGCGACGGCTTCGTGCTGTCGGAGGGCTCCGCCGTCCTGGTGCTGGAGTCGCTCGAGCACGCGCAGGCGCGCGGCGCGAAGATCTACGGCACCATCGCGGGCGCGGGCGTCTCCGACGACAACCACGACATCGTCCAGCCCGAGCCCAACGGCAACGGCCAGTCGGCGGCGATGCTGAAGGCCCTGCGCGAGAGCGGGCTGTCGGCCTCCGACATCGTGCACGTGAACGCGCACGGCACCTCGACCCCGCAGGGCGACATGACCGAGGCCGGTTCGATCCGGCGCGCGCTCGGTGCCGCCGCCGACCGGGTCGTCGTGACCTCCACCAAGTCGATGACCGGGCACCTGCTGGGTGCGGCCGGCGCGCTCGAGACGGTCGCCACGGTGCTGGCCCTCAAGGAGCGCCTGGTCCCGCCGACGATCAACCTGGTCGACCCCGAGGAGGGCCTCGGCATCGACGTGGCCGCGAACGAGCCGCGCCCGCTGCCCGAGGGCGACCTCGCCGCGCTGAACAACTCGTTCGGCTTCGGCGGCCACAACGTCGCCGTCGCGCTGACGAACGCGAACATCAACCGCTGACCCGGACGCCCACGGCCCGGCCCGCCCTGCCTACAGGCGCGGGTCGGGCTGTGCGCCGTGGTGGCGGACGTTGTCGGCCGCCGCGGACAGCGCCGCGAACGCCGCGGCGTGCCGGTTCGTGCCCTTGACCAGTTCGGCGGCCAGCGTGCCGATGAGGGCGTCGGTCGCGCCCACAGTGTCGACCACGTCGCCGGCCGGGACCACCGGGCCGGGGATGTGTTCGCCGTCCCAGTCCAGCCCGTCCTTGCCGCGCAGCACCACCAGCGACCGCGGCCGGACGCCCAGCGCCTCGAAGGCCGCCAGGTCGGGCGCCGGGATCACCAGCGGGTCGGCGACCTCGATGACGTCGGCCGGGAGCGCCGCGAACGGGGCGAGGTTCAGCACCACCCGGGCGCCGTACTTCGTGGCGTAGCGGACCGCGTCGACCACCGTGTCCGCCGGGGTCTCGAGCTGGGTGAGCAGGATGTCGTCGGGGCCCAGCCCGTGGATGGGCCGCAGCGGGCTCGGGCCGATCTTGGCGTTGGCCCCGGGCAGCACGACGATGGCGTTCGTGCGGCCGTCGGAGAACACGATCGCGTGACCCGTCGGGACGAGCGGGATCCGCTCGACGCGCAGCTTGATGCCCTTGGCGAACAGACGGTTCAGCGAGGCCCGCCCGGCGTCGTCGTCGCCGACCGCGCCCACCATCTCGACCTCGACCCCCCGGGCCCGGGCGGCCACCGCCTGATTGGCCCCCTTGCCACCCGCGTACCGCTGCAGCGACTCCCCGACGACCTTCTCACCGGGGTTCGGGTAGGAATCGATCTTGGTCTCCAGGTCGACGTTGATCGAACCCAGGACGATGACGCGGCCCATGGCCCTGCCTCCTTCGGCTTGGCTGATGTTCCATCTCACCACCAAACCGGGTCGTCAGGGGCCCCTTTGGGCCGATGTGTCGCCGATCAGCCGACGGCGGTGATCCAGCGCACGGGCTCGCCGTCGGCGGCGTGCCGGAACACGTCGAGCTCGGCGTCCCACGGCGCGCCGAGGAGGTCGTCGAGGGCCTCCCGCAGCGAGCGCTCGTCGCGCGCGCCGAGCATGGCGTGCCGGATCCGGTCCTCGGGCACGACGATGTCGCCGTGCAGGCCCATCGTGGCGTGGAAGACGCCGAGGGTCGGGGTGTAGGAGTAGCGCTCCCCCTCGGAGGCGTCGGTGGCGTGCTCGGTCACCTCGAACCGGATCCGCGGCCAGCGCTTGAGGGCGCTCGCCAGACGGGTGGCCGTGCCGACGGGGCCGCTCCACGTGAACTCGGCGCGGTAGCTGGCGCGCTCGGCGGGTTGGGGCTTCCAGTCCAGGGAAACAGGCGCGCCGAAGGCGCCGCCCACCGCCCACTCGACGTGTGGGCACATCGGCGACGGCGCGGAGAGGATCTGCAGGACCCCGCGGGTCGTTGTCATGGCGGTACCCCTTTCCGGCTGAAGTGCTGCCTTCCCCTGCATCACCTCGACCGGGCGCGGAATCACGCCGTTGTGGTTCATTGTGCACCCCGCGTCAAGCCGGGGCCACCCGGCGACGGGGCGCGGAGCTCAGCCCCGGGACGCCTCGGCCAGCAGCTCGGCCGCGTGGGCGCGGGCGGCGTCGGTGCCCTCGAGCCCGGCCATCATCCGGGCCAGCTCGTGAACGCGGTCGGCGGCGGCGACCTCGCGGACGCCGGAGGTGGTCACCTGCCCGTCGTCGGCCTTGTGCACCACGAAGTGCCGGTCGGCGAAGGCGGCGACCTGGGCCAGGTGGGTGACCACGACGACCTGCGCGTGCTCGGCCAGGCGGGCCAGCCTGCGGCCGATCTCGAGCGCGACCGCGCCGCCCACCCCGGCGTCCACCTCGTCGAAGACGAAGGTGTGCCCCTCGGCGCCCTGGGCGAGCACGACCTCGAGGGCCAGGCGCACGCGCGACAGCTCGCCGCCGGAGGCCACCTTGGCCAGCGGCGCGGGCGCCGACCCCGGGTTGGCCGAGAACACCAGCACCACCTGGTCGGCACCGTGGGGCCCGGGCTCGGGCAGCGGCGTGACCTCGAACGCGAGCCGGGCACGGGGCATGGCGAGCGCGGCGAGCTCGGCCTCGACCAGCCCGGCCAGCTCGGACGCCGCGGCCGTGCGGGCCGCGGTGATCCGCCCCGCGAGCCTGGCCAGCTCCTCGCCCACGGTGGCCAGCAGCCCGTCGAGCTCGGCGATGCGGTCGTCTGACCCGGAAAGCCGGCCGGCCTCGGCCGCGGCCCGCTCGCCCCAGGCGAGGACCTCGTCGATGCTGTCGCCGTACTTGCGGGTGAGGCCCTGCAGGTCGGCCAGGCGGGCGGCGATCCACTCCAGCCGGGCGGGGTCGGCGTCGAGGCCGGTGGCGTAGGAGGCGAGGTCGCCGACGGCGTCGGAGAGCAGGAAGGCCGCCTCGTCCACCCGGCGGCCCAGGTCGGCGGCGGCGGGGTCGTCGGCCGCGATGGACGCCAGCGCCTTGCGCGCCGCGCCGACCAGGCCCAGCGCGGTCGGGGCGTCGGAGAACGCCTCGTCGTCGCCGGCCAGCGCGACGATGGCCTCGCGCGCGCCGAGGCGCAGGTCGTCCACCCCCTGCAGGCGGCGCTGCTCGGCCACCAGCGCGGTGTCCTCCCCCGGCGTGGGGTCGACCTTCTCGATCTCGCCGAGCCCGAACTCCAGCAGCGCGAGCTCGCGGGCGCGGGCCTGCGACTGGGCGACGAGCTCGGCCCGCTCGGCGACCCACGCGCGCTGCTGGGCCCAGCGGGCGCGGTAGTCGGTCAGCAGCGTGGCCAACTCCGGTCCGCCGAAGGCGTCCAGCACCTCGCGCTGCCGCTCGGTCGATCCGAGCCGGATCTGCTCGCTCTGCCCGTGGATCGTGATGCGCTCCCCAACGGCCTCGACCAGGCCGGGCAGGGTCACCTGCGCCCCGCCCACCAGCGCGCGCGAGCGCGACGGGGTGAGGACCCGGGTGAGCAGCACCTCGCCGTCCTCCACCTGCCCGCCGACCTCGTCGACGTGGGCGGCGAGCGCGGCGTCGGCGGCGAGCCGGCCCTCGACCAGCGCCCGGGAGGCCCCGTGCCGGATCAGCCGGCTCTCGGCCTTGCCGCCCGAGAGCAGCCCGAGCCCGGAGACCACCATCGTCTTGCCCGCGCCGGTCTCGCCGGTGACGGCGGTGAACCCGGGCCCGAGCTCGAGGGTCGCGTCGTCGATGACGCCCAGGCCGCTGATGCGGAGCTCAGCCAGCATCCCCGGCCTCGGCTGCCTTGCGGGCGGCGGCGTCGCGCTCGGCCTGCCCGCGCCACCCGTGGACGGGCAGGTCGAACTTGCGCACGAGGCGCTGCACGAACGGTTGCTCGGAGGTGCGGGCCAGCCGCAGCTTCAGCGGGCTGCGCCGCACGGTGACCTCGCTGGACGGCTTCACCGACGTGCTGCGCCGGCCGTCGCACCAGAGCACACCGCCCACCGGTGGGTTCTCGAGCATGCGGATCACGACCGTCGAGCTGGGGCTGAGCACCAACGGCCGCGCGAACAGGGCGTGGGCCAGGAGCGGCACGACGAGCAGCGCATCGAGGTCGGGCCACAGCACGGGCCCCTGGGCCGAGAACGCGTAGGCGGTCGACCCCGTGGGCGTCGACACGAGCACGCCGTCGGTGCCCCAGCGCGACAGGGGGTGGCCGTCGATGTCGACCAGCACCTCGATCATGCGCTCGCGGGCCGCCTTCTCGAGCGAGACCTCGTTGATCGCGTAGCTCGACCAGGTCACCTCGCCGCCGGGGGTCTCGCGCAGCTCGACCTCGAGGCAGAGCCGCTCCTCCACCCGGTAGTCGCGGTGGACCACCCGGTCGACCAGGTCGTGCGCCTCGGAGGTCTCGAGCTCGGCCAGGAAGCCGACGTGGCCCAGGTTCACGCCCAGCACGGGGTAGCCCAGCGGCACGGCCCACTCGGCGGCGCGCAGGATGGTGCCGTCGCCGCCGAAGACCACGACCAGCTCGACCTCGGCGCCGGGCCGGGTGTCGAACCGGCGCACGTCGGCGCTCGGAACCCGCTCGGCGATGACGTCGTGGGCGGTGTCCCGCACCCAGCAGACGAACCCGTGCCCGGCGAGCCGTTCGATGAAGTCACTCGCCGCGTCGACGGCCTCCTCCCGCTGGTGGTGGATGCCCAGGGCGATGTGTCGCTGCGTCACGCCCGCCAGCCTAACGGGCCGGGCCGACAGCGCCGGGCTCCGCGACGAGCTTGAGGAACACCTCGCGGTTGCCCGACTCCCCCGGCAGCGGGCTCAGGCCGCGCCAGACCTCGCGCCAGCCCGCCTCGGCGGCGGCCCGGGCGACCAGGTCGGCCGCCTCCGGGACGCGGGCGGGGTCGGCGACGACGCCCCGGGAGTCGAGCGCCGCGCGGCCGAGCTCGAACTGCGGCTTCACCATGAGCAGGGCGACGGCGCCGTCGCGGGCGACCGACCGCAGCGGCGCGACGAGCAGGGTCAACGAGATGAAGGAGACGTCGGCCACGACGAGGTCGACGGGCGCGGCGACGTGGGCGGGGGTCAGGTCGCGCAGGTTGAGCCCCTCGTGGCTCGTCACCCGGGGGTCGGACGCCACGGGCTCGGCCAGCTGCCCGTGCCCGACGTCGACCGCGGTCACGTGCTCGGCACCCCGGGCCAGGAGTACCTGGGTGAAGCCGCCCGTGGACGCCCCGGCGTCCAGGGCGCGGCACCCGGCGACCTCGGTGCCGGAGGCATCCAGCGCGCCGAGGAGCTTGTGCGCGGCCCGCGAGACCCACGGGTCGGTCTCGGCGGCGAGCGTGTCGTCGGGGCCCACGGGGAGGGAGGCCTTGGCCGCGGGGCGTCCGTTGACGGTCACGCGACCGCCGTCGATGAGGTCGCGGGCCTGCCCGCGGGACCGGGCCAGCCCCTGCGCGACGAGGGCGGCGTCCAGCCTCACCGGCGCGGCAGCGGGGGCTGCGGGGTGGGGTTGAGGGCCTGCTGGACCACGTCGAGCACCGTGGCGATCTCGTCGTGGTGGGTGTGCACGTCCTCGCCGAGCGACAGCTCGGCCAGCGCGGCGTCGATGGCCGGGTGGCCGGTGACCGGCAGGGCGGCGTCCGTCGACGCCTCGGTGGGCTGGGGGGCCTCGGGCTCGGTGGTGCTCACCGGGCCATCCTACGAGTCGTCCTCGTCGCCGAGGCCGCGGGCCATGAGCGCGTCGCCGGTCGTGCGCGCGTAGGCAACGGCCTGGATGACCACCGGCGTCACCGAGGCCAGCGGGTTGCGGTCGAGGCCGCGGGCGCGTGCGGCATCCCTGACCTCGCCGAAGGACGCGATCACGTACGGGATCGAGCGGACCAGCACCGCGACGGCCAGCCCGAACCGCTCGGGGCTCGCGCCGAAGCGGGCGAGGGGGCGCGTGGCGGTGACCAACGCGTCGATGAGCACGGGCATCGGGGTGGTGATCAGCACGATCCGGCCGGCGTAGAGGGCGGTCAGCGTGGTGCCGACGACCTTCACCGCCATGGTCGGGTCGCCGAAGAGCAGGTGGTAGCCGGCCACGAAGGCGAACAGGACCACGAGGCCGAGCGGCATCCCCCAGGCCAGCCGCAGCGGGGCCCGGGTGGTGGCGACCAGCGCCAGGGTGAGCACGAGGGCACCGACCACGACGGGCCAGGACCCGAAGACCGCGGGCACGGTCAGGGCGAGGAAGACGAGGTACTTCCAGCCGACACCCATCCGGTGCCAGACCGTGGTGCCGGGGACGTGGATGCCCAGCAGGGCGCGCGCGGCGTTCACGCCATCATCGCCTCGTAGTGGGCGATCGCCTCGCCCGGGGCGCCGTCGGCGACGATGCGGCCGCCGTCGACGACCAGGACGCGGTCGGCGTCGGCGGCGAGGTCGAGGTCGTGCGTGGCGAGCACGACCTGCTGGTCGAGCTCCGTGAGCACCCGCCGCAGCACGAGGCGGTTGCGCAGGTCGAGCAGGGTCGTCGGCTCGTCCGCGACGAGGATCGCCGGGTCGACGGCCAGCACGGCGGTCAGGGCCGCGAGCTGCCGCTCCCCGCCCGACAGGTCGTAGATCGACTGCTCGGCCACGTGGTCGAGGCCGCGGGCGGCCAGGAGGGCGCGGGCGGCGTCCCGGCGCTGCGAGCGGTCGCGGATCGTGCGGCGCAGGCTGAGCTCGACGTCCTCGAGCGGGGTCGGCATGACGAGCTGGCTGAGCGGGTCGGTGAAGACGAAGCCCACCCTGCGGCGCACGCCCTTGCCGTCGGACGCCGGGTCGAGCCCGTCGACCAGCACCCGTCCCGACGAGGCCACGACCAGACCGTTGAGGAGCCGCAGGAGCGTGGACTTGCCAGAGCCGTTCGCGCCGACGAAGGCGACGCGCCGCTCGGGCAGGTCGAGGGTGATGTCCTCCAGCAGGGTGCGGGTGCCCCAGCCCTGCCCCGGTGCACCGGGCACGGGGACGCGGACCGAGACGCCCTGCAGCTGGATCATCGGGCGGGGACGGGCTCCTGCGCCTGCGCGCGCTCGACCGCCGGGTGGACCAGCAGCCCCGGGAACGCGCGGTGCACGGCCACGGCGACGCCGGACGCCGCGATGTTCTTGATGACGTCGCCGGGCCAGTAGACGATGTCGGCCAGGAACGCCTTGTCGACCGGGATGCCGGCGTTGATCGCGATGCCGGCGATGCCCATCGGGTGCACGAAGGCGAACGAGCCGGCCAGGCCGGCCAGGAACAGCAGCGCCCAGCGCACGCCGGTGCTCTTCTGGTTGCGGGAGACGATCGCGCGGGCCAGGAAGCCGATGAGGAGCGCCGCGAGGGGGAAGGCCAGCAGGTAGCCCGCCGAGGGCTTGGCCAGCACGCCGATGCCGGACGCCCCGCCGGCGAACACGGGTAGCCCGGCGAGGCCGACGATGACGTACAGCGCGGTGGCGGCGAAGCCGCGCCACGGGCCGAGGATCATCGCGGTGAGCGCGACGGCCAGCGTCTGCAGGGTGATCGGGACCCCGACCGCCCCCACGGGGATCGCGGGCGCGAGCGTCGCGGCCGAGATGACCCCGGCGAAGACGGCGACCAGCGCGAGGTCGGTGACGGTGGACTGGCGTCGCTGAGCCATGTTCATCTCCTCTTGAACGGTGTTCAAGAAGTCTAGGGCAGCAGGTCGAGCCGCGCGAACACGGCCTCGCCCGTGGACACGGAGCCGTCCCAGAACAGCTGGGCGAGTGCCCAGGCGGCGTCGAGTTGGGCCTCGCGCTTGGTGACGTCACCCTCCAGCAGGGCGTTGCCCGCCTCGGCGCGCACCGTGACCGCCCCGCAGGTCGCGACCCCGTCGGCGATCGCGGCGGTACGGCGGGGTTCGAACAGGGACTCGACGTTCCAGCCGATGGCGGTCGGGCGTCCGTCGACCGGGGCCAGGCACAGGTCCCGGACGCCGTGCGCCCCGGTGAACACCAGGAACGAGTCGATGCCCACCGCGTGCGCGCCCATGATGTCGGTGTCGATGCGGTCACCCACGAAGACCGGACGCCCCGCTCCCGAGCGCCGCAGCGCCTCGTCCATGAGCGGGCGGAACGGCTTGCCGACCACCTCGGGATCGTGGTCGACCGTGTTGCGCACCGCCTGGATCGCCGCGCCGGCGCCGGGGACGAGGCCGTGCTCGGTCGGACGGGTGGAATCGGTGTTGGTCGCGAACCACCGGGCGCCGCGCTGGATGGCGATCGCCGCCTGGTCGAGGCGCGGCCACGTCATCGCCGGGTCGTAGCCCTGGATGACCGCCACGGGCTCCTCCGCGAAGGTCGTGACGACCTCCATGCCGGCGAGGCGCACCTGCTCGACGAGGTTGTCGGTGCCGGCGACCAGGACCTTGCTGCCGGCGGGAAGCTCCTGGCGCAGGAGACCGCTGGCGGCCTGCGCGCTGGAGACCACCTCCTGCTCCTGCGCCCCGAAGCCGAGCTCGGCCAAGTGGTGGGCCACCACGGCGGTGCTACGCGCGGCGTTGTTGGTCACGTAGACCGTCGCGACACCGGCCTCGTGCAGGCGCCGGACGCCGTCCACCGCCCCCTCGACCGCCTCGGGCCCGAGGTACAGGACCCCGTCCAGGTCGAAGAAGACCGCGTCGTACCCCTCGATGAAGGCGGTCACGACTCGTCGTCCTCCCCCAGCAGCTCGGCCACCTCGGCCTCGATGTCGTCGTCCTCCTCGGCCCCCTCGGCCTCATCAGCCTCGACGGCCTCGTCCTCGGGGTGGCCGACCAGCGAATCCTCGTCGACCTCGAGCACGATGCCCTGCAGGGCGGCGACGCGGTCGGCGGCGTCGGTCTCACCGTCGGTGTCGAGGGCGGCCGCCGCGGCGAACCACTTCTCGGCGCCGTCGGCGTCGCCGGTCTGCTCCAGCAGGTCGGCGTACCCGTAGCGCAGGCGGGCACGGGCGCCACGGGAGCCCCGGCCCGCGGACGCCTCGATCTCGTGCTTGAGCAGGCGGAGTGCCTCGGGGGCCTGGCCCAGGTCGATGCGGGCGCCCGCCTCGACGAGCCGGAGCTCCACGCGCTGGCCGAAGTCGGGCTTGGCGTCCAAGCCCTCGCGGATCAGCTTGAGCGCCTTCTCCGGACGCCCCAGCGCACGCTCGCAATCAGCCATGGCGGCCAGGTACTCGGTACCGCCCTGCATGCGGCGCAGCGCGCGGAACTCGTGCAGGGCGACCTGGTACTCCCCCGCCGCGTAGGCGGTCTCCCCGGTGGCCTCGCGCGTGATCGACAGGCGCGCGGCGCGCCGGCGCGCCGCCTCGGCGTGCCGGTAGGCGAGTTGCGGGTCGGAGGAGATCAGTTGGCCGGCCATGATCAGGTGGGCGCCGACGATCTGCGCCAACTCAGGGGTCAGCCCCCGCAACTCGGCCCGGACGGGACGCGGCAGGTCGCGCAGGTCCATGTCCTGGGGCGTGTCGGGCTCGTCCTCCTTGGGGGCCAGGCCCGGACGCGGCACGTAGGGCTCGCGCTCCTCCCCGTCGAAGTCACGGCGGCGGTCCTCGCGCGGGCCGCGGTCCTCCCAGCGCGGGCGGTCGCCACGGTTGTCGTCGCGCCTGAACGCGGGACGGTCGCCATCCCGGCGCGGGCGATCGTCCCTGCGGAAGCCGCCCTCGCGGTTGTCGTCGCGGCGGAAGCCCTGCCGCCGGTCGTCGCGATGGAATCCCGGCCGATCTCCGTCGCGGCGCGGGCGTCCCTCACCGGAGCGGTCCTCCCAGCGCGGGCGGTCGCCGTCCCGGCGCGGGCGGTCGTCCCGGCGGAAGCCACCCTCACGCGGGCCGCGGTCCTCCCGGCGGCGCTCGCCACGGTTGTCGTCACGCTTGAAGCCCGGACGGTCCCCGTCCCGGCGCGGGCGGTCATCACGACTGAACCCGCCCTCACGCGGGCCACGGTCCTCCCAGCGGCGCTCGCCACGGTTGTCGTCACGCTTGAAGCCCGGACGGTCGCCATCCCGGCGCGGGCGGTCATCCCTGCGGAAGCCGCCGTCGCGGTTGTCGTCCCTGCGGAAGCCGCCTTCGCGGTTGTCGTCCCTGCGGAAGCCGCCTTCGCGGTTGTCGTCACGGCGGAAGCCCTGCCGGCGGTCGTCGCGCTGGAATCCCGGCCGATCTCCGTCGCGGCGCGGGCGTCCCTCACCGGAGCGGTCCTCCCGGCGCGGCCGGTCGTCCCGGCGGAACCCACCCTCACGCGGGCCGCGGTCCTCCCAGCGGCGCTCACCACGGCTGTCGTCACGCTTGAACCCGGGACGGTCCCCGTCCCGACGCGGACGATCGTCCCGACGGGAGCCGGCGTCCCGGTTGTCATCCCTGCGGAACCCGCCATCGCGGTTGTCGTCCCGGCGGAACCCCTGGCGGTCACCCTCACGCCGGAAGCCCGGGCGGTCGCCCCCCTGGCGCGGACCCTGACCACGCCCGCCGTCACGGTTGCCGAAGGATCGGCCGCCGCCGGGGCCGCCGGATCCGCCGCGACGCGGGCCGTTCTGGGGCCGTCCGTCGCCGCCTCGTCCGCGGGGGCGCTGGTCATTGTTGTCTTCGCTCACCGGACAAGTCTGCCGGGGTCGGTGACACATGGCAAAGCCGTTGCCACAGCGTGTGGAGCCACAACGCAAGAAGGGCCCGCACCTGGTGGTGTGGGCCCTTCTTGGGTCACCCCCTTTTTGGGGGGTGTGTTCGGCGGTGTCCTACTCTCCCACACCCCCTCGGGTGCAGTACCATCGGCGCTGCAAGGCTTAGCTTCCGGGTTCGGAATGGGACCGGGCGTTTCCCTTGCGCAATGGCCACCGAAACATTCTTGTGTTGTCGTCCCACACCTGGGGTGTGGGGGATGATCCCAATGTTTGTTGTTTGGGATATCGTACAGTGGACGCGAGCAGAGCTCACATAGTCATCTTGTGGTTGCTTGTCTTGTTTGGTGGTGTGACAAGCCCTCGGCCTATTAGTACCAGTCAGCTCCACACATTGCTGTGCTTCCACGTCTGGCCTATCAACCCCATGGTCTGTAGGGGGCCTTACCCACTCAATGGTGGTGAGAGTCCTCATCTTGAAGCGTGCTTCCCGCTTAGATGCTTTCAGCGGTTATCATTTCCCAACGTAGCCAACCAGCCGTGCCCTTGGCAGGACAACTGGCACACCAGAGGTTGGTCCGTCCCGGTCCTCTCGTACTAAGGACAGCCCTTCTCAAGACTCTAACGCGCGCAGCGGATAGGGACCGAACTGTCTCACGACGTTCTAAACCCAGCTCGCGTGCCGCTTTAATGGGCGAACAGCCCAACCCTTGGGACCGACTCCAGCCCCAGGATGCGACGAGCCGACATCGAGGTGCCAAACCATGCCGTCGCTATGGACGCTCGGGCAAGATCAGCCTGTTATCCCCGGGGTACCTTTTATCCGTTGAGTGACGGCGCTTCCACACGCCACCGTCAGATCACTAGTCCCGACTTTCGTCCCTGCTCGACATGTCTGTCTCACAGTCAAGCTCCCTTGTGCACTTACACTCGACACCTGATTGCCAACCAGGCTGAGGGAACCTTTGGGCGCCTCCGTTACCTTTTGGGAGGCGACCGCCCCAGTCAAACTACCCATCAGGCACTGTCCCTGGACCCCGATCAGGGTCCGAGGTTAGATAACCAGAACGACCAGAGTGGTATTTCAACGATGACTCCACCCCCACTGGCGTGGCGGCTTCACAGTCTCCCACCTATCCTACACAAGTCGTACCGATCACCAATACCAAACTATAGTAAAGGTCCCGGGGTCTTACCGTCCTGCTGCGCGTAACGAGCATCTTTACTCGTAGTGCAATTTCGCCGAGTTCGTGGTGGAGACAGCGCCCAAATCGTTACTCCATTCGTGCAGGTCGGAACTTACCCGACAAGGAATTTCGCTACCTTAGGATGGTTATAGTTACCACCGCCGTTTACTGGGGCTTAAGTTCACCGCTTCGCTTGCGCTAACAGTTCCCCTTAACCTTCCAGCACCGGGCAGGAGTCAGTCCGTATACATCGTCTTTCAACTTCGCACGGACCTGTGTTTTTAGTAAACAGTCGCTTGGGCCTGGTCTCTGCGACCCTCACCGCTGCCCCCAGCTAGTGGGTTGACGGATCAGGTCCCCCTTATCCCGAAGTTACGGGGGTATTTTGCCGAGTTCCTTCACCACGATTCTCTCGATCGCCTTGGTATTCTCTACCTATCCACCTGTGTCGGTTTGGGGTACGGGCGGCTCACAACTCGCTCACGAAGCTTTTCTAGGCAGCATAGGATCACCCACACCACCACCGAAGTGGCAGTGCCATCACGTCTCAGCCACACAGCACGCGGATTTGCCTACGTGCCGGCCTACGCGCTTAGCCCACGACAACCATCGCGTGGGATGGGCTACCTTCCTGCGTCCCTCCGCAGCTTGCCTACTACCGGATCAGGTCACAGACTCAACCACCCAACACCCCGAAGGATGTACGAGTGGTCTCGCGTGCTTAGTATCACCGGCCTCGGCACGGGCGTTGCTTCGCCGGTACCAGAATATCAACTGGTTGTCCATCGACTACGCCTGTCGGCCTCGCCTTAGGTCCCGACTTACCCAGGGCAGATTAGCTTGACCCTGGAACCCTTGGATATTCGGCGGACGGGTTTCCCACCCGTCATTCGCTACTCATGCCTGCATTCTCACTCGTGTGCACTCCACACCCGGTCACCCTGATGCTTCACCACACACACGACGCTCCCCTACCCACCCACACACCTGGACTCACGTCAGGTACACGTGTGAATGCCACAGCTTCGGCGGACTGCTTGAGCCCCGCTACATTGTCGGCGCAGAATCACTTGACCAGTGAGCTATTACGCACTCTTTCAAGGATGGCTGCTTCCAAGCCAACCTCCTGGTTGTCTTCGCAACTCCACATCCTTTTCCACTTAGCAGTCCCTTAGGGGCCTTAGCTGATGATCTGGGCTGTTTCCCTCTCGACTATGAAGCTTATCCCCCACAGTCTCACTGCCGCCCTTCACTTACCGGCATTCGGAGTTTGGCTGATTTCGGTAAGCTTGTGGGCCCCCTAGACCATCCAGTGCTCTACCTCCGGCAAGAAACAGGCGACGCTGCACCTAAATGCATTTCGGGGAGAACCAGCTATCACGAAGTTTGATTGGCCTTTCACCCCTATCCACAGCTCATCCCCTCGGTTTTCAACCCAAGTGGGTTCGGGCCTCCACGACGTCTTACCGTCGCTTCACCCTGGCCATGGATAGATCACTTCGCTTCGGGTCCAGACCCGGCGACTCAAACGCCCTATTCGGACTCGCTTTCGCTACGGCTCCCCACACGGGTTAACCTCGCCACCGAGCACTGACTCGCAGGCTCATTCTTCAAAAGGCACGCCGTCACCCCATTGCAGGGCTCCGACGGATTGTAGGCGACCGGTTTCAGGTACTATTTCACTCCCCTCCCGGGGTACTTTTCACCTTTCCCTCACGGTACTTGTCCGCTATCGGTCATCAAGGAGTATTTAGGCTTGACGGGTGGTCCCGCCAGATTCACACAGAATTTCAGGGGTTCCGTGCTACTTGGGGTAACGACCACGAGGGGAACACATACGCCTACACGGCTATCACGCACTCTGGCCAACCATCCCAGGCTGTTCAGCTTCGCATTCCCTTTATCACTCGCCGGAGACCAGCAGCTCTCCCAGGTCGGCCCCACAACCCCCAGCATGCAACGCCTGCCAGCTATCACACACACCAGGTTTGGCCTGTTCCGCTTTCGCTCGCCACTACTCACGGAATCACAATTGTTTTCTCTTCCTGTGGGTACTGAGATGTTTCACTTCCCCACGTTCCCTCCAACACCCCTATACATTCAGGATGAGGTCGCCGGACACAACTCCGGACATTCGAGGTTTCCCTATTCGGAGATCCACGGATCAAAGCTCGTTTACCAGCTCCCCATGGCTTATCGCAGGTTACAACGTCCTTCATCGGCTCTTGATGCCAAGGCATCCACCGATCGCCCTTAGTAGCTTGTCACCAAATCAAAACGATCAACAACAAAATAAACTACAAAAGATGCTCGCGTCCACTATACAATTCTCAAACAACAAACAAACACCAACCAACACACACCCCCACAGGAGCGCGCACCGCCTGGCGTCATCATGTCGCGACCCCACCACAATCGTGGCGGAAGCCCCAGAACCCAACAACGTGCCACCGCCCCCACCAGCACCCACACCCCACCCGTTCCACACCAACCCCACAACGGGGGAGGCAGTACTAGACACGAAGCATGAGTCCCAACCAGGAACTCGGCCAATACCATCCACATCAGTCACCCCAACCACCCACGACACGAACGGCCGTGAAAGCAGTAGACCCCCAGCAGTGACGCCGGTAGGCACGAGGGCTCCCTAGAAAGGAGGTGATCCAGCCGCACCTTCCGGTACGGCTACCTTGTTACGACTTAGTCCTAATTACCGATCCCACCTTCGACGGCTCCCCCCACAAGGGTTGGGCCACCGGCTTCGGGTGTTACCGACTTTCATGACTTGACGGGCGGTGTGTACAAGGCCCGGGAACGTATTCACCGCAGCAATGCTGATCTGCGATTACTAGCGACTCCGACTTCATGGGGTCGAGTTGCAGACCCCAATCCGAACTGAGACTGGCTTTACGTGATTCGCTCACCCTCACAGGATCGCAACACTTTGTACCAGCCATTGTAGCATGCGTGAAGCCCTGGACATAAGGGGCATGATGACTTGACGTCATCCCCACCTTCCTCCGAGTTGACCCCGGCAGTCTCCCATGAGTTCCCGGCATAACCCGCTGGCAACATAGGACGAGGGTTGCGCTCGTTGCGGGACTTAACCCAACATCTCACGACACGAGCTGACGACAGCCATGCACCACCTGCACACCAGCCCGAAGGAAACAACATCTCTGCTGTCGTCTGGTGCATGTCAAACCCAGGTAAGGTTCTTCGCGTTGCATCGAATTAATCCGCATGCTCCGCCGCTTGTGCGGGCCCCCGTCAATTCCTTTGAGTTTTAGCCTTGCGGCCGTACTCCCCAGGCGGGGCACTTAATGCGTTAGCTACGGCACGGAGAACGTGGAAGTCCCCCACACCTAGTGCCCACCGTTTACGGCGTGGACTACCAGGGTATCTAAGCCTGTTTGCTCCCCACGCTTTCGCTCCTCAGCGTCAGGAAATGTCCAGAGAACCGCCTTCGCCACCGGTGTTCCTCCTGATATCTGCGCATTCCACCGCTCCACCAGGAATTCCGTTCTCCCCTACATCCCTCAAGTCTGCCCGTATCGAAAGCAAGCACACAGTTAAGCTGCGTGTTTTCACTCCCGACGCAACAAACCACCTACGAGCTCTTTACGCCCAATAAATCCGGACAACGCTCGCACCCTACGTATCACCGCGGCTGCTGGCACGTAGTTAGCCGGTGCTTCTTCTCCAGGTACCGTCAAATTCGCCCCTGGTGAAAGCGGTTTACAACCCGAAGGCCGTCATCCCGCACGCGGCGTTGCTGCATCAGACTTCCGTCCATTGTGCAATATTCCCCACTGCTGCCTCCCGTAGGAGTCTGGGCCGTATCTCAGTCCCAGTGTGGCCGGTCGCCCTCTCAGGCCGGCTACCCGTCAAAGCCTTGGTAGGCCATTACCCCACCAACAAGCTGATAGGCCGCGAGCCCATCCCCCACCGAAAAAACTTTCCACCAACCACCATGCGATAGAAGGTGTACATGCGGTATTAGCTGAAGTTTCCCACAGTTATCCCCCAGTGAAGGGCAGGTTGCTCACGTGTTACTCACCCGTTCGCCACTAACCACCAAAACCGAAGTAAAGATGATCCGTTCGACTTGCATGTGTTAAGCACGCCGCCAGCGTTCGTCCTGAGCCAGGATCAAACTCTCCATCGAAAAAATAGAAAGCAAACCCCAACCAAATAGGTTAGTTCATACTCATCTCAAAGAAACCACCCACCAGAAGTGGGCGGCAACGAGGACACACAAGAAACCAAAAGGTTCAAGTGTGCAAAACAACAACCAACAACCATCCAAAGACAGTTGAAGGTCACTGGCATTGACCTAAGCACGCTGTTGAGTTCTCAAACTTCCGACACACACCTCGGTTCCCGCTCCATTTCCTGGAAGCGATCCCCTCGGGGCCTCATCTACTTTAGGGAGTCATTTTCACCGAGTCAAATCGGGCTTTTCCTCCCTCGAAGTCCAGTCGCTGACGCCACCCAAGAATTGGGTTGACATCGTTGGTTTGGGCTTCGGCTCCCGGCCCGTCCTTCGTGGCTTGGCCACTCCGTCCGGCTCCCCGAGCGCTTGGTAAACATTACACGGGCCCGCTCCCGATTCCAAATCGAGGGCGGACCCGCGGCGTCCGGCGTAGTCAGACGCAGGTTCAGCGCACGACCTCCACCGCGCCGACGGTCTTCTTGCCCCGGCGCACGACGGCCCAGCGGCCGTCGAGGAGGTCGTCCTGGGTCAGCACGGCGTCCACGTCGGTGACCTTGACGTTGTTGAGGTAGGCACCACCCTCCTCGATCGCGCGGCGTCCGGCGGACTTGCTCGGCACCACGCCCGAGGCGGCGAGCACGTCGACCAGGGCCGGCAGCGTCTCCCCCGCCTCGAGCCGCGGAGCCTCGAGCTGCTTGGCCACGGCGGCCAGGGTGCGGGCATCCAGGTCCCGGAGCTCCGACCGCCCGAACAGGGCCGCGGCGGCGGCCTCGGCGGCGCGACGCTCAGGCTCGCCGTGCACCAGGTCGGTGATGTCGTCGGCCAGCGCGCGCTGGGCGATCCGCAGGAACGGCTTCTCCGCCTGCTGGGCGGCGATGTCGTCGATCTCGTCGCGGGGGCGCTCGCTGAACACCTTGAGGTAGGCCACGACCATCTCGTCCTCGGCGTTCAGGAAGTACTGGTGGAACGCGTACGGCGAGGTCATCTCGGGGTCGAGCCACACCGTGCCGGACTCGGTCTTGCCGAACTTCGTGCCGTCGGCCTTGGTGAGCAGCGGCGTCGCCAACGCGTGCACCCGGCCGCCGTCCGAGCGGCGGATCAGGTCCACACCGGCTGTGAGGTTGCCCCACTGGTCGGAGCCGCCGGTCTGCATCGTGACCCCGTGGGAGCGGTACAGCTCGCGGAAGTCGAGCGACTGCAGCAGTACGTAGCTGAACTCGGTGTAGCTGATGCCCGTCTCCAGGCGCGCCTTGACCACCTCGCGGTCGAGCATGCGGTTGACCGAGAAGTGCTTGCCGACGTCGCGGAGGAAGTCCAGCGTCGAGAGCTTCGCCGTCCAGTCGAGGTTGTTGACCAGGGTGCCGGCGTTGGGGCCCTCGAGATCGATGAGCCGGCCGACCTGCGAGCGGATGCGCTCCACCCAGCCGGCCACGACGTCCACGTCGTTCATGACGCGCTCGCCCGCCTGCTTCGGGTCACCGATCAGGCCCGTGGACCCGCCGACCAGGAACATCGGGCGGTGGCCCGCCTTCTGCAGGGCGCGGTGCACCATCACCTGCACGAGGTTGCCCATGTGGATCGACGGTGCCGTGGGGTCGAAGCCCACATACGCGGTGATCGGGCCCTCGTCGAGGTGGGCGCCGAGGGCGTCCAGGTCGGTCGAGTGGGCGATCAGCCCGCGCCAGGACAGTTCGTCGATCAGTGCGTTCACGACGCACCACCCTAGTGGACGCCGCGCCGGGCGCCCGGGTGGGTTCAGGCGTCCGTCGGCGGCTCGGCGAACCAGGCGAGTTCGGCCTCCGCGGGCTCGTAGGGGGTGGGCTCGACCGGCACCAGCCACTCGCTGATCGCGTCGACCGCGTCCGCCACCTCGTTCAGCTGCTCGCCCACGCGGGCCGAGGCCGTGCCGCCGCGACCGTCGCGGGCGTTGATCGAGCCCTCCACGGTCAGCACCTCGAGCACGCCGGGCGTGAGCCGCTCGTCGATGGCCGGCAGGTCGGACGCCGTTAGGCCGGTCAGCTCGATGCCCCGCTCCTCGCAGTAGCGGACGGCGGCGCCGGCGACGTGGTGCGCCTGGGCGAACGGCACGCGCTGGCGGACGAGCCAGTCGGCGACGTCGGTGGCCAGCGAGAAGCCCTCGGGGGCCCGGGCCGCCATCCGCTCGGGCTGGAAGCGCAGGGTGCCGATCATCCCCGCCATGGCGGGCAGCAGGACGCGCAGCTGGTCGAGCCCGTCGAAGATCGGCTCCTTGTCCTCCTGCAGGTCGCGGTTGTAGGCCAGCGGGAGTCCCTTGAGGGTGGTGAGCAGGCCGGCGAGGTTGCCCACCAGACGCCCGGCCTTGCCGCGGGCGAGCTCGGCGACGTCGGGGTTCTTCTTCTGCGGCATGATGCTCGACCCGGTCGACCACGCGTCGTCCAGCCTGGCGAAGCCGAACTCGACGGTCGACCAGAGGATGACCTCCTCCGAGATCCGGGAGAGGTCGACGCCGATCATCGCCAGCACGAACGCGGCCTCGGCGACGAGGTCGCGGGCGGCGGTGCCGTCGATCGAGTTGGGCACCGAGCCGGCGAAGCCCAGCTCCGCGGCGACGAACTCAGGGTCCAGGCCCAGCGAGGTGCCGGCCAGGGCAGCCGACCCGTAGGGCGACACGGCGAGCCGCCGGTCGAGGTCGCGGAGACGCTCGACGTCGCGCAGCAGCGGCCACGCGTGGGCCAGCAGGTGGTGCGACAGCAGCACGGGCTGGGCCGACTGCAGGTGGGTGCGGCCCGGCATCGGCACGCCGAGGTGCTCCACGGCCTGGTCGTGCAGGGCGACGACGACCTCCTGCACCCCGGCGGCGACGACGCGCAGCTCGTCCCGCAGGTACATCCGGATGAGGGTGGCGATCTGGTCGTTGCGCGAGCGGCCGGCGCGCAGGCGTCCGCCGAGCTCGGGGCCGACGCGCTCCATCAGACCGCGCTCGAGGGCCCCGTGCACGTCCTCGTCGGTGGGGGCGGCGAAGAAGGCGCCGGAGGTGACGTCGGCGTCCAGCCCGTCGATGCCGGCCAGCATGGCGGCCAGCTCGTCGTCGGTCAGCAACCCGGCCCTATTCAGGGCGCGCGCGTGCGCGCGCGAGCCGGCGAGGTCGTAGGGGGCCAGCCGCCAGTCGAACTGGGTGGACTTGCTGAGCGCGAACATCGCCTCCGCGGGCCCCCCGGAGAACCGTCCGCCCCAGAGCCTGCCCTCGGCCTCGCTCATGCTTCGCCTTCCTTGTCGTCCCCGCCCAGCGCGAGGAGGTGTTCGGCCAGCGCAGAGCCCCCGTCGGGCGCCCGGCTGACGATGAGGATGGAATCGTCCCCGGCGATGGTACCGAGCACGGTGTCGAGGCCGGCCTTGTCGATCGCCGAGGCGAGGAACTGCGCCGCCCCCGGCGGGGTCTTGACGACGACGAGGTTCGCGGACGCCTCGGCCGAGAGGAGCAGCTCGGACGCCAGCCGGACCAGGCGGGCGTGCGCCCGCTTCACGTCGGACGCCTCGACGTCGCGCACGGCGTAGGTCAGCTCACCGGACGCCCCGCGCAACCGGACGGCGCCCACGTCGACCAGGTCCTTGGACAGCGTCCCCTGCGTGACGACGAAGCCCTCGGCCGCGAGCAGCTCGGCCAGCTCGGTCTGCGACCGGATCGCCTCGCGGGTCAACAGGTCGACGATGAGGCCCTGGCGGGCGGCCTTGGTGCCGGGCACCGACCGCTCGGTCATGCCCGCACCAGGCCGGGCAGGGCGTCGACGAAGAGCTGGAGCTCGTCGCGGGTGACCACCAGGGGCGGGGCCAGCCGCAGCACGTCGGGGCGGGGCGCGTTGACGATGAACCCGGCCTCCAGCGCGGCGGCGAGCACCTCGCGCGCGTTCGGCTGGTTGAGCACCACGCCGCGCAGCAGGCCGCGCCCACGGACGTGGCTGACCTCGGACAGGCCGAGGCCCTCGATCGCGCCGGCGAGCCAGTCGCCGGTCTCCCGGGCGTGCTCCAAGAGTCCCTCGGACTCGATGACGTCGAGCACCGTCAGGGCCACGGTGGCGGCCAGGGGGTTGCCCCCGAAGGTGGTGCCGTGGTGCCCGGCCTGTAGCAGGGTCGCGGCGTCGCCGACGGCCACGCAGGCCCCGACCGGGAAGCCGCCGCCCAGGCCCTTGGCGAGGGTGACGACGTCACCGCGCACGCCCTCGGTCGCCGATGCCAGCCAGCCCCCGCAGCGCCCGATGCCGGTCTGGACCTCGTCCAGCCACAGCAGCGCGCCATGCTCGTCGCACAGCGCTCGGACGCCGGCGAGCCAGCCCTCCGGCGGGCTGATCGCTCCGTTCTCGCCCTGGACGGGTTCGACCACGACCGCGGCGACGTCGTCGCCCATCACGGCCGCGAGGGCGTCCAGGTCGCCGTAGGGCACCCACGTGACGTTGCCCGGCAGCGGCTCGAACGGCTCGCGGTACGCGGCCGCCGCGGTGACCGACAGCGCGCCGAGCGACCGGCCGTGGAAGGAGCCCTCCATGGCCACCAGGCGCGGCCGCCCGGTCAGGCGGGTCACCTTGAGGGCGGCCTCGTTGGCCTCGGTGCCGGAGTTGGTCAGGAACGTGCGCGCGGGGAGGCCCGAGTCGCCGGCCACGAGCGCGTCGAGGCGCTCGCCGAGGGCGACCTGGGGCTCGGAGGCGAACAGGTTCGAGATGTGCATCAGGCGCCCGGCCTGCTCGGTGATCGCCGCCACCACGCGCGGGTGGGCGTGGCCGAGGGAGTTCACCGCGATGCCGGCCAGGAGGTCCAGGTAAGGGGTGCCGTCGGCGTCCCACACCCAGGGGCCCGCGCCGCGCACGAGCACCCGCGGCGGGATGCCGAAGGTCTGCATCATGGCCGCGCCGTAGCGGCCCAGGACGTCCGCGTTGCTCATCCGGGCACCACCATCGTGCCGACACCCTCGTCGGTGAAGATCTCCAGCAGCAGCGAGTGCGGCTGGCGACCGTCGACGATCGTGGCCAGCGGCACGCCGTCCTCGACCGCGGCCAGGCACGCCTCCATCTTGGGGATCATCCCGCTGGCCAGCGTGGGCAGCAGGGCCCGCAGGTCGGAGGTGGTGATCCGGGCGATGATCTCGTCGGTGCTGGGCCAGTTGGCGTACAGGCCCTCCACGTCGGTGAGGATGATCAGCCGGTCGGCGCCCAGCGCGGCGGCGAGCGCGGCCGCGGCGGTGTCGGCGTTGAGGTTGTGGACCGCACCCTCGGCGTCCGGGGAGACCGAGGCGACCACGGGGATGCGCCCGGCCTCGATGAGGTCGGAGATCGCGTCGGTGTTGACCGAGGCGACCTCGCCGACGAGCCCGAGGTCGACCTCCTCGCCGTCGACGACGGTGCCGCGGCGCTGGGCGGTGAACAGGCCGCCGTCCTCGCCCGACATGCCGACGGCCAGGGGTCCGTGCTGGTTGAGCAGGCCGACGAGCTCGCGCCCGACCTGGCCGACGAGGACCATCCGGACGACGTCCATGGCCTCGGGGCTGGTGACGCGCAGGCCGCCCTTGAACTCGCTGGCGATGCCGAGCTTGTCGAGCATCAGGTTGATCTGGGGGCCGCCGCCGTGCACGACGACGGGCCGGATGCCGCAGCGGCGCAGGAAGACGATGTCCTCCACGAAGGCGCGCTTGAGCTCCTCGCTGACCATCGCGTTGCCGCCGTACTTCACCACCAGCGTGGCGCCGGCGTACTTGGTGAGCCAGGGCAGCGCCTCGATGAGGGTGCCGGCCTTGGTGTAGACCTCGCCCTGGAGCTCGGCGGTGCGGGTGGTGTAGGTCATGAGCTGTACTCCGCGTTCTCGCGCACGTAGTCGTAGGTGAGGTCGTTGGTCCACACGGTGGCCGACGCCGGGCCGGCGGCGAGGTCGATCTCGACGAGCACCTCGCGGTCGGTGAGGTCGACCAGCGAGCGGTCCTCGCCGAGGGCACCGGTGTCGAAGACCTTCACGCCGTTGAACGAGACGCTCACCCGGTCGGGGTCGAAGGTCGCCCTCGAGGTGCCGGCCGAGGCCAGCACCCGGCCCCAGTTGGGGTCGTTGCCGAAGATCGCGGTCTTGAACAGGTTGGAGCGGGTCACACAGCGGGCGACGTCCACGGCGTCGTCCTCGGTGGCGGCGTTGACGACCGTGACGGCGATGTCGTGGCTGGACCCCTCGGCGTCCGACAGCAGCTGGCGGGCCAGCGACCCGCAGACCTGGGTGAGGGCGTCGGTGAACGCCTCGAGGTCGGGGCCCACGCCCGAGGCGCCGGAGGCCATCAGGATCACGGTGTCGTTGGTCGACATGCAGCCGTCGGAGTCGGTGCGGTCGAACGTGACCCGGGTCGCGGCGCGCAGGGCGGTGTCGGCCTGCGCCGGGGTGAGGTCGGCGTCGGTGGTGACGACCACGAGCATGGTGGCGAGCGCGGGGGCCAGCATGCCGGCTCCCTTGGCCATGCCGCCGACGCTCCATCCGGCCTCGCTCGTGGTGGCCGCCTGCTTCGGCACGGTGTCGGTGGTCATGATCGCCAGCGCGGCGTCCGAGGCCCCGTCGGCGGCGAGGCCGGCGGCAGCGGCGGCGATGCCGGCGTGCACGGCGTCCATGGGGAGGCGGACGCCGATCAGGCCTGTCGAGCAGACCGCAACCTGGTCGGGGGTGGTGCCGAGCGCGGACGCCGTGGCCTCGGCCATGGCGCGGGCGTCGGCCAGCCCGTCGGGGCCGGTGCAGGCGTTGGCGCCGCCGGAGTTGAGGACGACGGCGTCCAGCTGGCCGCCGGCGAGCACGTCGATGGACCACACCACGGGGGCGGCCTGGAAGCGGTTGGTGGTGAAGACGCCGGCCGCGACCTTGGCCGGGCCCTCGTTGCGCACGAGCGCGAGGTCGTGGTTGCCGGACGCCTTGATGCCGGCCTTGACGCCGGCGGCGGTGAAGCCCTTGGCTGCGGTGACGCTCACGGGGCGACTCCCAACGTGGTGAGGCCGAGGGTCTCGGGGAGGCCCAGGGCGAGGTTCATGGACTGGATGGCACCGCCGGCGGTGCCCTTGGTGAGGTTGTCGAGGGCGGCGACCACAACCAGGCGGTTCGCGGCGGCGTCGACGGCCACCTGCACGTGCACGTGGTTGGAGCCGACCACCGACTGGGTCTGGGGCCACAGGCCCTCCGGCAGCAGGTGCACGAACGGCTCGTCGGCCCAGGCCTGCTCGTAGGCGGCGCGGGCCTCGGCGGTGGTCGTGGCTCCGGCCAGCGGGGCGGTGACCGTGGCCAGGATGCCGCGCGACATCGGGACCAGGACCGGGGTGAAGGAGATGGTCGGTGCCTCGGCGCCCAGCTTGCGGAAGTTCTGCAGCATCTCCGGGACGTGGCGGTGCACTCCCCCGACCCCGTAGGCGGACGCCGAGCCCATCAGCTCGCTGCCCAGCAGGTGCGGCTTGAGGGACTTGCCCGCGCCCGAGGGGCCGGTCGGGGCGACCACGACGACGTCGTGCCCGTCGACGAGGCCCGCCTGCAGGGCCGGGGCGAGGCCGAGGGTGACCGTGGTCGGGAAGCAACCGGGCACGGCGATGCGCTTGGCCGTGGCCAGGGCCTCGCGCTGGCCGGGCAGCTCGGGCAGGCCGTAGGGCCAGGTCCCCGCGTGCTCGGTGCCGTAGAACTGCCGCCAGGCCTCGGAATCCTCGAGGCGGAAGTCGGCGCCGGAGTCGATGACCAGCACGTCGTCGCCCAGCTGGGCCGCGACCTCGGCCGACGTGCCGTGCGGCAGGGCGAGGAAGACGACGTCGTGGCCGGCGAGGTTCTCGGGGGTGGTGTCGAGGACGACGCGGTCGAACAGCGGCGCCAGGTGCTGGTGGTGCTCGCCCAGGCGGGACCCGGCGGAGGACTTCGCCGTCAGGGCACCGATCTCGATGTCGTCGCGCCCCAGGAGGAGCCGCAGGATCTCTCCCCCGGCGTACCCCGTGCAGCCCGCGACCGCAATCTTCGTCGTCATGCGCATGAGTATGCCCTCATTGGAATAGATATTCCAAGTCGTCTCAGCGCCGACAGCCCGTGCTCCGTGCGCCGCGGCGAAGCGGGAGGCACGACCAGAGCCTGCCTTCCGCCCGCCGCGGCGAAGCGGGAGGCACGACCAGAGCCTGCGCTCAGCGCGCGGACACGCCGTCGAGGATCAGCCCCACCCCGAGGGCGAACGCAGCGTCGGCGTCCATGGCCTTGCCGGGGTCGGCGGGGTGGAACCGTTCCCAGTCGAGCCGCGCCTGTTCCTCGGCGACGTGGCCGAGGACGAAGTACAACAGAGCGGACGCCGCGCCGCGCGCCTCGACGGTGGACAGCCCCGCGGTGGCCAACAGCGTCGCCGGGTGACGCGTGGTGTCGTGGCGCGAGAGGCGGAAGCCACGGGCCGTCGCGACCAACTCGGCCGAGTCGCGGTGGGCGAGCAGGACCGCGCGCAGGCTGGCGGTCCAGGCCTCCACGGCCGGACGCCACAGCCCGAGGGGTTCGTCGACCTCACCGAGGATCTGGTCCGCGACCCCGGCCAGCAGGGTCTGCTTGTCGGGGACGTGGTGGTAGAGCGCCCCGGGCTGGACCTCGAGCGCGGCGGCGACCCGACGCATGGACAGCCCCTCGAGCCCATCGGCATCCAGGATCGAACGCGCCGCGTCGAGCACCTGGTGCGCGGAGAGGGCCATGGTGCGATCGTATCGGCCCGAACCGGCCGCCCGGGGATGGGTACAGTGTTCCCCGGTGTGCCGGGAAGTCTGGTCGGCGTCGATGTCCGACGACCCCGGGAGAATCCCTTGAACCCGTCATCCCCCAGCCGCCTGCGCCGCATCCTGTCGCCCGGCAGCTATCCGGAGCACCTGCGCATCGGCGCGATCCTGCGCAAGGAGACCACCGGCGGCATCATGCTCATGGTGGCCGCCCTGGTCGCCATCATCTGGGCCAACTCCCCCGCGGCCGACTCCTACTTCGCCCTGCGCGACCTGCGCATCGGCCCCGCGTCGCTCCACCTCGACCTGAGCCTCGGCGCGTGGGCGGCGGACGGCCTGCTGGCCGTGTTCTTCTTCCTGGTCGGCCTCGAGCTCAAGCACGAGTTCGTCGCGGGCGACCTGCGCAACCCCCAGCGGGCGATGGTCCCGGTCGTGGCGGCGGCGGGCGGCGTCATCGTCCCCGCGCTGATCTACGCGGCGATCAACTGGGGCCAGGGCGAGACACTGCGCGGCTGGGCGATCCCGACCGCGACCGACATCGCGTTCGCCGTGGCGGTGCTGGCCATCATCGGCTCCCACCTGCCCTCGCCGCTGCGCATCTTCCTGCTGACGCTCGCCGTGGTCGACGACCTGATCGCGATCACGATCATCGCGCTCTTCTACACCGAGTCGGTCAACGTGGTCGCGCTCGGGTTGTTCCTGGTGCCGGTGGCGCTGTACGGCGTCCTTGTCCAGACCCGCCCCCGCTGGTTCGCCGAACGGCCGTGGACGCCGTGGCTCGTCCTGCTCCCGATCGCGGTCGTGGCGTGGGCCCTGCTCCACGAGGCGGGGATCCACGCCACCATCGCGGGCGTGGTCCTGGGCTTCCTGGTCCCGGTACGCCGCAAGGACCCCGACGCCGGCGAGGGCCACGGGCTCGCGATGACCTTCGAGCACGCCTACCGCCCGCTGTCGACGGGGTTCGCGGTGCCCGTGTTCGCGTTCTTCTCCGCGGGTGTCGCCGTCGGCGGCCTCGACGGCCTCGTCGAGGCGGTCACCTCCCCGGTGGCCCTCGGCATCATCGTCGGCCTCGTGCTGGGCAAGCCGATCGGCATCGTCGCCTCCACGTTCCTGTTGACGAGGTTCACCCGCGCCACGCTCGACCCGGCCCTGCGCTGGGGCGACATGGCCGGCGTCGGCGTGCTGGCCGGCATCGGCTTCACCGTGTCCCTGCTGGTGGGCGAGCTGAGCTTCGGGCTGGGCAGCGACCACAACGACGCCGCCAAGGTGGGGGTGCTGCTCGCCTCGGTCCTGGCCGCGGTCCTGGCCGCCGGCATCCTCGTGCCCAGCAACCGGAGGCACCGGGCCATCGCCCTGGCCGAGACCAGCGACACCGACGCCGACGGCGTCCCCGATGCCTTCGACACCGCACCGCAGGACCCGACCCGCCACTGACGAGGCCGGGAGGTGGGCACACACGCCGGTGCCGCGCGAATCCCGATAGCCTCCCGGCGTGACTCGCCAGACGCCTTCGCCCGCCTTCTCGATCCGCACCCGCCTCAGCATGGTGAACGAGCCGGGCACGCTCGGCCGCGTCGCCGTGGCCATCGGCGACGTGGGCGCGAACATCACCGCCCTGGAGGGCTTCACCGTGCACGGCGCCGTCCTGCACGACGACATCACGATCTACTGCTACTCCCTCGACCACCAGAACGAGGTCCGGCAGGCCATCGAGGACCTCGAGGGCGTCGAGATCCTCGAGTGGGACGACCGGGTGCACAGCCTGCACGAGGGCGGCAAGATCGCCGTGGTGTCGAAGTCGGAACTCACCGACATGGACGACCTCGCCATGCTCTACACCCCCGGCGTGGCCCGCGAGTGCCGCGCGATCGCGGCCGACCCCGCCCGCTCGTTCACGCACACGATCCGCAAGAACACCGTCGCGATCGTCTCCGACGGCACCGCCGTGCTCGGCCTGGGCAACATCGGCCCGCGCGCCGCCATGCCGGTCATGGAGGGCAAGGCCCAGCTGTTCAAGCACTTCGGCGGGGTGGACGCCTTCCCGATCTGCATCGACACCACCGACCCCGACGAGATCGTCTCGCTGGTGCAGAAGCTCGAGCCCACGTTCGGCGGCATCAACCTCGAGGACATCGCCGCCCCGCAGGCCTTCGACATCGAGGAGCGCCTGGCCGCGTCGATGGACATCCCCGTGTTCCACGACGACCAGCACGGCACCGCGATCGTCGTGGTCGCGGCCCTCATCAACGCCCTGAAGATCGTCGGCAAGGACATCGCCGACATCAAGCTCGTCACGGCGGGGGTCGGCGCGGCCGGCATCGCGGTGATGAAGATGGTGATGGCGCTGGGCGCCACCCACATCATCGGTGTCGACCACGCCGGCGTCGTGCACGAGGGCCGGGAGGACCTCGACTCGAGCAAGCGCTGGTTCGCCGAGAACACCAACCCCGACAAGCTCGAGGGCTCGATCACCGACGTGATCGCCGGCGCCGACGTCTTCATCGGGCTATCGGCCCCCAACGTGCTGACCGTCGACGACGTCCGCTCGATGGCGCCGAACCCGATCGTGTTCGCGATGGCCAACCCCGACCCCGAGATCCGCCCCGAGCTGATCAAGGACATCGCGGCCGTCATCGCCACCGGGCGCAGCGACTTCCCGAACCAGATCAACAACGTGCTCGCGTTCCCCGGCATCTTCCGGGGCGCCCTCGACGCCCGCGCCCGCAAGATCACCGAGAACATGAAGCTGGCCGCCGCGCACGCGATCGCCGACGTGGTCGGCGACGACCTCAGCCCGGTCCACATCATCCCGACCGTGTTCGACGCCCTCGTGGCCCCGGCCGTGGCCGCCGCCGCCAGCGCGGCCGCGATCGCCGACGGGGTGTGCCGGGAGGCCTGACGGCAACCGACGGCCCCGATGACGTGATCGGGGCCGCGGCAAGTATGCTTGTCACGGTCGGATCGCGTCAGGGGAACGCCGACCGACGCGAAGCGGAGGATGGCATGCAGCGACTGCGTCCCGGGCTGGTTCTGGCCGGTCGCTACCGGATGATCCGCCACGTGGCCTCCGGCGGCATGGGCCAGGTGTGGGAGGCCGTCGACGAGACCCTTGAGCGCCAGGTCGCCCTCAAGATCATGCACCCGCACACGCAGGACGAGATCGCCCTGGTCGAGCGGTTCCGCGACGAGGCGAAGTTCGCCGCCCAGCTGTCCCACCCCAACACCGTGACCATCCACGACTTCGGCGAGCACGAGGGATTGTTCTTCCTCGTCATGGAGTTCGTGGACGGGCCGACCCTCGCCGGCGTCCTCGCCGCCGGGCCGCTGCCCGCCGAGGACGTCCGCCGCCTGCTGGGCCAGCTGGCCTCCGCCTTGGCTGTGGCGCACGACGCCGGCATCATCCACCGCGACATCAAGCCCGCCAACGTCCTGATCAGCGGCGACCAGGCCCAGCTGATGGACTTCGGCATCGCGCGCTCGATCGACAGCGACTCGCGCACCATGACCGGCAACGTGCTGGGCACCGCGCACTACCTCAGCCCCGAGCAGGCGATGGGCCAGACGGTCGGCCCGCCGACCGACGTCTACGGCCTGGGCGTCCTGGCCCACGAGATGCTGTCGGCCTCGAAGCCGTTCGACAAGGGCACGCCCATCGCGACGGCGCTCGCCCACGTGCAGGAGCCCCCGCCCCCGCTGCCCGACGACACGCCCGCCGACCTCGAGCAGCTGATCACGGCCTGCCTGGCCAAGGAGCCCGAGGAGCGCCCCACCGCCGCCCTGATCGCCCACCTGCTCACCGAGCAGCAGGCCGAGGCCGCGACGGCCCCGGCGACGGCCGAGCCGGTCGACGAGGACGCCACCGTGGCGATGCAGGCGCTCCCGCGCCGCGCGCTGTTCGACGACTGAGGCAGTCAGTCCTGCCGGCTGAAGTCGGTCACGTGCAGGACGAGGTCTCCGGCCTCGTCGCACTCGTCGAGGTCCACCCACGCGTGCAGCGCCCAGTCGTGGTTGCCCTCCGGGTCCGCCACCACCTGACGCACCTGCCACGTCCGGCCGGCCCGTGAGCCGGTGGCGACCGTCACGTCGAAGTACTTCGGCCCGCGTGCGTCGGCGTCGGTGCCGATCTCGTCGTGCTCGTCCCAGTAGGCGCCCAACGCCTCGTCCCAGTGCGCCCGCGTCATCACGACCGACTGGCCGGTCTCGAGCGTGGCCAGCGTGTCCACGTCGTCGTCGGCCATGAGCTCGATGCGCCGCCACATCGCGTTGCGGACCAGCACCCGGAACGCGCGCTCGTTGCCCGTCACCGGTCGGCTCGGCGGCGGGGCCTCGTCGACGGACGCCGCCGGCTCGCCCGCGAGGTCGGCCAGCTTGTTCCACTCGTCGATCAGCGAGGAGTCGGTGAGGCGGGTGACCTCGCCGAGCCAGGCGATCAGGTCGGCCAGTTCCTCGGTGCGGGACGCCTCGGGCACCGTCTGCCGCAGGGCCCGGTACGCGTCGGACAGGTAGCGCAGGAGGAGGCCCTCGCTGCGCTGCACCTTGTAGTGCGCCACGAACTCGCCGAACCGCATGCCGCGCTCGTACATGTCCCGCACCACGCTCTTGGGACGCACCGGCGTCTCGGCCAGCCACGGGTGCGCGGCGGCGTAGGTGGCGTGGGCGTGCTCGAGGAACTCCGCGAGCGGCTGCGGCCAGGTCACCTCGTCGAGGGCGTCCATGCGCTCGTCGTACTCCATGCCGTCGGCCTTCATCTCGGCCACGGCCTCGCCGCGCGCACGGAACTGCTGCTGGAGCAGCACCACCATCGGGTTCTCGAGGGTGGCCTCGATGACGCTCACGACGTCGAGGGCGTAGCCGGGGGCCTCGGCGTCAAGGGTCTCGACCACGGCGACCGCGAAGGCTGACAGGGGCTGGTTGAGCGCGAAGTCGCGCTGCAGGTCGACCGCGAGCGCGTGGCGGCGGCCGCCCACGGTGGGGGCGGCCAGGCGGGTCACGACGCCGGCCCGCAGCAGCGAGCGGCCGATCTGCGCCGCACGCCGGATGAGCCGCCGACGCGTGGCGGCGTCCGGGTCGACGGAGTCGATCAGGCGGGCCACGGCCGCGCCGGTGTCCTCGTCGCGCTGCAGCAGGTTGAGCAGCAGCGCGTGGCTGATCGCCAGCCGCGGGTGCAGCTCCTCGGGCTCGGACTCGACGAGCTTGGTGAAGGTGGTCTCGGTCCAGTTGACGAAGCCCTCGGGCGCCTTCTTGCGGCGCACCGAGCGCAGCTTCTTGGGGTCGTCGGCGAACTTCGCGAGGATCTTCGCGTTCTCGACCTCGTGCTCGGGGGCCTGCGCGACCACGTACCCGACCGTGTCGAAGCCGGCCCGACCGGCGCGCCCGCCGATCTGGTGGAACTCCCGGCTGCGCAGGATGCGCTGGCGGCGCCCGTCGAACTTGGTCAGCGCCGAGAACAGCACGGTGCGGATCGGCACGTTGATGCCCACCCCGAGCGTGTCGGTGCCGCAGATCACCGCGAGCAGGCCGCGCTGGGCGAGGCGCTCGACGAGGCGGCGGTAGCGCGGCAGCATGCCCGCGTGGTGCACGGCGATGCCGGCGCGCAGCAGCTTGGCCAGGCTCTGGCCGAAGCCCGACGCGAACGGGAAGCCCTTGAGCTCCTCGGCCAACTCGGCCCGGCGTCCCGCGTCGGTGACGCCCTGGCTGAGCAGCGCCTGGGCCCGCTCCACCGCCGCGGCCTGCGTGGAGTGCACGACGTACACCGGGGCCTGGTGGGTCGCCACGAGCTGGGAGATCGTCTCGTGGATCGGCTCCAGCGACCACGCGTACGACAGCGGCACCGGGCGGGTGACCCCGCCGATGACGGCCGTGGGCCGGTCCGTGGTGGCCTCGAGGCGTCCGGCGAGCTTGGTGACGTCACCCAGCGTGGCCGACATGATCACGAACTGCGCCTGCGGCAGCTCCACCAGCGGCACGTGCCAGGCCCAGCCCCGGTCGGGGTCGGCGATGAAGTGGAACTCGTCCATGACGACCTGGCCGACGTCGGCGTCTGCCCCCTCGCGCAGGGCGATGTTGGCCAGGATCTCGGCGGTGCAGCACACGATCGGCGCGTCCCCGTTGACCGAGGCGTCGCCGGTGACCATGCCCACGTTCGCCGCCCCGAAGGTGTCGACGAGCGCGAAGAACTTCTCGCTGACCAGCGCCTTGATGGGCGCCGTGTAGTAGGTGCGCTGCCCCGCCGCCCGCGCCGCGAAGTGCGCCGCGGTGGCGATGAGCGACTTGCCGCTGCCCGTCGGGGTGGTGACGACGACGTTGCTGCCCGAGAGGACCTCGATGAGCGCCTCGTCCTGGTGCGGGTAGAGCACCAGCCCGTCGCGCTGCGCCCACGCGCTGAACGAGTCGTACAGCGCGTCGGCGTCGGCGACGTCGTCGGGGAAGAACGGCAGCAGGGTCATCGACGACCTCAGGCGCGCAGCTCGGCCCCGAAGCGCTCGACGGCAGCGGCGACGGACGCCTCGCGCACGGCCGCGGCGTCGGCGTCGGTGAGCGTGCGGTCGGACGCCCGCAGGCGCAGCGCGAACGCCACCGACTTCTTGCCCTCGGGCACCTGGGCGCCGCGATAGATGTCGAACAGCCGCACGGACTCCAGCAGCTCTCCCCCACCGGACTCGACGGCAGCCTGGAGCTCGGCCACGGGCACGGACTCGTCCACGATCAGCGCGATGTCCTCCTTGGCCACCGGCTGCGCCGACACGGGGTCGAGCACACCGGCGCCGCCGAACAGGCTGACCAGCAGGTCGAGGTCGAGCTCGACGGCCGCGGTGCGCGCGGGCAGCTCGAACGCCTTGACCACGCTCGGGTGCAGCTCGCCGGCGTAGCCGACGACGGTGTCGCCGACCACGAGCTCGGCGCAACGGCCGGGGTGCCACGGCGCCTGCTGGGCGGCGCGGCGCTCGAGCGGGACGCCGACCACGCCCGCGGCCACCTCGGCGAAGGCGATCGCCTGCGTCCAGGACGCCGGCGTCGCGGGCCCCTGCCACCCGGCGGGCTGCCAGGCACCCGTCAGGACGGCGGCCAGGTTGCGCGGCTGCCACGGGATGGCGCGCTCGATGCCCTCGAGCTCGTCGTCGCTGGGCCGGCCCGCGACCGACGGCAGCGGGGCCGCTTCTCCGGTCTCGGAGGCGAAGAACACCCGGCCCGCCTCGAAGAGCGCGAGGTCGTCGGCGCCGCGTGACGCGTTGCGCGCGACGGCCCCGAACAGCCCCGGCAGCAGCGAGGTGCGCAGCAGCGGCGCCGTCTCGGCCAGCGGGTTGCTCAGGGCGACGGTGCGGCGGCGCGGGTCGTCGGCGTCCAGGCCGAGCGCGTCGGCGTCGGCGTCCGAGGCCCACGGGAAGGTCAGCACCTCGACGAAACCGGACGCCGCCAGCGCGCGGCCGATGGCGCGGCGCAGCTTCTGCTCAGTGGTGTAGCCGTGGCTCACCGGGGCCGTCGGCACGATCGAGGGCAGGTGGTCGTAGCCGACCTTGATGCCGACCTCCTCGACGTAGTCGTAGGCGTCGACGAGGTCGGCGCGCCACGACGGCGGCGTCAGGGTGAGCGTGTCGCCGTCGCGGGCGACCTCCACCCCGGAGGCGGTGAGGATCTCGACCACGCGGTCGGCGTCCACGGGCATGCCGAGGATGCGCTGCGGCAGGCCGGCGTCGATCGTCTGCACCGGCATGGCGGGGACCGCACCGGCGACCGTCTCGGCCGCGAGGCGTCCGCCACCGAGCTCGATGAGCAGGTCGGCGACGCGGCGGGCGGCGCCGTAGGCGGCCCCCGGGTCGACCGAGCGCTCGAAGCGCCGCGAGGCCTCGGAGCCCAGCTTGTGCCGGCGCGAGGTGCGCGCGATCGAGACCGGGTCGAAGTTGGCGGCCTCGATCACGATGCGGGTCGTGGTGTCGCGCAGCTCGGTGTCCTCGCCGCCCATGACGCCGGCGATGCCGATGGGGCCACGGTCGTCGGTGATGACCAGGTCGGCCTCGTCCAGCGTGCGCACGACGTCGTCGAGCGTGGTGATGGTCTCGCCCGGCTTCGCCTGGCGCACCACGATCGCGCCCTGCAGGGCGTCGGCGTCGTAGCAGTGGTTGGGCTGGCCGGTCTCGAGCATCACGTAGTTGGAGATGTCGACGCTCAGCGAGATCGAGCGCATGCCGCACGCGGCGAGGCGCTGCTTCATCCAGGCCGGCGACTCGGCGGTGGGGTCGAAGCCCTCCACCGTGAGCGCGACGAACAGCGGGCAGGCCTCGGACTCGAGCACGACGGGGTGGCCGCCCTGGCTCGGGGCCGGGGTGGCGTGGGCGATGACGTCGCGGTAGCCGACGCCGAGGGCCTGGGACGCCTCACGGGCCAGGCCGCGCACGCTCAGGCAGTGCCCCATGTCGGGGGTGACCGGCATGTCGAGGACGTCGTCGGACACGCCCATGGCTTCCAGCGCCGGGGCGCCGATGGTCCAGGGGTTGCCCGCGTCGTCGGCGTCACCGAGCACGATGATGCCGGTGTGGTCCTCGCCCAGGCCCAGCTCGTCCTCGGCGCAGATCATGCCGTCAGAGACGTGCCCGTAGGTCTTGCGCGAGCCGATCGGGAACGGGCCGGGCAGCGTGGCGCCCGGGAGCGCGACCACGACGTGGTCGCCGGGGACGAAGTTCAGTGCGCCGCAGATGACGCCGCGCGGCCAGTAGGCGTCACCGGACGCCGTGGCCAGCTCCACGACCTCCCCGCCCTTGGCCAGCGGGCCGGGGGCGGCGTCCGGGGCGTGCTCGGGGCCGACGTCGACGTGACACCAGCGGATGGTCTTGCCGTTCTTCTGCGCCTCCTCGACGAAGTCGACGACGCGGCCGATGACGACCGGCCCCGACACGTCGCCGCCGATGGTCTCGACCTGCTCGACCTCCAGCCCGGCGCTGACCAGCGCGTCCGCCAGCTGCCACACGCCGAGGCCGGCGGGCAGGTCGGCGTACTCGGCGATCCAGCTCTTGGTTGCCCTCACCGGGACTCTCCCTTCAGCATCCGGCTGAACCGGACGTCTCCCTCGACCATGTCGCGCATGTCGGCGGCGTTGTTGCGGAACATCAGCGTGCGCTCGATGCCCATGCCGAACGCGAAGCCCGAGTAGACGCTCGAGTCGACGCCGGCAGCCTCCAGTACGCGCGGGTTGACGACGCCACAGCCGCCCCACTCGATCCAGCCCTCGCTGCGGCAGGTCTTGCAGGGCGCGTCGGGGTTGCCCACCGAGGCGCCGTGGCACACGAAGCACTCGAGGTCGTACTCGGCGCTGGGCTCGGTGAACGGGAAGTAGTTGGGGCGGAACCGCGTGCGGATGTCGCCGAACATCTCGCGTGCCAGGTGGTCGAGGGTGCCCTTGAGGTGGGCCATGGTGATGCCCTGGTCGACGACGAGGCCCTCGATCTGGTGGAACACCGGGACGTGCGTCGCGTCGAACTCGTCGGCGCGGTAGACCTTGCCGGGGCACACGACGTAGACCGGCAGCTCACGGTCGAGCAACGACCGGATCTGGACCGGCGAGGTGTGGGTGCGCATCACGACGTGGCTGTT
Source organism: Propioniciclava sp. MC1595 (assembly GCF_017569205.1). Classification (GTDB taxonomy): domain Bacteria; phylum Actinomycetota; class Actinomycetes; order Propionibacteriales; family Propionibacteriaceae; genus Propioniciclava. The sequence goes on from NZ_CP071870.1 coordinate 2,073,523, forward strand.
GGCCGGCGCCACGAACAGGGTGTCGGTCTCGCCCCGCGCGGGGTGGTCGGGGCTGATGTTGAGCGCGTCGAAGTTCAGCCACTCGGCTTCGGCCTCGGGACCCTCGGCGACCTCCCAGCCCATGGCGACGAAGACGTCGCTCATCAGGTCGATCAGGCCCGTGATCGGGTGGATCGCACCCTGAGGGGCCAGCGCCACCGGCAGCGTGACGTCGACGGTCTCCTCGACCAGGGCACGCTCCAGCTCGGCGGCCTCGACCTCGGCCTGGCGGGCGGCGAGGCCCTCGGTGATCAGGGCGCGGGCGGCCCCGATGCGCTGGCCGGCGTCCTTGCGGGCGGCCGGAGGCAGCGCGCCGATCTCACGGTTGGCCAGCGCGATGGGCGCCCGCTCACCGGCGTGGGCCAGGCGGGCCTCCTTCAACGCCGCACTGTCGGACGCCGCGGCGAACGCCGCCAGCGCAGCCGCCACCATCGCGTCCAGGGACTCCGCGCTCAGCGCGGCCACCTGCTTCGGGTCGTAGTTGTCGTTCGGCCCGGACATGGGCCCTCCTTGTCGGTTCGTTCGTCGACGCTCAGTTGGTGGCGCGCTGGGCCGAGGCCGAGGCGTACAAGCAGATCGCGGCTGCGGTGGCCAGGTTCAGGGACTCGGCGTGACCGTAGATCGGCACGGCGACCGTCTGGTCGGCCAGGGCGAGGTGCTCGCTCGGCAGGCCCCAGGCCTCGTTCCCCATCACCCACGCGGTGGGGCGGGACAGCTCGGCGTCCAGATCGGTGAGGTCGACACCGGCGTCACCGTCGGTGGCGAAGACCTGCAGGCCGGCGGCGCGGCAGGCCTCGATGGCCTGCTCCAGCGGCACGCCGGTCACGACGGGCAGGTGGAAGATGCTGCCGACGCTGGCGCGCACGGTCTTGGGGTTGTACACCTCGACCGAGTCGGTGCTGAGGATGACCGCGTCGGCGCCGAACGCGTCGGCGCACCGGATGACGGTACCGGCGTTGCCGGGGTCGCGGATCTGGGCGCAGATCACGATGAGCCCGACGTCTTTGCGGCGGTGCTTCTTCTTCTCCACTGCCGGGTTCTTGCGCCTGGTGCCGAGCAGCTCGCTCAGCGTGATGTCGATGTTGCGCGCCACGGCCGTGATGCCCTGCGGGGTCACGGTGTCGGACATGGTGGCGAGGTTCTGCTCGCTGACCGCGTACACCTGCACGCCGGAGGAGCGGGCGAGGTCGATGAGGTCGAGGTTGTCGTGGACGCTGGCCCAGCGCACGAACAGCCACTTCACGACGCCGGGGGCCTTCAGGGCCTCGCGCACGGCCTGGCGGCCCTCGACGAGGAACTCCCCCGCATCCTTGCGCTCCTTGCTTCGCAGCAGCTTGCGGGCCTCTCGCAGGACAGCCTGGCTCGGCTCGTCCAGTTCGATCCGTTCGGGGCTCATCTCACCATCCTCGTCGTCGTTCGGGTTCACCTTGCCACACCTGATCCGGCACGAAGCGGCAGCCCCCGGGAGTGGACCCGGGAACTGCCGCTGTCGTGTCGTGCGCGTGGCTCAGGCAGCCGCGGGCTGGTTGGCCTTGGCCAGCTCGACGAGCTTCGCGAACGCGTTCTCGTCGGTGACGGCCAGGTCGGCCAGGATCTTGCGGTCGACCTCGACACCAGCGGTCTTGAGGCCCGAGATGAAGCGGTTGTACGTCATGCCGTTGGCGCGGGCAGCGGCGTTGATGCGTTGGATCCACAGCGAGCGGAAGTCGCCCTTCTTGTCCTTGCGGTGGGCGTAGCTGTAGGTGTAGCTGTGGAGCATCTGCTCCTTCGCCTTGCGGTAGAGGCGCGAACGCTGCCCCCGGTAACCGGAGGCGAGCTCCAGCACCTCGCGGCGCTTCTTCGCCGCGTTCACTGCGCGCTTGACGCGAGCCATGGTCGATCTCCTTGTTGTCTGTGCGTGTGGTGGTGGGGCTGGCCTACAGGCCGAGCAGCTTCCGCGCGGTCTTCTGGTCGGCCTTGCTCAGGACGACGTCGCTGCTCAGGCGGCGCGTGCGCTTGGTGGGCTTGTGCTCGTTGAGGTGGCGCTTGCCCGCGCGCTGGCGCATGAGCTTGCCGCTCCCGGTGACCCGGATGCGCTTCTTGGCACCGGAGTGCGTCTTCATCTTCGGCATGTCGCCGCTCTCTTTCTCTCGTGAACTCGCGTTCGGTCCGGGGCCCGCGCCGAGCCGGTGGGCTGGCACGTGGACCCGGGAGTCTCTTACAGGTCGATGTCGGGGTCCAGGTTGTCGGCCGGCCCCCGCTTCCTCTTCGGCTGGGCTGCAGCCTGCTCGGCGACGCGGTGCTCGGCGAGCTGGCGCGCCTCCTCCTCGGCGGCCGCCCTGCGCTGCGACATGCGCGCCTCCTTGGCGGCCTCGCCCTCGGCACGCGCCTCGGCCTTCTTGCGGGTCGGGGCGAGCACCATCAGCATGTTGCGGCCGTCCTGCCGCGGCTGGCTCTCGACGGTGCCGTCCTCGGCGACGTCCTCGGCCAGCTTCTTCAGCAGGTTGAAACCGAGCTCGGGGCGGCTCTGCTCGCGACCACGGAACATGATCGTGATCTTGACCTTGTCGCCGGCCTTGAGGAAGCGGACCACGTGGCCCTTCTTCGTCTCGTAGTCGTGCTCGTCGATCTTCGGGCGGAGCTTCATCTCCTTGATGACGGTGTTCGCCTGGTTGCGGCGGCTCTCACGCGCCTTCTGCGCGGACTCGTACTTGAACTTGCCGTAGTCCATGAGCTTGGCGACCGGCGGGCGGGCCTGCGCGGCAACCTCGACGAGGTCGAGGTCGGCCTCGCGAGCCAGGCGCAGGGCGTCGTCGATGCGCACGATGCCGACCTGCTCGCCGTTGGGGCCAACAAGACGAACCTCGTTCGCATGGATGCGCTCGTTGATGCGCGGTTCGGTGCTGATGTGTTCCTCCATCGTTCGTGGTGTGGCTCGCCCACGAAAAAAGGCCCCCGCAGCGTGCGGGAGCCCAAGCCGACGGCACTCACCCTCTCAACGAGGGGCACCTGGACCCGGCAGCCGTGAGGCCGATCGGGTGGGAGCTTGGCGACTCCACTTGCCACGGACGCACCTTCTCAGGTGGTCGAACCGGACCAGCATAGCGGACGGCTGGGCCCGGACCCAATCGGGCGACGACACTCACACATAGTCCCCGCGTAGCAGGGTGCTGTGCCTCACAGACTTTCCCCGCGTGAGGGGGTGGGGCCGGCCACGATGGGGTGTGCGGCTTGAGGAGAAGTTGTCGATGAAGGCCAGGGTCGAGGTCACCAAGCGGTACGCGCAGGCGTACGCGGACGCGCCGAAGCAGGGCAAGAGCGTGATCTTGGACCAGGTGGTGGGGGTGACGGGCTGGAACCGTGACCATGCCCGTCAGCAACTCCGCTTGCGGTTGCTGCAGGCGCCGGGACGGGCAGTGGCAACGGTCGCGGTGATCGATCGGCGCAAGACCAAGCCTCGCCGGTACTCCTACGATGCGACCAAGGTCCTGCAACAGGTGTGGGCCACCAGTGGCGGTAGTTGCGGCAAGTACCTGGCTGCCGCGATGGGCGACTGGCTGGACGCGATGGAGGCCGAAGGGTCACTGGTGCCCGGGGTGGAGCACTACCACGACGGGGTCCGTGCCGAGCTCGAGGCCATGTCCGCGGCCACGATCGACCGCTACCTGGCGCCGGCCAAAGCGCGGGACCCGATCCGCGGCAAGACCAGCACCAAGCCCGGGCACCTGTTGCGCCAATCGATCCAGGTACGCAAGGCCGGTGACGAGGTCGAGGGCGAACCCGGGTTCTTCGAGGTCGACACGGTCGCCCATTGCGGGCCCACCCTGAAGGGCGAGTTCGCCAGGAGTGTGAACTTCACCTGCGTGCACACCGGCTGGGTGTACACCCATCCCATCCGGAACAACGCCCGCGTGCACGTGCTGGCCGCTTTCGACGCGTTCGTTGAGGCGGTGCCGTTCGCCGTGACGGGCATCGATTGCGACAACGGCTCGGAGTTCATCAACCACCAGATCATCGGCTGGGCCGGTGACCGGGATGTGTTCTTCACCCGATCCCGGCCCTACAAGAGCAACGACCAAGCCACCATCGAGTCCAAGAACGGCCACCTCGTGCGCCGATACGGGTTCTACCACCGCTACGACACCCCGGCCGAACTCGACCTCCTGACCCAGTTGTGGCCCTTGGTCAACGACAGGTTGAACTTCTTCACCCCGACCAAGAAACCCATCGGGTACGGCACCGACAAGCTCGGCCGCCGCAAGCGCCTCTACGACCAGCCCCGCTCCCCCTACCGGCGGCTCCTCGAGGCAGGCGTCCTCAGCCCCGCCCAAGAACACGAACTCGCCGCCTACCGGGCCACCCTCAAACCCACCCGGATCGCCCGGCAGATCACCGAACTCCAAGCCGAACTGACCCGCTTGGCCGCCACCAAGACCCGCCGCCTCGAAGACCAACTCACCTGGCGAGCCCCCGACATCAAAGCCCTCAAGATCCGCGCCGGCTAGACCCCCGTTCCCGGGGAAAAATCTGTGAGGCACACGCCCCATCAGCCGGGGACTTGACTATGAGGCACCACGTCGGGGCGAGGGGCGCGACACTCACCGTCGTCACATCCACGGGGGAAGGCAATCCCCCTCAGGCGTGACAACGGTGAGTGTCGTGCTCAGTGCCCGTGGTCGTCGCCGGCGTCCTCGCGGTCGAGATACATCCAGCCGAAGCCGCCGTCGGGGAGCTCCACCAGCCGGTGACCCTGGGCCAACTCGTCGATGACGCCCGCCTCGATCACCAGGGGGTGCGGCCCCGGCAGGTCGATGACGACCGCGGCCGACTTCGTCTCGACCGCGGTTGCCGCCACGTCGTCCAGCGTGCACGGGACCGGGCGGGCGTCGGGCTTCCAGGCGTTCAGGGAGTCGATGCCGGTGAACACCGGGACCGCGGTGGCCCCCGAGTCAGAGCGCACCAGCACCGCCGCCATCTCGGCGTGGCGGTCAGGGTCGGGGCCCGAACCGGGCTCCCCCTCGTCGCCGGCAGCCACGATCGGCAGCAGCAGACGGGCGGTGCACAGGGCCGCGATGGCCCGGTGGTAGTTCGTGCCGCCGTCGTACGCCGTGGCCAGGATCGAGCGCAGCTCGGGGTCGGGGTGTCCGTGGTCCCCCGCGAAGGCGGCGTTGGGCTGTCCGAGCGTCTTCATGGGCATCACCGTTGCACAACCGGGCCAACCACCCAAACCGCGCCCACGTCCAGCCCGTACGCTGGTGCCCATGGACCCCAATGTTCTCCACCTGGTCGTCGCCGCCGTGCTGACCGTCGTGTTCGTCGTCATCACCGCGCTGGTCTGGTCGCGCGCCCAGGTCAAGACGGTCTTCTGGTGGATCGGGCTCAGCCTGCTGCCCATGGGGCTCTACCTGCTCGGCCTCGCCCCCGCCGTCGTCGGCGCGTACGAGACGCTGCGCGACTGGGCCTACGCCCTCCAGCTCACGCCGGTGGCGTGGGTCGGCATCGCCCTGGCCGGGCTGTCGGCGCTGCTGATGCTCGGCTCGCGGCTCATCCCGTCGGAGTCCTACCGCGACCGCCGCGCCGCGCAGAAGGAGAAGAAGGCCAAGGCTGCTGCCTCCGGCTCGGCGCGCCCCCAGGTCGGCAGCGGGACGCCGTCCCGGCCGGCTGCCCAGGCCCCGGCTCCCCGGCCCGCGAGCCAGCCGCGGCCCGCGGCGTCCAAGGGCACGAGTGGGGACGCCGAGATGGACGAGATCACCGAACTGCTGCGCAAGCGCGGCATCAACTGACGCCGCGCACGCCTCAGCGCGCGAGGTACTTGGCGGCGACGGCAGCGAGGCCGTCGAACTGCTCCTGGGCCAGGCGGCCGTCGGAGCGCATGATCCCCAGCACCGGGCGGTCGGAGGTGTCGGCCAGCTCGACGAACGCCCAGTGGTCGGCCGGGCCGAAGCGCACCGACGCGATCTCCGACCACGGGATCTCGTGGGTGACGGCCATGTTGCGGAACTTCATGCCCTGCGGGCCCGCCTTGACGTAGCCGAGGGCCGCGGCCCAGACGATGCCCAGCATCACGGCCACGAAGAAGATGAGCGTGGCGATCTGGAAGCCGTTGAAGAGGACCCGGATGTTCTGGGGAAGCATGAACCACCCGAACACGGCGGCACCACCCATCACGATCGTCCAGATCGCAGCCTGGCGGCGCAGCATGTGCGGGTGCGCCGTGAACTCCCACGTGGAGGTGTTGTCAGCCATGTGGTCAGAGCCTACAAGCCGCGATGTCGGTGACGAGGATGCCCTCGGCGCCCACGTTCCACAGCTCATCCATGATCGTCGGCGCGTCCTTGGCCGGGATCATCGCGCGGACGGCGAGCCAGCCCTCGCGGGCCAGGTGCGACACGGTCGGGCTGTCGATGCCCGGCGTGATCGCGCTGGCGCGCTCGAGGTTCGAGGCGGCGACGTTGTAGTCGATCATCTTGTAGTTGCGCGCGGTCATCACGCCGGCGAGGCGGCGGGTGAGCCGGTCGAGCCCCTCGGGCCGGTCGACGCCGGTGGGCTGGATCAGGATGGCCTCGGAGATCAGGATCGGCTCGCCGAACATCTCCAGGCCGGCCCGCTTCAGGGTCGACCCGGTCTCGACGACGTCGGCCACGGCGTCCGCGACGCCCAGCTTGACCGCGGACTCCACCGCGCCGTCCAGCTTGATCAGGCGGGCGTTGATGCCGCGCTCGGACAGCCAGGCGCCCAGCAGGCCGGGGTAGGAGGTGGCGATGCGCTTGCCCTCGAGGTCGGACGCCGTCCACGACGAGCCGCCGGGCGCGGCGAAGCGGAACCGGGTGCCGCCGAAGCCGAGCGCCAGCACCTCCTGGGCCGAGGCGCCCGAGTCGAGCAGCATGTCGCGGCCGGTGAAGCCGAGGTCGAGCGTGCGCTCCCCCACGTACACCGCGATGTCGCGCGGGCGCAGGTAGTAGAACTCGACGCCGTTGGCCTCGTCGACGAGCACGAGGTCCTTGCTGTCGGAGCGCTGCTTGTAGCCGGCCTCGGTCAGCATCGCGTGCGTGGCCTCGGCCAGCGAGCCCTTGTTGGGCAGCGCGATGCGCAGCAGGGGACGGTCGTTCACTTCGGCTCCGATCACAGGTAGCGGTAGACGTCGTCGAGGGTGATGCCCTTGGCGACCATGAGCACCTGCACGTGGTAGAGCAGCTGGCTGATCTCCTCGGCGGCCTCGTCGTGGGACTGGAACTCGGCGGCCATCCAGGTCTCGGCGGCCTCCTCGACGATCTTCTTGCCGATGAAGTGGACGCCGGCGTCCAGCTCGCGCACGGTGCCCGAGTTCTGGGGTCGGGTCCTCGCCTTCTCGGTGAGTTCGGCGAACAGCTCCTCGAACGTCTTCACGTGGCGTGAGTCTACGTCTCAGACCCGGACGCCCAGCAGCGCGTCCACCAGCGTCAGGACCTCGGTGACGCTCTCGGTCTCGTCGGTCTCGACGGCCGCCGAGGCCGCGACCCAGGTGTCGACCGCGGCCAGCGCGGCTGGGGCGTCGAGGTCGTCACGGAGGGCGTCCCGGATCGCCTGGACCGTCTCGTTGGCGGGGAACGCGGTCGGGTTGTTCGCGATGGACCGCCACGCCGCCAGCCGCTCGGTGGCCCGCTCGAGGTCGGCGTCGGTGTACTCCCAGTCGGAGCGGTAGTGGTGGTCGAGCAGCACCAGCCGGATCGCCATCGGGTCGACGCCCGCCGCGCGCAGCTTCGAGACCAGCACCAGGTTGCCCTTGGACTTGCTCATCTTCTCGCCCTGGTAGCCGACCATGCCGCCGTGCACGTAGGCGCGCGCGAAGGCCTGGCCGGTGGCCGCGCGACCCTGGCTGGCGCTCATCTCGTGGTGCGGGAAGACCAGGTCGGAGCCGCCGCCCTGCACGTCGAAGGCGGGCCCGAGGTGCTCCAAAGCGATGGCGGTGCACTCGATGTGCCAGCCGGGACGCCCCTTGCCGAGCGGGGAGTCCCAGCTCGGCTCACCGTCGCGCTCGAGCCGCCACACGAGGCAGTCGAGGGCGTCGCGCTTGCCGGGGCGCTCGGGGTCGCCGCCGCGCTCGCCGAAGATGGCCAGGGCGGCCTCGCGGTCGAGGTGGGAGACCTCACCGGCGCCGGGGGCGGCGCTGCAGGCGAAGTACCAGTCGGGGTGCTCGGGGTCGTCGACCTGGTAGACCAGCCCGGTCGGGACCAGGCGCTGGATCAGCTCGGTGACCAGCGGGACCGACTCGACCGCGCCGACGTAGTGGTCGGGCGGGATGACCCGCAACGCCTCCATGTCGGTGCGGAACAGCTGCGTCTGGTCCTCGGCCAGCTCCACCCAGTCGACGCCGGTGGCCTCGGCGCGCTCCAGCAGCGGGTCGTCGACGTCGGTGACGTTCTGGGTGTAGGTGACCTCGAGGCCGGCGTCGCGCCAGGTGCGCACGAGCAGGTCGAAGGCGACGTAGGTGTTGGCGTGGCCCAGGTGGGTCGCGTCGTACGGCGTGATGCCGCACACGTACAGGCGGGCGGGGCCGTCGGCGGGGCCGACCTCCACGAGTTCGCCGGTGGCGGTGTCGTGCACACGCGGACGCCGCGGGTCCGGGGACACGCGGGGGACGTCGGGGCGCGACCACGCCTTCATGGGACTCCTCGGGGCGACTCACCGGGCGTGGCACCGTGCCACGCGCGCTCGCCAGCCTAACGTGGCCCGTGCGGGGTACGCTGGCCCGGCCGTGGGCGCCGAGACGACTGTGCCCGGGAACGAGAGGGAACACATGTTGGAGTGGTGGCAGTCGGTGATCCTCGGGATCGTCGAGGGCGTCACGGAGTTCCTCCCCATCAGCTCCACCGGTCACCTCACCGTGGTCGAGAAGCTGATGGGCCTGCAGATCAACGACCCGTCGGTGACGGCGTACACGGCGATCATCCAGATCGGCGCCATGGTCGCCTCGATCGTCTACTTCTGGGGCGACATCATCCGCATCGCCGGGGCGTGGTTCGCCGGCCTGGCGAACAAGGAGCGCCGCGGCCCCGACTACCAGCTCGGCTGGGCCGTCATCGTCGGCTTCACCGTGACCGCGGTCGTCGCCCTGCTCCTCAAGGACCTCATCGAGGGCCCCCTGCGGTCGCTGTGGTTCGTGGTGGGCGGCCTGCTGGTGTGGAGCGTGGCCATGTTCGTCGGCGACCGGGTCGGCAAGCAGGAACGCGGCGAGGACTCGATCACGTGGAAGGACGGCGCGCTGCTCGGCCTCGTCCAGTGCCTCTCGCTGGTGCCGGGCGTGAGCCGCTCGGGTGCCACCATCACCGGGGCGCTGTTCCTCGGCATCGACCGTGTCACCGCCACGCGGATGAGCTTCTTCCTCGGCATCCCCACGCTCGTGGCGGCCGGGTCGTTCCAGGCCGTCACGTCGGCGTCCGACATCGCCGCCCCCGGCGGCATCGGCTGGGTCGCCACCATCATCGGCATCGTCGTGTCGTTCGTCGTCGCCTACGCCTCCATCGCGTGGTTGCTGAAGTTCGTGGCCACCAACGACTTCACCGCGTTCGTCGTCTACCGCGTGGTCGTCGGCCTGGTCATCGCCGGCCTGCTGCTGGCGAACGTGATCACGCCGGTGTAGCTATCGTGGCCGCCATGTTGCGCCGGAGTGTGGGGACCAGCGGGTTGACCGTCGGACGCCTCGGGCTCGGCACGATGACCTGGGGGCGCGACACCCGCCCCGACGACGCCAAGGAGGTGCTGCGCGCGTTCGTGGCCGCCGGTGGCGACCTCGTCGACACCGCCCCCGCCTACTCGCGCGGGGCAGCCGAGCGCATCCTCGGGAGGCTGCTGCGCACCGACGTCGACCGCGACGACGTGGTGATCGCCACCAAGGCCGGGTTCACCTTCCGCGACGGCGTGCGGGTCGTGGACACCTCGCGCCGGGTCCTGCTGGACGACCTGTACGAGTCCCTGCGCCGCCTGGGCACCGACCACATCGACGTCTGGCAGGTGCACGCCTGGGGGCAGGCCCCGCTCGAGGAGACCCTCGCCGCCCTCGACCACGCGGTGTCGACCGGCGTCGTGCGCTACGCGGGCGTGTCGAACTTCGTCGGCTGGCAGACGGCGGCCGCCGCGACGTGGCAGTCGGCGTTCCCCGGGCGGGCGCGGCTGGTGAGCAACCAGGTCGAGTACTCGCTGCTGGCCCGCCGGGCCGAGGTCGAGGTCCTGCCCGCCCTGCGCCACTTCGAGATGGGCTTCTTCCCGTGGTCCCCCATGGGCCGCGGCGTCCTCACCGGCAAGTACCGCGGCGGGGTGCCCCGCGACTCGCGGGCGGCGACGGCGCACTTCGGCTGGTACGTCGAGCCCTACCTCGAGGCCCGTTCGCGCGCCGTGGTCGAGGCGGTGGCGAAGGCCGCCGACGGGCTCGGGGTGTCGCCGCTGCAGGTGGCGTGGCTGTGGGTCCGGGACGCCCCGGGCGTGACCGCCCCCCTGCTCGGGGTGCGGACCGCCGCCCAGCTGGCCCCCTACCTCGAGGCGGAGCCGATGACCCTGCCGCCCGAGATCGCCGCCGCCCTCGACGACGTGTCGGGCGGCCAAAATGAGGCACGCAGCACCTGAACCACCCGCAACCCTGATCCCGGGCAGACGCGGACGCCGGCGTGCCCCAGGTGCTGCGCCACGTCACCGCGAAGGTGGGACCCGTCGGCTGACGTACGCTGGCGACCTCACGAGGGAAGGGGTTGACATGCCCAAGCAGCGCGTCGTCGTCATCGGGTCCGGCTTCGGGGGCTTGTTCACGGCCAAGGCACTCCGGGACGCGGATGTGGCCGTGACGCTGATCTCGAAGACCAGCCACCACCTCTTCCAACCGTTGCTCTACCAGGTCGCGACGGGGATCCTCTCCGAGGGCTCCATCGCCCCGGCCACCCGCGAGATCCTGCGCGGCCACCGCAACACCACCGTCGTCACCGGCCTGGTGACCGACATCGACACCGAAGCGCGCACGGTCACCCACCGGCACCACGACACCGAGACCACCACGCCCTACGACCACCTGGTCGTGGCCGCGGGGGCGGGCCAGAGCTACTTCGGCAACGACCACTTCGCCACCTACGCGCCCGGCATGAAGACCATCGACGACGCCCTCGAACTGCGCGCCCGCATCTTCTCCGCGTTCGAGAACGCCGAGATCGCGGACTCCCCCGAGGAGCGGCAGAAGCTGCTCACCTTCGTGGTCGTCGGCGCCGGACCGACCGGCGTGGAGATGGCCGGCCAGATCGCCGAGCTCTCCCGCGTCACGCTGCGGGGGCAGTTCCGGCGCATCGACCCGGCCGCCGCGCGCATCATCCTGATCGATGGCGCCGACCAGGTCCTGCCCCCGTTCGGTCCCCGCCTCGGGCGCAGCACCCAGCGGTCGCTGGAGCGGTCCGGCGTCGAGGTCGTGCTGAACGCGATCGTGACCGAGGTGGATTCCGACTCCGTCACCTGGCGTACGGCTGACGGGCAGACGACGCGCGTGCCGTCGGCGGCCAAGGTCTGGGCCGCGGGCGTCCGGGGCAGCGAGCTCGGCGCCCTGCTGGCCGCCCGGACCGGCGTCCCCCTCGACCGCGCCGGGCGTGTGGTCGTCGACGAACACCTCGCGGTCCCCGGGCACCCCGAGGTCACCGTCATCGGCGACCTCGCCGCCGTCCCCGACGTCCCGGGCGTCGCCCAGGGAGCGATCCAGGGCGCACGGTTCGTCGCCCGGCGCATCGCCGCCAGGGCCGCGGGCCGCGAGCCCGACCCCGCCCCGTTCCGGTACACCGACAAGGGGTCGATGGCGACCATCTCCAAGTTCGCCGCCGTCGTGAAGATCGGACGCCTCGAGCTCACCGGGATCGTCGCCTGGGCGGCCTGGCTCTTCCTGCACCTGCTCTACATCGCCGGGTTCAAGTCCCGCATCACCACGCTGCTGCACTGGGCGATCAGCTTCCTCGGCACGGGTCGCACCGAACGCGTGATCACCAACCAACAACTCGTCGGACGCCTCGCGCTGGAGCACCTCGGCCAACGAGTCACCGGACGCCTCCTGCGTGGCGAGACCAACGTCCGCGGCGAGCAGCCGCGACGCGACGCCTGACCAGCCACCCGCGGGGGGCGGCCGGACTCTCGGCGCCCCCGCACGGCGGCCCTGATGCCGCGCCGGCCTGCTTGGCCCCGGGCACGCATGCGCGCCCGGGGCCAAGAAGTGGACCATGTCAGTCGAGGATGGTCACCTCTCTCACCTGATCGTTGCCGCGGGTGGACACGTGCACCCGGTAGGGGCCGACCGAGTAGGTTCCATCGGCGTTGTTGCTGATGCTCGACGGCCTCGTGCGGCGGAGCGGCCCCTCGGTCCGTTACGACTACAGGACCGGGCGAACGGTCATGGTCCCCCCGCTCCGTGAGCGTGTCGAACGTCCCCCCGAGTAGCCGCCGCGACGGACGAGCGGTATCCCTCGATCCCTGAGGTTGTCGCCCTGTCCCCTGAGCTTGTCGAAGGGTAACGACCTGCACATCGCACCACCCCCTGCACCGTCGACCCGAGAAGCCGCCGCAAGAGACGAGCAGCGGCGAAGACACACGAGCTGGGCGGTCAGTTCCTGCTCGCGGGCATGGCTCCCCGCAAGGCAGAGATGCGCGAGGCCGCGATCGCCATGGGCAAGACGCTCGCCAAGGAGGGAGTCGAGGTGCGGATGCTCGCCAGCTCACCCCCGAGGGGCTGGCCGGAGCTGACGCGCTCATCATCGCGACGGGCGCGCGTTCTGCGTGCGCGAGCAGGGGCACCGCCTACTCACGCGCCCACGAAGTAGATTGACAGCCTTACTATTCAGACATTCGATCTAGATATGGACACTGACATCGCCTGGCCCAGCGAGTGGCTGCGCGGCGTGCTGGGGGCTTGCGTTCTTCGCATCCTGTCGGACGGACCCACGTACGGCTACGAGATCGCCACGCGCCTCGCCGCCGCCGGGCTCGGGACCGTCAAGGGCGGCACGCTCTACCCCCTCCTCGGGCGCTTCGAGGAAGCCGGGTGGGTCGAGGTCGAGTGGCGCCCCGGCGACGGTGGCCCCGGACGCAAGTACTACGCCCTCACCGACGCCGGCCGCAGCGAGGCCTCGGCGGTCGCCGCCCGCTGGGCCCAGTTCACCGACACCACCCGTCTGCTCACCGACCCCCTCATCGATCCCAGGAAGGCCTGACATGCCCGACATCTCCACGCCCCACATCAGCAAGGACTGGCGCGAGGACTTCATCATCGCCATGCGGACGCAGGACGCCTCGGGCGAGCAGATCGGAGACGCCCTCGCGACCGTCGACGCCCACTGCGCCGAATCCGGTGAGTCCGCCGAGGAGGCCTTCGGCGACCCGACGACCTACGCCACGACCCTCGTGCCCGAGCCCGCCGCCGGATCAGGGTTCGGGGCGTCGTTCCTCGTCGGCGTGCTCATGGGCCTGCTTGGGCTCCTCATCGTGCCCCGCGCCGTCGACGACTGGGTGACCCGGACGCCGTTCACCGTCACCATCGGCGACGTCGTGGCCCTCGCCGTCGTCCTCGGCCTGACCAGCGTCGTCATGGCACTCCCCCGCCGGGTGCTGCCCTGGCTCGCGAAGGTGAAGTACTCCGTGGCGGGCCTGTTGGGCGTCGCGCTGATGGCGGTGCTCGTGCTCGCGATGCTGTTCCTCACCGACGTCGTGGCCGAGTTCAGCTGGCTGGTCGCGTTGGTGATCGGCGTCGGCCTGCTCGTGGCCAGCGTGACCTCCACCTGGCGCGACCTCTCAACCCCCGACCCCGTGGCCGACCCCCGCTCCACCGAGGCTCCGCCCCGTCGCACCCAGTGGCTCGCGGCGCTGACGTTCCCCATCCTGACGGTCCTGATCCTGGGGATCGACGCCCTCTTCCGCCTGGCCAGCTGACGTTCGCCCTGAGGAAATGATGTGCCAGGGCAGATTGCGCAGGCGAGGCACGTTTTCTCAGGGTGAGTCAGTATGGCCGTGGCGGGCGATGGTGCCGGCGAGTCCGGAGCAGGCGCAGAAGATACTCCTGAGTGTCCGTCCAGTCGTCGAACAGTTGCCGGTAGCTGAGCCGAACGGGCGTATGGCCCAGGGCGCGGGCGGCCATGTCGCGCCGATAGTCCTCGTCCCGGTACTGGTGGTGCGTACGGCTGTCGCATTCGAGGAGGAGCGACTTGCCGACGAGAAAGTCCACGCGGCCCACGCCAGGGATGTCGATCTGAGGCTTGACCTGGACCTGATGCTGCTGGAGCCAGAGCCGCAGCCTCGTCTCGGACCCGGATTCGGCGCTCGGGTCGAAGAACCGGAGTGCGTGCTGCTTGCGGCCCGACGTGCCCGCGATGAGAACGCGGGCATCCGTCAGGCTGATCAGGCCCAGATTCACCGCAGACTCAAGCACCATCAGCGCGTCCTCGGCGCTGTGGTGGCTGAGCCAGACAGTCTGCCAGCGGAAAAACCGCCTCAGCAGGGAGGGGGCCGTAGTGGGGGTGCCAGTTCGGATGGGATCGCTTGGCGCCCCTGTCCACAATGACGTGCGGTTCACCGGGAGGCCGTGTCCACAGGCCGTACTGGGCACACCCCGAGAGGCAGCCAAGCCGTCCGCCCTTGCTGACGGCCCTCACCACAGCGGACTCCGCTGTGGGGTGGGCGACCCAGCCCCTGGTTATCCGGACCAGGGTGCCGGCGTCGAGGGCCGCCCTGATCGCCTTGTCGTCCCAGCCGCCGCGGCGTAGGTCTGAGATCTTCAGTACTCCGGAGGTCATGGCCGAGACTCATCCTGAAGTTTTGATGTGCCAGGCGTGCATGTCGGCTGGAGGGACGAATGTTCAGGGTGAAAATTCCGCACACCCGTCACTCTCGGCGCTGGACCCTACGATTCACCGTTATCCACAGGACGACGTCTTATCGACCTCAGCGCAGGAACTGCCCCGGCACGTCGAAGTACCGAGAGTCGCGGGCGAAGGCGCGGAAGAAGCAGAAGATGTAGCCCATCCGCTCGTCGTAGCACTCCCACGTGGTGACGCGGCTTCCGATGACGTCTCCGTCGGGCGCGTGATCGAAGCGCTCGGCCAGCTCGCAGAGATCGTCCCTCGTCAGGTGCGACAGGACGCTCGGGTACCTGAGCCCACCGAGGTAGCTCGGCAGCGGCACGTCGCGGCACACGTCTAGCGGCCCGTCGGGCGTGATGACCTCGACGAAGCGGGTGGTGATGCGGCCGAACAGTCCGCCGAGCGGCATGGCGTCGTCGATGAGGTCGTCGGCGATGTGCTGCTCGTGCGCCGCGACCTTCACATTACCCAGCAGCATGAGCTCCGCGAGGGCCTGATCGACCTCCTCGTCGGCGGGTGCATCCCCCGCGAGATCCCTCAGCTCGACGGCGGTCTGGTAGGCCACGAGGGCGTCGGCCAACTCGGGGGTCGTCTCGAACATCGCGTCCCCGAGCGCGACCTCAAGCGCAGTCCTGCTCGGCCCGCCGGCGCGCACCACCTCGTCGAGCCAGCGGACGAACCGGGGCGCGACGTCGGCGATGATCGTGCGGTTCCCCTCGGCCACGGCTCTTGATGTGCCCCAGTCGATCGGGAGGCCTTCGCCCCGGATCGCTCGGCCTGCGGTACCGCTCGCCCATGCGCCGAACGCGAGCCAGTTGACGTCCCGCCGCCCGACGACGTCGGCCACGGCAAGCGCGAGGTCGCGGTAGCAGGTGGTGATGGCCACGTTCCGAACCACGGGGTCGGTCATCGCGACGATGTCGCCGACCATCTGCTGCGTGGGGTGGGGCATAGGTCATCGTAACCAGCATCGTCGCGGCCACGGGCAACTGGCGTTCGACGATCAAGACGACGTGCCCCTCTAGGCTGGGTTGCATGGATCGAACGCTCCGGCTCTCCCCCGACGACGACCTGGGCCAGCACGTCCTGCAGCTCATCCGGGGGGATCGCACGGTCTGCCGTCAATTCTTGGACGAGCGAACGGGCAACCTTGGCAAACGCTTCCCCAGCATCCTGCCCCAGAGCTTCAGGGCGGGGCAAGGGGCAATTGAAACGATTCTCCGCTGGTCGGCCCCCGGCAACGCAAAGGACCCCCGATCACCGATCGGGGGTCCATCTGTGCGCGAGAGAGGACTTGAACCTCCACACCCTAGAACGGGTACTAGCACCTCAAGCTAGCGCGTCTGCCAATTCCGCCACCCGCGCAAGGTGTCGGCCGGGTTTCCCCGACAGCCAGAGAACTATAGCGCGACGAGGTCGAACGCACCAAAACGAGTGCTGTCGCTCACCCGAACAGCGTGATCGCGCTCGTCACGAGCATGTAGGCGGACACGGCCACCAGCAGCCAGGCGAAGGCGCGCTTGAGCACCGCGGCGTCCAGACGGCCCGACAGGCGGGCGCCGAAGATCGATCCGACCATCGTGGCCGCCGTGAAGGCGCCCACGAAGAGCCAGTCGAGGGACGCCCCCAGCGCCAGTTTGGTCGCCAGCGCCGACGCGCTGTTGAGGGAGATCACCAGCAGGGAGGTGGCGACGGCGACGGGCATGGGCAGGCCCAGCACCAGCACCAGGGCGGGCACGATGGCGAACCCGCCGCCCACCCCGAAGAAGCCGGTCAGCACGCCCACGCCGAGGCCGGTGAGGCCGGTCAGCACCACCGTGCGGGGGGTCAGCGAGGCCGGGCCCGCGGCGTCCGACCTCGGGCGGCCCTTGCGCAGCATCAGCGACGCCACGACGGCCAGCAGCACCGCGAACGCCGCCATCAGCCAGTCGGGGTCGAGCCCGCGGGCCAGGACCGACCCGAGGACCGCCCCAGCCATCCCGAAGAGGGCGAAGACGAGGCCCCGCACCCAGTCGACGCGGCCGGCACGCGCGTGCACCGCCACCGCCACCAGCGACGAGACCCCGACGATGACGAGGGACGCCGTGGTGCTCTCGGCGATGCCCATGCCGAACGCGTAGGTCAGCACGGGGATCGTGAGGATGGCCCCGCCGCCGCCGAGCGTGCCGAGGACGACGCCGATCAGCAGCCCGACGACGACCGCGCCGACGAGGGTCACGACACGACGGGCAGACCGGCGCCCTGCGCGTTGGAGAACTGGTCGTCCACGTGCACCACCGTACGCCCTGCCGCGGCCAGCATCGACGAGGCGATCGAGGCGCGGTAGCCGCCGGCGCAGTGCACCCACAGCTCGCCGGCGGGCCAGTCGGCCTCGCGCTTGAGCAGGTCGTGCAGCGGGATGTGGACGGCGCCGTCGATGTGCGACTCCTCCCACTCCAGGCGGCGGCGGGTGTCGAGGATGACGACCTCGCGGTGGTGGCGGACGTCGCGCAGGTCGGCGAACGTGGCGCGGGGGTAGCTGGCCAGTGCGCCGTCGGTCCACTCCTGCGGCGTGCCGGTGGCGGCACCCTCGAGGCGGTCGATGCCGATGCGCACGAGCTCGCGCTGGGCCTCGGCCACCTCGTCGGCGGTGTTGCCCAGCAGGGTCAGCGGGGTGCCCCACGGGATCAGCCAGCCCAGGTAGGTCGCGAACTGGCCGTCGAGCCCGGCGTTGAAGGTGCCCGGCACATGGCCGGCCGCGAAGGCGACGCGGTTGCGCAGGTCGACGACCCACTCCCCCGCCTCGATGCGGCGGCGCAGGGTCGCGGCGTCGGCGGGTTCGGGCGAGGACAGGTCCGGGGCACCCGGCCCGGCGGAGTTCGCCGGCCCCATGTGGGCGTAGTAGGCCGGCCAGACGTCCAGGCCCTCGAGCAGGTCGGCGACCCACTCCTCCTCGCCGCGGGTCAGCACCGGGTTCTCGACCTTCTCCAGGCCGATCGTCGAACGGTCGGCGGACGCCTGCGTCGCCGAGCAGAAGCTGCCGAACCCGTGGGTGGGGAGCACGCGCGCGGCGTCCGGGAGCTCACCGGCGAGCCGGTGCGCCGAGGCGTACTGGTGGTGCGCCAGGTCGTGGGTGTGGTCGGGGCCGAGCAGGTCGGGGCGCCCGGTGGTGCCGAACAGCAGCGAACCGCCGGTGAAGACACCGACCGCCTCGTCGCCGTCGCTCAGCGCGTAGGACAGGTGGGTGAAGGTGTGGCCGGGCGTCGCGATCACGCGCACCCGCATGCGGTCGCCGACGGCGACCTCGTCGCCGTCGCGCACCGGCACCCGGTCGAAGGCCACCGGGTCGTCGGCGTTCATGTGGTAGGCGGCGCCGGTCGCCTGCGCGAGGGCGAGGCCGCCGGTGACGTAGTCGTTGTGGATGTGGGTCTCGAACACGTGCGTGACCCGGACGCCGGCCGCCTCGGTCACGGCCAGCACGCGGTCGATGTCGCGCTGCGGGTCGACCACCAGCGCGACCTGCCCGTCGTGGGCCACGTAGCTGCGGTCCCCCAGGCTCGGCGTGTCGATCGGGACGATCTCGATCATGGTCCAGCTCCTCTGCTGTTTCTCAGATACCCCTAGGGGTATTATTCTGCCGCACAGTGGAGCCGCAGACAAGAAAGGTGGACGATGGCCGAGCGCATCCCCCTGGAGGACTTCATCCCGCTGCACGCCGACGGCGCCGTCGTCGTGGACGTGCGGGAAGCGAACGAATACGTCGAGGGGCACGTCCCCGGCGCGACCTTCGCCCCCATGAGCCGCATCGCGCTGCACCTGGCCGACATCCCGCGCGACCGCGACGTCTACGTCATCTGCCGCTCGGGGAACCGCAGCCAGGCGATGGCCGACCTGATGACCGCCCAGGGCATCCGGGCGATCTCGGTCGACGACGGCACGATGGGCTGGATCAACCGCGGCCTGCCGGTGACCACGGGCCAGGAGCCCTGAGCCACCACCCGACCCGGCGTCCTACAGGGCGCGCACCTGGTCGGGCGTGAGGTCGGCGAAGCCGGGGTCGGCGGGCAGGCGTCGCCCCTGGGCGCGGAAGTCGGTGTCGAGGACGATGGACGCCAGCTGGATCACCGCGTCCACCGCCGGGGTGGGCACGCCGAACTGCCGCGCTAGCTCGGAGATGAACACCAGCCCGTGGGGCACGTCCTCGGTGAGGTAGCGGAAGTCAAGGGTCTTCGGCGCCTGGCTCTTGGCGAACCCGATGCCCTGGTTGTACCCCTTCAGCCACGTGGCCTCCGACAGGTAGCCCTGCCGCACGCCCAGCTCGGGGTCGGGGACGATGCGCACGCCGATCGCCTCCCCCAGCGCGATCCGCTCGTCGTCGATTGCCTGCATCAGGCGCGCCGTGGCCGGCGTGACGCCCTCGGTGTAGAACAGGAAGTCGCCGCCGGTGTTCTCGATGCGCGCCGCGTTCAGCAGCATGATCGCGGGGTGCAGGACGGGGTTGCCGTTCTGCAGCGTGGTCTGCAGTACGTTCGCGGCCGCCTCGGCCTGGGGCCACACGACCTGCAGCTTGGCCAGCAGCTCGTCGGTGCGCGTGCTCGGCAGGGCCGCGACGAACAGGCCGTCCAGCACCCGGGTCGTGACGCGCACGACTCCGGGCTCGACCAGGCGGCAGCCGTAGGGCAGGGTGCCGGTCTCGCCGATGACGTAGGTGTCGTCGAGCAGGTCCAGGCCGAGGGCCTTCTTCAGCACGACGGCCCCGTTGCAGCCGCTGGGGAGCATGCAGTAGGCGGCCTCGGTCGACAGGTGCCCGCGCAGCGCCTCCCCCAGCGCCTCGTGCGCGTAGGCGGGCCCGACGACCAGCACGAGGTCGGCGCCGTCGACCGCCCGGGCGAGGTCGTGGCCCGCATACCGGACCGGCGCCGTGCCCTCGAACTTCACCCGCCCCTCGATGTGCCCGGACGCCGCGATCGCGGCGATGTTCTCGCCGAACTCCTCGAAGTCCCACAGGGAGACCTCGTGCCCGGCCTGTGCCCACTCGAAGGCCGCCGCCGTACCACCGTTGCCCGAACCCAGGATCGCCACGCGCATGCATCCACGCTAGCCGCATCGCGGGTTGCGCGAGAATGAACGCATGACGGTGACGACCCGCCCGGCCACCCCGGCCGACGCCGCGGCGATCCAGCGGCTCAACCGCGACGACCTCGGCTACGACCACCCCCTCGACGCGGTGGTGGCGGCACTGGCCGACGCCCTCACCAGCCCCCGCGACCTGGTCATGGTCGCCGAGGTCGACGGCGACGTCGTCGGGTACGTGCACGCCGAGGAGCACCGCCTGCTGTACCTCGACCTGCTCGTCAACGTCATGGGCATCGCCGTGCTGGCCGACGCGCAGGGCCGCGGCGCCGGGCGCGCCCTGATGGAGCACGTCGAGGGGTGGGCGCGCGAGCGTGGGGCCAGCGGCCTCCGACTGGTCTCGGGCGAGGCCCGCGCCGGCGCGCACGCCTTCTACGAGCGGCTGGGGTTCGTGACCACGAAGAAGCAGCTGAACTACCGCAAGCCGCTGTGACCCGCCCGGGTCAGGCGTCGAGGGCCGCCCGCAGCGCGTCCTCGAAGTCGGGGTAGGCCGCGGCGACGTCCTCGAGGTCGACCTGCGGGGGCAGCTCGTCGAGCCGCTGGCGCTGCAGCAGGAACGCGACGGTCGCCCGCACCACGTCTGCGGCAGGGGACGAGCCCACGCCGAGGGCGTCCAGCGCGGCCGGGTCGGCCAGGAAGCGCGTCTCGACGGCGTCGCCGTCCACTTCGCCGCGGACCAGGTAGTGGTGGTCGCGGAACTCCTCGACCTCGAAACCGACGGACATGCCTCCCCTTCCCGGGCTGGTGGCGGGCAGGCTACCCGGCCTGCTGGCGCAGGCGCTCCAGCAGCACCGGCCCTTGGCTGTGCTCGACGTCCCGGGCCCCGACCAGCAGGGTCACCACGGGTTCGTCCGCGAGGTCGTGGGCGAGCGCCCGGGCCGCACCCGAGGCGTCCAGCTCGGCGCGGTAGCGCCCCGCGAACTCGTCGAAGCGCGCCGGGTCGTGCCCATACCACTGCCTCAGCTCGGTGCTGGGCGCGACGTCGACGGCGTGACGGTCGATGCGGGCGTCCGCCTTGGCCAGGCCCCGCGGCCACAACCGGTCGACCAGCACCCGGACGCCGTCGGCATCGGCCGGCGCGTCGTAGGCACGCCGCAACCCCCACCGCGTCCCGGCCATGGCCACCTCCCCCTCCAACCCCTACAGGGTAACCCGTCCCCCTTGTTTTTTACAGATGCATCTGTATCTAATGGGGGATCCGAGCAGGGCCCCGTCTCCCCTTGCCAGCGGGCGCGGGACCCGAGGAGGCGCAACCCATGTCCACCGTCGAGACCCCGCACGTCGCCACCCGCAGCCTGACCCTGCCGGCCGCCCACCGATGGGTGCGCGGCACCCGGCTGATCTCGTTCCTGGCCACCACGGACCACAAGGTGCTCGGCACCCTCTACTTCGTCACCACGATGGCGTTCTTCATCTTCGGCGGCATCCTCGCCCTCCTCGTGCGGGCCGAGCTCGCCTTCCCGGGCCTGCAGTACCTGCACTACGAGCGGTACAACCAGGTCTTCACCATGCACGGCACGATCATGCTGCTGATGTTCGCCACCCCCCTGTTCGCGGGCTTCGCGAACTGGCTGCTGCCCCTCCAGCTGGGGGCGCCCGACATGGCCTTCCCCCGCCTCAACGCCTTCGCCTACTGGCTCTACCTCGGCGGCTCGCTGATGGCCTGTGCCGGGTTCCTCACCCCCGACGGCGCGGCGTCCTTCGGGTGGTTCGCCTACGTGCCGCTGTCTGACGCCGTCCACTCCCCCGGCGTCGGCGGCAACCTCTGGGTGCTCGGCCTCTACGTCATGGGGCTGGGGACGATCCTCGGCGCGGTGAACTTCGTCACCACGATCATCTGCCTGCGCGCCCCGGGCCAGACGATGTTCCGGATGCCGATGTTCACCTGGAACATCCTCATCACCTCGTTGATGGTGCTCATCACGTTCCCCGTGCTGGCCGCCGGCCTGCTGGTCCTGGCATCGGACCGCATCCTCGGCACGCACGTGCTCGACGCCGCCACCGGCGGGGCCATCCTGTGGCAGCACCTGTTCTGGTTCTTCGGCCACCCCGAGGTCTACATCATCGCGTTGCCCTTCTTCGGGATCGTGACCGAGGTCATTCCCGTGTTCAGCCGCAAGCCCGTGTTCGGATACGCCGGGCTCGTCGGCGCGACGCTCGCCATCGGGCTGCTCTCCATGGGGGTCTGGGCCCACCACATGTTCGCCACCGGCGCGGTCAACCTGCCGTTCTTCTCCTTCATGACCATGCTGATCGCGATCCCCACGGGGGTGAAGTTCTTCAACTGGATCGGCACCATGTGGAACGGCTCCGTCCGCCTGGACACACCGATGCTGTGGGCGGTCGGGTTCATGACGACGTTCCTCTTCGGCGGCATGACTGGCGTGATCCTGGCGAACCCGTCGCTGGACTGGCACGTCACCGACACGTACTTCGTCGTCGCCCACTTCCACTACGTGGTGTTCGGTACCGTCGTGTTCGCGATGTTCTCGGGCTACTACTTCTGGTGGCCCAAGTTCACCGGGCGCATGCTCGACGAGCGGTGGGGCAAGGTGCACTTCTGGCTGCTGTTCATCGGCTTCCACACCACCTTCCTCGTGCAGCACTGGCTGGGCGTCGAGGGCATGCAGCGCCGCATCGCCGACTACCTGCCCGAGGAGGGCTTCACGCTGCTGAACCAGATCTCGACCGTGGGCGCCTTCCTGCTGGGGGTCTCGATGCTGCCGTTCGGTTGGAACGTGTACATCACCCTGACCCGCGGCGAGCGCGTCACGGTCGACGACCCGTGGGGCTGGGGCCGCTCCCTGGAGTGGGCCACGTCGTGCCCGCCGCCGCGGCACAACTTCACAAGCCTGCCGCGCATCCGCTCCGAGTCGCCGGCCTTCGACCTGCACCACCCCGAGATCACCTCGGGCGATTGACACCGGGTCGGACCCCGGCGTCCGGGGTGTGGAACGCTGGAGGCATGCGCGCGTTGCCCGTCCTGGACCAGCCCCACGACACCTGCGTGCGTCGGGTGCCGATCTTTGCGCGGCTGTCACCCGACCAGCAGGACGCCGTGGGCTCGTTCGCCCGGCCGGTCGCCCTCGCCGCCGGGGAGCTGCTGCACCGGGCGGGCGAGCCGGTCGGCCAGCTGTTCGTCGTGCACACCGGGTCGGTGAAGCTAGTGCACACCGCGCCGAGCGGGCGCACCCAGATCGTCCGGGTGGCCGGGCCGGGCGAGGCCGTCGACGAGCACGCCTTCCTGACCGGGCAGCGCCCCGACCACCACGTCGAGGCCGTCGAGGACAGCCGCCTGTGCGTGTTCGACCACGCCGTGCTGGCCAAGCTGCTGGCCACCTACCCCGGCATCAGCGTGGGCATGATGCGGACGCTGTCGGAGCGACTCGCGGACGCCGAACGCCGCCTCGCCCTGTCCGCCCTCGACGTCCCCGCCCGCGTGGCCGGCTACCTGCTCGGACTGCCGGCCGAGGGCTCGGACGGGACGTACCGGGTGCGCCTACCGCTGGCCAAGAAGGACATCGCGTCGTGGCTGGCCACCACACCCGAGTCGTTCAGCCGCGCCCTCGCCCGGCTCGAGCGGGACGGGATCGTGGCGGTCGAGCGCGACGTGGTCACCCTGCGCGACCCCGACGCGCTGGACGCCCTCGCCAACCGCTGACCCTCCGCCAACGCGCGCACGGACGCGGCGCCCCACGATTCGCGGGAATACCGCTCGTCGAGAGGGCCGCCGCCCCGACAATGGGCGCAGGCTGGTCGTCGACGCGAATGTCTTCACGGGGCAGGGCGCGTCGTTCGCGTCCGCCTTCCGCGTCGAGGACGGCGTCTTCACGTGGGTCGGCGACCGGAGCGACGCCCCGGCGCCCGCACCCGGCGAGGAGGTGGTCGACCTGGGCGGGGCCACGGTCCTGCCCGGCCTCTTGGACGTGCACACCCACCCCGCGCTCCTGGCCTCGCTCATGGACGCGGTCCCCCTCCTCCCGCCCGCGGTCTCCTCGATCGCCGAGCTGGTCGAGGCCCTGCGCGCCCACCCCGAACCCGCGGACCCCGAGGACTGGGTCGAGGGCCACGGTTACGACGACGCGCGCTTCCCCGAGGGCCGCGGCCCCGACCGCCACGACCTCGACCGGGTCAGCACGACCCGTCCGGTCCTGGCACGGCGGTGCGACGCCCACACCGCCGTGGTGAACACCGCCGCGCTCCACCACGCCGGGATCACGCGCTGGTCGGCATCGCGGACCTCGCCGCGACGTTCACCACCCGCCCGCTGGAGTCGTTCCGTGCCGCCCGGGAGCGCACTTGGCTGCCGAGGCTGGGGCTCTACCCGGTCTGGGAGGACATCAAGGACGCCGGTTGGGTGCTCACCGACGACGACCGTGCCGGGGAGGTGTTCGTCGCGGGGGTCAAGGTGCTCCTGGACGGCGCCTAGGGCGTGTCGCGTAACTGATTTGGGTGGTGGGGGTCAGGGTTGTCTTTGTGACCAGGAGTCCTCAGTTCAGTGACGAGATGTGGGCGCGGATTGAGCCGTTGATGCCGCGTGGGGGCGCGAAGGGCGGCCGTCCGTGGAATGACCACCGGCGGACGGTGGAGGGCATCTGTTGGCGGTTGCGGACGGGGTCGCCGTGGCGGGACGTGCCGGCCGAGTTCGGATCGTGGTCGAGCTTGTGGCGCCGCTTCAACGCGTGGGCCCAGGACGGTACCTGGGACAAGATCCTCACCGCCATCGCCGGTTCACCGGAGGCAGAAGGTCTGGTCGCGGTGGTGGACGGCACGATCGTGCGGGCCCACAAGCACGCTGCCGGCGCCCGAAAAGGGGGATCCACCGAACTACAAGAATCCTCGGGCCGAACCAGCTGATCACGCCTTGGGGCACTCCCGTGGCGGGTGGACGACGAAGTCCCACGCCCTGGTCGACGCCTCCGGTCACCTGTGCTCGCTGGTGGTCACCCCGGGTCAGGCCGGTGAGAACCCCCGCCTGTTGGATGTGATCGATCTTGCCCCTCACCGGGTTGTCCGGGTGGTCGCGGACAAGGCCTACTCCCATCCCTCGACCCGAACCGAGCTCCGGCGGCGAAGGATCAAGGTGACCATCCCCGAACGCTCCGACCAGATCGCCCGTCGCAAGGCCAAGGGCAGCCGCGGCGGTCGCCCACCTGCCTTCGATCCCACCATCTACAAGGGCAGGAACGTGGTGGAACGCTTCTTCAACCGGATCAAGGAGTTCCGCGCCATCGCCACCCGCTACGACAAACTCGCTCGCAACTACCGCGCCGGCCTCGTCCTGGCCAGCACCATCATCTGCCTACGAGACCAGTTACGCGACACGCCCTAGTCGAACGCCACGGCCTGGACCCACGACCCGTACCCCGGGACCTGCGACCACGGCATCCGCACGACGTCGCCCGAGGACCTGAGGGCGGCCGGCGGGTGGGCCCGGGCCAACGGCGTCCAACTGGCCGTGCACGCGATGGGTGATGCCGCGATCGACGCCGTGCTGGACGAGTTCGCCGACCAGGAGGGCTGGCTGGGGGACCTCCCCTCGGTCCGGATCGAACACGCAACCCTGTTCACCCCCGCGATGGTCGAGCGCGTGCGCGCCGCCCGCCTGCCGGTCGCGGTTCGCTGCTGTACGGGAGGTAGGGTCGAGCGGTGCCCGACCTGATCAGCATCCACGGCTGGCCCATGCTGCTCGCCCTGGCGGCGTCCGCGGTCGTGATCGGGTTCTCCAAGACCTCCTTCGGTGGCATCGCCGCCATCTCGGTCGCGGTCTTCGCCCTCGCCATGCCCGCGAAGGAGTCGACGGCGACCGTCCTTCTGCTGCTCATCGTCGGCGACATGATCGCGATCACCCGCTACCGGAAGGTCTCGTGGCGGTTGCTGTGGAAGCTCGTGCCCGGCGTCGTCCCCGGCCTGTTGCTCGGGGCGCTGTTCATGAACGTCGTCGACGACGTCGTGATGCGCCGCACCATCGGCGCGCTCCTGCTGGCGATGGTGGCGCTCCAACTCTGGCAGCGCCTGCGCCGTCGCGCCGAAGAACCCGAGAACACCGACCCCCACTGGGTCCGCGCCGGGGTGACCGGCACGGCCGCGGGGTTCACGACGATGACCGCCAACGCGGCCGGCCCGGTGATGGCCCTGTACTTCCTGGCCGCCCGCATCGACAAGGCCCGCTTCATCGGCACGAACGCGTGGTTCTTCGCCCTGGTCAACCTGTCCAAGGTGCCGCTCGCGGCGTCCCTGGGCCTGTTCACCGTCGAAGGCCTCGTGCTGGACCTCGCCCTGGTCCCCGCCGTGCTGCTCGGGGCGTGGCTGGGGACGTGGGTGATCGGCAGGGTGTCGCAACGCCAGTTCGAGGTCGTCACCATGGCCGCCTCCGCCATCTCAGCCGCCTCCCTCCTCCTGCGCTGACAGCGGGCGGTCCTGGACCACGCCCAGCCGCCAGCCCCCGTCGGGCGACGAGGCCACCAGACCCCGTGCGCGGAGCTCCTCGAGGGCGGCGAGGGTCGCCGGGAGCGACAGTCCGGAATCCAGCGCCACCTCGCCCGTGTCACGGCTCCCCCGGCTGGGGAGGGCCTCGTAGACGGCCGCCTGCTCCTCGTCCAGCAGGTCGAGCAGGCGCGGCTGGCTCTCGCGGAGGACGAACGCCTCCCCCATCGGGGCGATGATCTCGCGGACGTCGGCGAGCCCGGTCACGAGCGTGGCCTGCCCCTCGCGGATCAGCCAGTGCGGGGTGTACGACGTCGAGCTGCTCACCGGCCCGGGCACGGCCATGACCGGCCGGAAGCAGGTGGTGGCCCAGTTGGCGGTGTTGCGCGCACCGCTGCGGGCAGTGGCCTCGACCACGACCAGCCCCCGGCCGAGCGCGGCGATGATGCGGTTGCGGGTCAGGAAGCGCCGGCGGGAGGGCGGCGTCCCCGGTGGGGACTCGGCGATGACCAGGCCGTGCTCGGCCACGCCCTCGAGCAGCGACGTGTTGGCACTCGGGTAGAAGCGGTCCAGCCCGCCCGCCATCACCGCGAGCGTCGGCCCGTCGGCGGCGAGCGCACCCCGGTGGGCTGCCGCGTCGATGCCGAACGCCCCGCCCGACACGACCGTGGTACCGCCCTCGGCCAGCCCCGCCGCGAGTTCGGTCGCCACCCGCTCGCCGTACGCCGTCGAGGCGCGGCACCCGACCACCGCGACGGCGTCGGCGGCCAGCTCAGCCAACGATGCGCTGCCCTTCACCCACAGCCCCAAGGGTGCACCACCCCACTGCTGGACCGGCTCGCTGCCGTCGAGGTCGGCCAGGGCGGACGGCCACTCGGGATCGGACGGCACCACGAAGCGCAACCCGTGCCGCCGGGCCAGCGACTCCACCGAGGCCAGGTCCACCAGCGCCGCCCGGCGGGACCATGGGTCGTCAGTCGTGGAGGCCCGCACCGACGCCCACACCGCCTCGGCACCCTCGGCGCGCAACCGCTCGCGGATGCGCAGGTCCCCCGCCTCCACCACGCAGGCCAGCGCCATCCGCGCTGCCCGCTCAGCCCGGTCAGCCACACCGCACCTCCGCCACGTCCTCCCCGCGACGCATCGCCAGCGCCGCCCGGATGTCTTGGGTGCGCGGCACCGCGGCACCGGCCAGGTCGGCCAGGGTCCACGCGATCCGCACCACCTTGTCGACGCCCCGCGCACTCAGCAGGCCGCGGGTCACGGCCGTGTCGACGAGGTCGATCCCCTGCGGGCTCGGCAGCTCGTGGCGCAGCACCGGCCCCGGCACTTCGGCGTTCGTCAGGTAGCCCAGCCCCGCCAGCCGGTGCAGCTGGCGGGCACGGGCCTCGGCGACCCGGGCGGCCACGGCCGCGCTCGGTTCGGACGCGCGGCGCATGGCCTTGCGCAGGTAGGACTGGTTCATCGGCCGCAGGGTCAGTTGCATGTCGATCCGGTCCAGGATCGGTCCGGACAACCGGTCGCGGTAGCGCCGCACAGCGTTCGGCGGGCAGGTGCACATCCGCCCCGCCAGGCCGTGGTACCCGCAGGGGCAGGGGTTGGCGGCCACGACCAGCTGGAACCGGGCCGGGTACCGCGTGGCCGCACGCGACCGGGCCAGTTCGACGTAGCCCTTCTCGAGCGGGATGCGCAGCGCCTCGAGCACGGTCGGGCTGAACTCGGGCACCTCGTCCAGGAAGAGGACGCCGCGATGGGCCAGCGAGATCGCCCCCGGCCGCGCGATCGACGAACCCCCGCCGACGAGCGCCGCGACCGAGGCCGAGTGGTGCGGGGCCGAGTACGGCGGACGCCGGGGCAACACCCCGTCGACGTACAGCCCCGACAGCGACCGGATGGCCGCGACCTCGAGCGCCTCGCCCGACGAGAGGTCGGGCAGGATCCCGGGCAACCGCTCGGCCAGCAGGGTCTTGCCCACCCCGGGCGGCCCGGACAGGGACAGGTGGTGGGCGCCCGCGGCGGCGATCTCGACGGCCCAGCGGGCCTCGTCCTGACCCGCGACGTCGGCCAGGTCGGGTTCGCGCCGGACCGTCCCGATGGGGACCACGTCGGGCAGCCGTTCAGGGACCTGCTCGCCGCGCAGCACGGCCGCCAGTTCCCGCACCGTGCCGACGCCGTGCACGGTGATGCCCTCCACCAGGCGGGCCTCCCGGACCTGCTCCATGGGTACGACCACGTGGCCGATGCCCGCGCGCGCCGCCTCCAGCACCGCCGGCAGGACGCCGCGGGTGCTGCGGACGCTGCCGTCGAGGCCCACCTCGCCCATGAGCACCGCGTCGTCGAGGCGCCCCTGCGCCACGCTGCCGTGGGCGGCGAGGATCCCCCCGACGATGCCGAGGTCGAAGTGGGTGCCCGACTTGGGCAGCGACGCCGGGGACAGGTTGATCGTGACGAGGTGCTGGGGCCACTCGAAGCCGCTGCTGCTGATGGCCGCCCGGCACCGCGAGCGCGCCTCGCTCAGGGCGGCGTCGGGAAGCCCGACGATCACGGTGCGGGGCAGGCCGCCCCCGACCGAGACCTCCACATCGACCAGGCTCGCCTGCAACCCGACCAGCCCCACCGAGCGGGCCTTCCCGAGCCTCACGGCTCGATCCCCCGCACGTGCTGCACCGACGCGGTGCCGTCGGGGTGCCAGAGCACGCCGAGGGCGTCGACCCTCAGCGACGGGACCGGCACCGCTTGGCTGCGCGCCCACGCGGCCGCCAGCCGCCGCAACCGCACGGCCTTGTCGTGGGTGATGGCCTCGAGCGGGGATCCCCAGCCGCGCCCGCGCCGGGCCTTCACCTCGCACGCCACCACGACCCCGTCGGGGTCACGGCACACGAGGTCGAGTTCACCGGCGGCCGTGCGCCAGTTGCGCTCGAGCACCTCCCAGCCCCGCCGCGTCAGGTAGTTGGCCGCGAGGTCCTCCCCGCGCTCACCGGTCTCTCGTCGTGGATCCATGCCCCTGAGGTATGGGCAGGTCCGGCCGGATCCGTGCACCCGGTTCCCGGCGCTGTGGACAACCGGCGCCACGGCCGGAAACCGCCTGTGGACGACGCCGTCAGGCCCCGAGGATGCGCTCCAGGTGCGGGCCGGCGAGCACCCGGCCGGGGTCGAGCCGGTCGCGGACGGCCAGGAAGTCGTCGAAGCGGGGGTGGACCGCGCGCAGGGCCGCGGCGTCCAGCGTGTGCTGCTTGCCCCAGTGGGGCCGCCCGCCGTGCTCGGCCACGATCCGCTCGAAGACCGCGAACGAGTCCCCGACGTCGGAGCCCGCGTACTGGTGCACGGCCACGTAGGCCGTCTCGCGGCCGTACGCCCCCGAGAGCCACACATCGTCGGCGGCCACGAACCGCACCTCGACGGGGAACTGGATGGGCGCCCTCGTCCGGCCGTACCACGCCCGCAGTTCGCGCAGGACGTCCCCCACCGACCCCAGCGGGACCGCGTACTCCGACTCGACGAACCGCACCCGGCGCGGGCTGCAGAACACCCGGTGGGAGCGGTCGGCGTAGGTGCGCGAGCCCATCGCCGCGGCGCTCACCCGATTGAGGGTGGGGACCAGCCGCGGCGCGACCGAGCCCAGTTCGTTGACCAGCGCGAACACGCCGTTGGTGAGCACCTCGTCGTCGAGGACCGCCCGCCACCCGGGCAGCGGGGGCGCGGTCTCCGCGCCCTCCCGGTGGTTGCGGCGGGTCGAGGCGACCGTGGTGTGCGGGAACCAGAAGAACTCCGCGTGGTCGGCGCTCGCCGCGAACGCCCGCGGGTCGGCCAGCACGTCCTCCAGCGGCATCGGACCCTCCACCGCGCGCAGCCGGAAGGCGGGCACGGTCTGCAGCTCGAGCGCGGTCACGATCCCGAGCGCGCCGAGGTTGATGCGGGCGGCCTCGAAGGTACCGTCGCCGGGGACGCAGCGCAGCACCTCCCCGGACGCCGTGGCAATCTCGACGCCGACCACCGCGGCCGCGATGCCGTACAGGCCCAGGCCGGTGCCGTGGGTGCCCGTGGCGATGGCCCCGGCGATTGTCTGCGCGTCGATGTCGCCCAGGTTGGGCAGGGCCACGCCGAGGGCGTCCAGCGCCCGGTTGAGGTCACGCAGCCGCGTCCCGGCGCCCACCCACACCTTCCCGGAGGGGGCATGGTGGCTGCGCACGCCGGCGAGCCCGGCCAGGCTGACCGCGATGTCGGTGGGCTGGCCGATCGCGCTGAACGAGTGCCCCGAGCCGAGCGGGCGCACCGTGCGTCCCGCCGCACCCGCACGGACCAGCACCTCGGCGGCCGCCGCCGCGTCGACCGGGACGGCCACCTGCGTCGGTGTGGACGTCACCGTCCCGGACCAGTTGCGCCACGTCATCCGAAGTTCCTCCCCTCGCCCCGGTAGGTCGGCCAGGCGGCGACCACCGCGTCCCGCTCCACCACGTGCACCGCGTCGAACCGCTCCAGCAGTTCGCCGGCCTTGGCGCCCCGGAACCACACCCGGTCCCCCAGCCGCAGGCCATCCGCAGACGCCCCGCGCACCGGTGTCTGCACCTCACCCGTCCCCTCGGTGCGCAGCAGGCGCAGGGCGGCGTCCACCGGCCGCGGCACGCGCGACCAGCCCGGCTCACCCGAGGCGACGTACCCGCCCGAGAAGAGCGTCACCACCCCGCGCGCGGGGCGCCGCACCACCGGCCGTGACCGAGCCGTCGCCGCCGAAGGTCTCCAGCGACCCGGTGCCGCCGCCGTTGACGAAGGCCAGCTCGGCGACCGACCGCAGCGCGGCGACAACCGCCGCGCGCCGGTCGGGCAGCTCGGACAGGGTGCGTCGCTTCAGCCAGCGGACCGCGGCCGAGGCGTCCGGCAGGCCGGCCACCTGGGCGTCGTAGAACATCGCGCCGACGACGGTGAATCCCGCCGCCTGCGCCGCGCGGACCACGGTCACCGCGTCGGACGCCGTGCGCACCGGCGAGCGGCGCACGCCGAGGTGCGCGGGCCCGATCCGCACCGAGCAGTCGACGTCGATCGCGACCCGCAGGGGCTTACCGGCCGGCAGCGCGGCGGCGAGGAACTCCACGTGCTCGACCGAGTCGACGGCCAGGGAAACCGCGGCCAGGGCGGCCTCGTCGGCGGCGAGGCGTGCCAGCGCGTCGCGGTCGACGGTCGGGTAGGCGACGAACACGTCGGCGAGGCCGTGCCCGACCAGCCACAGGGCCTCGGGCAGCGCGTAGGCCATCACGCCGGAGAAGCCCGGCAGGGCGAGGACGCGGGTGAGGGCGTCCCGGCAGCGGAGCGACTTGGAGGCGACCCGGATGGGGAGTCCGCCGGCGCGGCGCGCCAAGTCGGCGGCATTGGCGTCGAACGCGGCCACGTCGAGCGCCGCCAGCGGGGCGCCGAGGGCGGCGGTGGCGTCGGCGAGTCGCGTCATCGCGCGACCCTAGCCCCCGTCAGAGGTTGTCGGGAACCTGCAGCTCGGAGTGCGCGATCTCCTCGATCGAGACGTCGCGGAAGGTCAGCACCTTGGCGGACTTCACGAAGCGGGCCGGGCGGTACATGTCCCACACCCAGGCATCGCCCATGGAGACCTCGTAGTAGACGTCGCCGCCCTCGGTGCGCACCTTGAGGTCGACCGCGTTGCACAGGTAGAACCGGCGCTCGGTCTCGACGGCGTAGGTGAAGATGCCGACGACGTCCTTGTACTCGCGGTACAGCTGGAGTTCCAGCTCGGACTCGTACTGCTCAAGGTCCTCGGTGCTCATGTTCGCCCCAGCCTAACCGTTCGGGCCACGTTGTCCCACTTCATCCGGTGGATCGCGCACGGGCCGAGTTCGTCGAGTTCGGCCTGGTGCTCACGCGTGCAGTAGCCCTTGTGCACGTCGAAGGCGTAGCCGGGGTGGTCGGCCGCGTAGGCGGTCATGATGCGGTCGCGCGTCACCTTGGCGATGATGGACGCCGCGGAGACGCTCGCCGCGACCGCGTCGCCCTTCCACATCGCCAGGGTGGGGACGCCGAACCCGTCGACCGGGAAGCCGTCGGTGAGCACGAAGTCGGGACGCGCCTCGAGCCGGGCCACGGCGCGCCGGAGCGCCTCGAGGTTGGCCACGTGCATGCCGAGCGTGTCGCACTCGGCGGGTTCGATCCGCACCGCGGCCCAGGCCAGCGCCTTGGCGGTGATGAGGTCGTAGAGCCGCTCGCGAGCCTTGGCGGTCAGCTTCTTGGAGTCGTTCAGCCCCTCCAGCGGGCGGGGCGGCAGGACCACGGCGGCGGCGACCAGCGGGCCCGCGCAGGCCCCGCGCCCGGCCTCGTCGGCTCCGGCGACGGCCGTGAACCCGGCCCGGGCGAGGGCGCGTTCGTAGCCGTAGAGCCCGGCGTCGCGGCGGATGACGAACGCCATGTCAGCAGTTGGTGCCGTCGCCGCCCACGGTCACGACGGGATGCTCGGGGGCCGGCCCCGGCGCGGCGGCGATGCCGGCGTACGCGGCGGGGGTGGCGTAGGTGCGCCACCGGTCGAACGGGAACAGGGTGAACGCGGCCGCGCCGATCACCGACTCGACGCTGGGGAACCCGCCGGCGTACTCCTCGCCCCGGATCGTCGTGTCGAGGTGGCAGCGGGAGTCGGCCGAGGCGCTGCGGTGGTCACCGAGCACGAAGATGCGGCCCGCGGGCACCACGACGTCGAAGGGGAAGCTGGAGGGCTGGTCGGGGGTGCCGTCGGGGGCCCGGTACAGGTACTCGGACTCGTCCAGCGGGGCGCCGTTGACCGTGATCCGGTCGTCGGCGTCGCAGCAGACGACGTGGTCGCCCTCGACCCCGACGACCCGCTTGACGAGGTGGTTGGCCGACGGGTCGGGCATCAGGCCGATGAAGACCAGCACGTCCTGCCAGGGCTCCTGGGAGAACATGTCGGGGTTGCCGAGCCACTCCAGGTCGTCGCGGAAGACGACGACGTCGCCGCGCTGGAAGGGTTGAACCTTCTGCACGGCGACGCGGTCACCCACCTCGAGCGTCGACTCCATGGAGCGCGAGGGGATGGAGAACACCTGGAGGAGGAGCAGCCGCAGCAACGTGGACGCGATCAGCGCCCCGACCACCACGATGGTGACCTCTTTCAGGAAGCCGCCGAGGCCTCCGCCCCGCTCTTCCCGCTCCACCGTGGCTCTCCCCCGCGCGATCAGTTGTCGCGCTTCTCCTTGATCTTGGCAGCCTTGCCGCGGAGGCCGCGGAGGTAGTACAGCTTGCCGCGGCGCACGTCACCGCGACGCTCGACCTCGATGCGGTCGATGATCGGGGAGTGCAGCGGGAAGGTGCGCTCGACACCGGTGCCGAAGGAGACCTTGCGGACGGTGAAGGCGGCACCGATGCCCTGGCCGTTGCGGCCGATCACGACGCCGGCGAACACCTGGATACGGGAGCGGTTGCCCTCGACGACCTTCACGTGGACCTTGACGGAGTCACCCGGGCGGAAGTCGGGGACGTCGTCGCGGAGCTGGGAGGCCGCGACCTCGGCAACAAGCTTGTTCATGGTGTTTCCTCGCCGGTGCCACAGGTCACCTCGTGAATGTCTTCGTCAGGGGCGCCGTGCCGAACCCCCTGTGGCAGGGGCACGTGCGCAACCTGCCCAAGTCTGCCACAGGGGCCCTGCCCCCACGAAATCGCCTACAGGGTGGCGAGCCTCAGGTTGTCGAGCTCTGATCCGTAGTGCTGGGCGATGCGGCGCTTGCGCTCGAGGTCGGCGATGACGGCGGGGGCGAAGTCCACGTCGTAGAGCGCCTGGCAGCTGCCGAGCCCGCCCGGGGTGAACACGTTCACCTCCATGAGCTTGTCCCCCACGATGTCGAGGCCGACCAGGAACATGCCGTCGGCGACGAGCTTGGGCCGGATCAGGTCGACCATGTGCAGCATCTCGGGCGTGACGTCGACCGCCTCGGCCTTGCCGCCGACCTTCATGTTGGAGCGCATGTCGCCGGTGGTGTTGCGGCGGCGGAAGGCGGCGTACGCGCCGTCCACCTGCAGGGGCACCCCGTTCATGACGAACATGCGGATGTCGCCCTCTTCGGCCTCCTTCAGGTACTCCTGCGCCACCACGTAGCCGTCGCGGGCGATCGCCTCGATGATCTGGCTGAGGTTCGGCGACTCCTTGCGGTCCACGAGGAACACGCCGCTGCCGCCGGAGCCCTGCAGGGGCTTGAGCACGGCCTTGCCGCCCAGTTCGTCGATGAAGGACGAGATGAGCGCCTCGTCGCGGGAGATCAGGGTGCGGGGCCGCACGGTCTTGGGGAAGTGCTGGAAGTACGCCTTGGACAGGGCGTTGGCCAGGGAGCTCGGGTCGTTGACCACCAGCACGCCGGCCTCGGCGAACAGCTGGCCGAAGGCGATGGCCGCGGTGGCCGCCCAGGGCTTCTCGTTGGCGTCCTCGGCCGGGTCGTTGCGGAGCATCACGACGTCGAACTCGCCGATGTCGAGCTGCTTGACGACCTCGGGCTTCTGCACGTCCTCGAGGTAGCGCTCCAGGCTGCGGTACCGCTTGCCCGAGGCCTGGCGCGCCCGCGCGCTCATCGAGCCGTCGGGTTCGTAGGCGAAGTCGCCCAGCCCCATGAGCGAGACCTCGTGGCCGGCCTGGCTGGCGGCCAGGGCGAGCCGGGTGGTGGTGTAGGTGGGCAGTTCGGTGGCGACGTCGTTGACGACGAACCCGATCTTCATGCGGCGACTCCGATCAATTCGCTGAGGGATTCCAACTGGGACGCCCGGACCATGCGGGGCATCGCGTCGGGGTCGTCGAGGTAGCGGGGGCGCAGGCGGGGCGGGTTGAGGACGCCGCGGTCGCGCAGGTCGGCGATCAGCGGCAGGTCCCGCAGGGAGAACTTGCCCAGGAACAGCAGGTCGAGCTCTCCCCCGTCGCGGACGTGGTGGAGCAGGTCCACCAGGCCGCGCAGGTAGATGGCGTCCTTGGTCAGGCCGCCGGAACGGTAGGCGCGCATGGTCGTGGTGAAGGCGCTGCCCTGCGGGAAGCCGAGCTCCATCAGGGCCTCGAACGACTCCGAGAAGGACGCCCCGGACACCAGCCGGTGCACGGTCAGGACCCGCGCGGCCAGCTGGCGCAGCCGGAAGGGCGTGAGCCCCCCGCATGCCACCTCGGCGAGGACGGCGAGCCCCTCCTGGGTCTCGTCGTACCCGGCCAGCCCGGTGCCCAGGACCCGGATGGGCTGCGCGGACCCGTTGACCTGGGTGACCAGGTGGGTGCCG
This sequence comes from Propioniciclava sp. MC1595, assembly GCF_017569205.1. Taxonomy (GTDB): domain Bacteria; phylum Actinomycetota; class Actinomycetes; order Propionibacteriales; family Propionibacteriaceae; genus Propioniciclava. Next base: position 2,109,177 of record NZ_CP071870.1, read on the forward strand.
ACCTCGTGCTGCAGCAGCGCGTTGGTGCGCGCCGACTGGACTGCCGAGGTCTCGGCGATCAGCAGCGTGTCCCCCGACACGAGGACGCCGGCGACGTCGTGGCGCACCTCGGCGTTCATCTCGATGTCGGGGTCCTGCTCCTTGTAGTGCTCGATCTCGGCGCACGCGAGGGCGTGGAACTCCACCGCGCCCACCTGCTCGCCGCGGCCGGCGCCGCGGGGCACGTGCTCGAGCAGGTGCTCGGCGATGTCGCGCAGGGCGGGCGCCACGCCCCCGTACAGCTCCAGCGACAGCGGCAGGAAGTCAGGGGTGTCCCGCGCCCGCAGCAGGTCGAGCTGCAGGGTCATCTCGCGATGCTTGGCGCGCAGCAGCGCCCCCAGCGTGGGGTCGGACACCGCGTCGAGGTCGATCAGGTCGAGCATGCCCTGGGCGACGTCGGGGTCGGTCTGCAGGTCGCGGTAGGCGAACCGCGGCATCCGGTCCCCCTCCGCGTAGGCGGTCAGCACCTCGTCGGAGTTGATCGGCGTCACGTCGAGCAGGAACTGGATCGCACCGCCGACCTGGGCGACCGCGTGGTCGATGACGAGGTCGGTGGTCGCCAGCCCCGTCATCCGGTGGGCCCTTCCGCCAGCGCGGCCTCGACCGCCGGCACGGTGCCGGCCAGCGCCGCGATGAGCTCGGCCAGGCGCCCCTCGTCGACCTCGGCGGTCCACTCGTCCATGAACGACTTGCGGAACTCCAGGGCCAGGCAGCACCCGGTGCCCGGGTAGCGGGCGTGGATCCACTTGCTCAGGTGGCCGCCCTGGAAGCGGACGTTCTCGCGGACGTCCAGCTTGCCCCAGCTTACGGGCGTGCCGGCGAGTGCCTCGGAGAAGGCGTCGACCACGTGCCCGAACCGCTCCCGATCCAGCGAGCCGGTGCCCACGTTGACCTCGGGGTTCTCCTCGGGGTCGGACGCCGGCGCCTCGGCCCCGTCGCGGCGGTGGTTGTAGGTGTGGACGTCGTAGAGCACGAACGGACCCTGCGCGGCGAGGGCGTCCAGGCGCTCGGCAAGGTCGGCGTGGAACGCGTCGTAGAGCTCCAGCGAGCCGTCCACCACGTCGTCGGGCAGCGCGGTGTCGCGCCAGACCTCGAGGTCCCAGCAGTCCGCGGGCGTCCGGTAGACGGCCTGCTCGCGCGGCCGGTTCAGGTCGACCTCGAAGCGCGAGCGGTGGACGACGAGGTGGCTGGGGAGCGCGGCGGCGAGGCGCCCGGTGTGCGGGTCCTCCTCACGCAGCCGGTCGGTCTCGGGGAGCACCATCTGCTCGGCCACGTCGGGCCTGAGGTCGTGTCCGTTGTGGATGGCGGTCGCCACGACGCGAGAGTCCCAGTCGCCGTGGTAGCTGTACGGGCGGCCCATTCTCCCACCGTAGCCAGCCGCACAAGCCGCTGGCTAGGGGCGGAGCCTGGGTCGCTAGGGTGTGCCGCGTGACCCACCCCATTGAGGCCCCCGCCAGGCCCGTCGGGCGCCGCCGCGAGATCGGCCTCGCCCTCGCCCTCAACCTCGTCTTCGTCGCCGGCGTCCTGTTCTGGGGCTGGCCGGCCGGCAACGTCCTGCTGCTGTTCTGGGTGGAGAACGTGCTGATGGGCGTGGGCACCCTCGTCCGGATCCTCACGGCAGAGGTGGAGCCGCAGACGCGGCGTCCGGTCTTCTTCACCCTGCACTACGGGATCTTCTGCGTGGTGCACCTGGTGTTCGTCGCCGTCCTGTCGTTCTGGATGGGCGCCGAGTTCACCGTCGGCGCGCTGCTCGTGCCGGCCCTGCTCGTGCTCGTGCGGCACGCCGCCGACCTGGTCACGGTGTGGTTCGGCGCGGGCGTCCGCCACCGGACCACCCCCATGCAGGCGTTCGTGCTGCCCTACCCGCGCATGATCGTGCTGCACGTGACCACGATCCTGGGCTGGGGCCTCATGCTCGGATCCCTCACCATGCCCGGCATGGAGCCGACCGGCCTGGCCGCGATCCTCGCCCGCCTCCGGGAGGCGTTCGCCGGCCTCGGCGTCGAGGTCACCTCCGCGGGCCTGGTCGTCGTCCTCCTCGTGCTGGTCAAAATGGCGTTCGAGGCCCTCACCGCGGGCCGCCCGGTGCAGTGGACGATCGGCGACCAGCGGTTCACCACCCACTGACCGACCCGGACGCCGGCGCCCCTCCCAACGCCGCAGGCCGGCCCCGCGTGAGCGGGACCGGCCTGACGTGTGGCGGGAACGACTACTTGCCGTCCTTCTTGAACAGCGACTTCATGAGGTCGCGGTTCAGGGCGCTGATCGTGTCCAGCGGGATCTGCTTGGGACAGACCGCCGCGCACTCGCCGATGTTGGTGCAGCCACCGAAGCCGTCGGCGTCGTGCTGGGCCACCATCGTCTTGACGCGGCTGTACCGCTCGGGCTGGCCCTGCGGCAGCATCGCCAGGTGGGTGATCTTCGCGGCGGTGAAGAGCATGCCCGACCCGTTGGGGCAGGCGGCCACGCACGCGCCGCAGCCGATGCAGGTGGCCGCGTCGAACGCGCGGTCGGCCTGGATCTTCGGGGCCGGCACCGAGTGGGCCTCGGGGGCCGAACCGGCGTTGATCGAGATGAAGCCACCGGCCTGAATGATGCGGTCGAACGCGGTGCGGTCGACGACGAGGTCCTTGATGACCGGGAACGCACCGGCCCGCCACGGCTCGACGTCGATGGTGGCCCCATCGGCGAACGAGCGCATGTGCAGCTGGCACGTGGTGGTCGGGACCGGGGAGTTGCCGCGACCGTGCGCGGTGCCGTTGATCACGACGCCACACATGCCGCAGATGCCCTCGCGGCAGTCGTGGTCGAACGCGATGGGCTCCTCGCCCTTCACCGTCAGGTCCTCGTTCAGCAGGTCGAGCATCTCCAGGAACGACATGTCCTCGGACACGTTCTCGACCCGGTAGCTGACCATCTTGCCGGCCGACTGGGCGTTGGCCTGGCGCCAGACGCGCAGGTTGATGATCACTTGTAGCTCCTCTGCTTCAGCTCGATGAACTCGTACTCCAGCGGCTCCTTGTGCAGGATCGGCGCGTTGCCGGCGCCGGTGTACTCCCACGCCGACACGTGCAGGAACTCGTCGTCGTGACGCAGCGCCTCCCCGTCCTCGGTCTGGGACTCGGCCCGGAAGTGACCGCCACAGGACTCGCGACGGACCAGGGCGTCCACGCACATGAGCTCGCCGAGCTCGAGGAAGTCGGCCACGCGGCCGGCGCGCTCGAGGGTCTGGTTGAAGTCCTCGTTGACGCCGGTGACCTTGACGTTGCTCCAGAACTCCTCGCGGAGCTCACGGATGCGACCGATGGCGAACTTCAGGCCCTCCTCGGTGCGCTCCATGCCGCAGTACTCCCACATGATGTTGCCGAGCTCCTTGTGGAAGCTGTCGACGGTGCGGGTGCCCTGGATGGAGAGCAGGCGGTTGACCCGTTCGTTGACCTCGGTCAGCGCCTCGACGACCGCCGGGTGGTCCTGGCCGACCTTGTCGAAGGGGGCCTTCGACAGGTAGTCGTTGATCGTGTTCGGCAGGACGAAGTAGCCGTCGGCCAGGCCCTGCATCAGCGCCGAGGCGCCGAGGCGGTTCGCACCGTGGTCGGAGAAGTTCGCCTCACCGGTCACGTACAGGCCGGTGATCGAACTCATCAGGTCGTAGTCGACCCACAGGCCACCCATCGTGTAGTGCACGGCCGGGTAGATGCGCATCGGCGTCTCGTACGGGTTCTCACCCGTGATCTGGGCGTACATGTCGAAGAGGTTGCCGTACTTGGTCTCGACGGCCTTCTGGCCCATGCGCTCGATCGCCGACGCGAAGTCGAGGTACACACCACGACGGACCTGGCGCTTCTCGCCGGTCTTGTGGTCGACCTCCTCGACGGCGGGACCGACACCGCGGCCCTCGTCGCACATGTTCTTGGCCTGGCGCGACGCGATGTCACGCGGCACGAGGTTGCCGAACGCCGGGTAGATGCGCTCGAGGTAGTAGTCGCGGTCCTCCTCGGCGATCTGCCGCGGGTCCTTCGTGCAGTCCTCGGCACGCTTGGGCACCCAGATGCGACCGTCGTTGCGCAGCGACTCGGACATCAGCGTGAGCTTGGACTGGGTGTCGCCGTGCACCGGGATGCAGGTCGGGTGGATCTGGGTGTAGCACGGGTTGCCGAAGTAGGCGCCCTTGCGGTGCGCACGCCACGAAGCGGTGACGTTGCAGCCCATCGCGTTGGTCGACAGGAAGAACACGTTGCCGTAGCCACCGGTGGCGAGCACGACCGCGTCGGCGGTGTGGGCCTCGATGGCGCCGGTCACCATGTTGCGGGTGACGATGCCGCGGGCGCGGCCGTCGACCAGGATGACCTCGAGCATCTCGTGGCGGGTGTGCATCTTCACGGTGCCCGCCGCGACCTGGCGCTCCAGGCTCTGGTAGGCGCCGATCAGCAGCTGCTGACCCGTCTGGCCGCGGGCGTAGAAGGTGCGCTGCACCTGGACGCCACCGAAGGAACGGTTGTCGAGCAGGCCGCCGTACTCACGGGCGAACGGGACGCCCTGCGCGACGCACTGGTCGATGATGTTCGCGCTGACCTCGGCGAGGCGGTAGACGTTCGTCTCGCGGGCGCGGTAGTCGCCGCCCTTGACGGTGTCGTAGAACAGCCGCATCGTCGAGTCGTTGTCGTTGCGGTAGTTCTTGGCCGCGTTGATACCACCCTGCGCGGCGATCGAGTGCGCGCGGCGGGGGCTGTCCTGGTAGCAGAAGTTCAGGACGTTGTAGCCCGCCTCGCCCAGCGTCGCGGCGGCGGCGCCACCGGCGAGGCCGGTGCCGACCACGATGATCGAGAGCTTCCGGCGGTTGGCCGGGTTCACGAGCGCCGCCTGGAACTTGCGGGTCGCCCACTTCTTCTCGATCGGACCCGCGGGGGCCTTGGTGTCGCGGATGTCCGCGCCCACCTGGAAGAAATCAGTCACAGTCATTACTTCACCCATCCGAATTGAACGGCCAGCGGCATGATCATGAAGCCGACGAACAGCACGATCGCGATCACCCAGGCGAGGCCGTTGAGGAACGAGCGGGCCTTGGCGGAGGTGTTCGCGCCGAGCGTCGTCAGGGCGCTCCAGACGCCGTGGCGGACGTGCAGGCACACGATGGCCACCCACACGAGGTAGGCCAGGGTGACCCACCACTGCGAGAAGCTCGCGATGACCATGTCGTACGGCTCGCTACCGGCGCGGAAGCCCGTGGTCACGACCTGCGCGGTGAACTGCAGCAGGTGGAAGACCAGGAAGCCGGCCAGGATGACGCCGCCCCAGCGCATGGTGCGCGCGGCGTACGTCTGCGAGAGACGCTTGGTCACGGCGTACTTCGAGCTGCGGGCCGAGTGCGCGCGGCCGGTCAGCACCGCTGCCGACCAGATGTGCGCCACGATCGCCACGAGCAGGAAGACGCGGAAGATCCAGATGAACGTGCCCGACGGGACGAGCGGGTACAGGATGTCGCCCTTGAGCCAGTGCGCGTAGTGGTTGAACGCGTCGGCGCCGAGGAACACCTTCAGGTTGCCGTACATGTGCATGAGCAGGAAGCCGACCATGATGAGACCGGTGATGGCCATCACGACCTTCATGGTCACCGTTGACCGGACTGCTCGCTGGTGAGGAGTCAGTGTTGTTGTCGCCACGGCCACAACTTAGCCAAGTTCTCCGCTGAATGTCCCATCGACGTGAGCGTTTCGGACAGCCGTGACCGGTTCGCAGGAATCGGGCGCCCACAGCGGTGAATACCGCAAGCAAATGCTTGCGTTATTGGGCTTTGCGCTATTCCGGCAACAAGTCCGGACGCCGCCCCGCCGTCCGCTCCCACGACTGCTCCCGGCGCCACTGCGCCACCCTCTGGTGGTGGCCCGACATCAGCACCTCGGGCACGTCCAGACCGCGCCAGCTCGGGGGCTTGGTGTACACGGGGTACTCGAGCAGCCCCTCCCCCTCCACCGAGTGCGACTCCTCCACCAGGGAGTGCGGGTTGCCCACGACGCCGGGCACCAGCCGGACGACGGCCTCGACCATCGCGAGCACGGCGACCTCGCCGCCGTTGAGCACGTAGTCGCCGAGGCTGACCTCGCGCACGGGCATCCGGGACGCCGCGTGCTCGACCACGCGCGCGTCGATCCCCTCGTAGCGGCCGCAGGCGAACACGAGGTGGCGCAGGGCGGCGAACTCGTGGGCCATCGCCTGGGTGAACGGCTCGCCGGACGGGGTCGGCACGACCAGCGTGGGCAGCGACCAGGCCCGGTCGAGGACGTGGTCGAGCGCCTCGCCCCACGGCTCGGGCTTCATCACCATGCCGGCGCCGCCCCCGTAGGGGGTGTCGTCGACGGTGTGGTGTCGGTCGTAGGTCCAGCGGCGCAGGTCGTGGACCTCCCAGTCCACGAGGCCGGCGCGGCGCGCCTTGCCGACCAGGGACAGGTCCAGCGGCGCGAAGTAGTCGGGGAAGATCGAGACGATGTCGAAGTACATCAGGCGTCCTCGTCGCTCAACAGGCCGCCAATGTCGGCCACGCGGACGTGGCCGGCCTCGAGGTCGACCACCGGGACGACCTCGGACACGAACGGGACCAAGCGGTCGCCCCCGGACGTGCGCACGACGAGCACGTCGTGGGCGGGGAGGTGCAGCACCTCGCCGATGGTGCCGGCGACCGCACCCGCGGCGTCCAGCACCTCGAGGCCGACCAGCTGGCGGTCCCAGTACTCGCCCTCGTCGGCGGGGGCCTCGCCGGCGGGCACGTCGGCCCACAGCTCCCGGCCGCGCAGCGCCTCGGCCGCGGTGCGGTCCGTCACGCCCTCCAGGCCGAGCAGGAGCGTGCCGGAGTGCCAGCGCGCGCTCGCGACCGTGCGGGGCCGGTCGCCCACCCGCAGGCTCGCCCCCGGGGTGAAGCGGCGCTCGGGCTCGTCGGTGCGCACGTGCACACTCACCTCGCCGCGCAGCCCGTGCGCGCGCCCGATCGTGCCGACCAGGACGTCGACGGTCTCGCCCATTCCGGGCTCCTTCCCTGGGGGATGAGAACGGTCCCCGGCCCGTTCGAGACGGACCGGGGACCGGTGTGGTTCAGCGGCGGCGGGGGCGGCGGTCCACGTCGACGAAGTCGACCCGGACCTGCTCACGACCGGCCAGCGCGGTGATGACCGTGCGCAGGGCACCCGCAGTGCGGCCCTGACGCCCGATCACCTTGCCGATGTCCTCGGGGTTGACGCGGACCTCCAGCGTCCGGACGCGTCGGCGGTCCAGGTCGGACACGACGACGTCGTCGGGGTTGGACACGAGCCCGCGCACCAGGTGCTCCAGTGCGTCCGCGAGCACGATCACGCCTCGTCGGACGCGGCGTCCTCGGCCTCGGGGGCCTCGGCCTCGGGGGCGTCAGCCTCGGCGGCGGGGGCCTCCTCGGCCTCCTCGGCCTTCTTCTTGCGCGAGGAGAAGGCGCCGGTGGCCGGCTCGTCGTCGGACTCGGCCAGCGCCCTGTTGAAGGCGGCCAACTTGTCGGCCTTCTCGGCCTGCGGCTTGATGCCCGACGGCTCGTCGGAGCCCTTGAACTTCTGCCAGTCACCCGACAGCTTGAGGATCTTCTCGACGGTCTCGGACGGCTGGGCGCCGACGCCGAGCCAGTACTGCGCACGCTCGGAGTTGACCTCGACCACCGACGGGTCGTTCTTCGGCTGGTAGATGCCGATCTCCTCGATCGCACGGCCGTCGCGCTTGGAGCGCGAGTCCATGACGACGATGCGGTACTGCGCGTTGCGGATCTTGCCCATCCGCTTCAGACGAATCTTGACAGCCACGTGTGTGGTTCTCCTGTTGGAACATGCCCCTGCGACGCGCAGGGACGGGATCGGGTGAGCGGGGCCTTCGGCGTGGGACAACCTCACGCCCAACTCGGGTGGACTGCAGCCGAGGGCGTGAGAGGGCACCCGCGGGCACAGCGCATCGGCCATTGTGCCAGACGCGGCCCCGATCCGCCCAACCGGGTCAGGAGCGCACGACCCGCCCGCGCAGGATCACCAGCCGTGGGTGCCGCACGACCGACAGGTCGGTGCGGGGGTCGGCGTCGTAGACGACCAGGTCGGCGGACGCCCCGTCGGCCAGCCCGTCCACTCCCAGCCACTCCCGGGCCCGCCACGAGGCCGCGCCGAGCGCGAACTCCGCTCCCCCGACGCGGCCCAACAGCTCGACCTCCTCGGCGATCAGCCCGTGCGGGATGGAGGTGCCGGCGTCGGTGCCCGCGTACACCGGGACGCCGGCGTCCACGGCCTTGCCGATCGTCTCGAACCGGCGCGCGTGCAGGGCCCGCATGTGCGTGGCGTAGGTGGGGAACTTCTCCTCCCCCGCCGCCGCGATCTGCGGGAACGTCTCGATGTTGCACAGCGTCGGCACCAGCGCCACGCCGCGCTCGGCCATGGTCGCGATGGTGTCGTCGTCCAGCCCGGTGCCGTGCTCGATGCCGTCGATCCCGGCGTCCACGAGCTCGGTGACCGACCGCTCGTCGAAGCAGTGCGCGGTCACCCGCGCTCCCTCCTCGTGGGCCGCCCCGATCGCCGCGGCCGCCACGTCGGCCGGCCAGAGCGGGCGCAGGTCGCCGGCGTCCCGGTCGATCCAGTCGCCCACGAGCTTGACCCAGCCGTCGCCGGCGCGCGCCTGGGTGCGCACCTCCTCGACAAGGTCCTCGGGCTCGACCTCCTCGGCCAGGTTGCGGATGTAGCGACGGGGCCGTGCGATGTGGCGTCCGGCCCGGATGATGCGGGGCAGGTCCTCGCGGTCGTCGACCCAGCGGGTGTCGGTCGGCACGCCGGTGTCGCGGGCCAGCAGCGTGCCGGCGTCGCGGTCGAGCAGCGCCTGGCGCTCGACATCCTCGGCGTCCGTGGCACCGTTCGGCCCCATCCCGATGTGGCAGTGGGCGTCCACGAGGCCGGGCAGGATCCAGCAGTCGGTCGCCACGGTGACCGCGTCCGCAACCGGCTCGGACGCCACCACCCCGTCCACGACCCAGACGTCGCGCACCTCGCCCTCGGGCAGGACCGTGCCGCGCAGGTGCAGCCGCGAGGGCGGCCCGGCGGGCACGTCGGCGTACACGTGCGTGTGCGTCGACCCGTCGTGGGTGTGGGTGTGGGCGGTCAGGGGCTGGCCCAAAGCGTCCAGCGGTACGTCGTCGTGGTGGTGGTGCGCCATGGCACCACCCTGCCGCACGACGGCGCCCGGCGTCAGCCGAAGGGGCCCTTGTTCTGCTGCTGGTTGAACATCTTCTGCAGCTCGGGCGGCAGCTGGAAGTCGGCCATCGCCTGCTGCATCTCGGCCTCGGTCTGCGGCACGAACTGCTCGGGCGCGGACGCCGCCGCGGGGTTGCCGGAACGCTTGGCCGGGTTGCCCGACACGCCCTTCTTCCCCTTGGCCGCCTTCTTCGCCTGCTGCTTGGCCGGGCGCCCGGGCAGGCCGGGCATGCCACCCATGGCCCCCATGCCGGGGGGCATGCCGGGCAGGCCGCCGCCCTTGCCCATCTGGCGCATCATCTTGCGGGTCTCCATGAAGCGGTTGACCAGCCCGTTGACGTCCTGGACCGTGGTGCCCGACCCGTTGGCGATGCGCGAGCGCCGCGACCCGTTGAGGATCTCGGGCTTGGCACGCTCGGCCGGGGTCATCGAGTAGATGATCGCCTCGATGCGGTCGATCTCGCGCTCGTCGATGGCGCCGAGGGCCTCCTTGTACTGGCCCATGCCCGGCATCATGCCGAGGATCTTGCTCATCGGGCCCATCTTGCGCACGGCCTGCATCTGCTGCAGAAAGTCGTCCAGGCCGAAGTCGCCCGACCCCATGATCTTCTCGGCGGCCTTGCGCGACTGCTCGGCGTCGAAGGTCTTCTCGGCCTGCTCGATCAGGGTGAGCAGGTCACCCATGTCGAGGATGCGGCTGGCCATCCGGTCGGGGTGGAAGAGGTCGAAGTCCTTCAGCGACTCGCCGTTGGAGGCGAACATGATCGGCTTGCCGGTCACGCGCGCGATCGACAGCGCCGCACCACCACGGGCGTCACCGTCGAGCTTGGAGAGCACGACGCCGTCGAAGCCGACGCCCTCGGCGAAGGCGTTCGCGGTGTTGACCGCGTCCTGGCCGATCATGGCGTCGACGACGAACAGGATCTCGTCGGGGTTCACCGCGTCGCGGATGTCGGCGGCCTGCTGCATCAGCTCGGCGTCCACGCCCAGGCGGCCTGCGGTGTCGACGATCACCGTGTCGTAGTACTTGCGCTTGGCCTCCTCGATGGAGGCCCGCGCCACCTCGACGGGGTTGCCGACGCCGTTGCCCGGCTCGGGCGCGAACACCGGGACGCCGGCGCGCCCACCGACGACCTGGAGCTGGTTCACGGCGTTGGGGCGCTGGAGGTCGGCGGCGACCAGCATGGGCGTGTGGCCCTGCTCGCGCAGCCACAGGCCGAGCTTGCCGGCGAGCGTCGTCTTACCGGAACCCTGGAGACCGGCGAGCATGATGACGGTCGGCGGGTTCTTGGCGAACCGCAGCTGGCGGGCCTGCCCACCGAGGATCTCGACGAGCTCTTCGTTGACGATCTTGATGATCTGCTGGGTCGGGTTCAGCGCCTGGCTGAGCTCCTCGCCCTTGGCACGCTCCTTGACGGCGGCCACGAAGTCCTTGACGACGCCGAGGTTGACGTCGGCCTCGAGCAGCGCGAGGCGGATCTCGCGCGCGGTCGCGTCGATGTCGGCGTCGGTGAGCCGCCCCTTGCCGCGCAGGTTGCGGAACGTGGCTTGGAGGCGGTCTTGCAGGGTGTCGAACATGCGTGCCTTCTCGTCAGGACAGATCGGTGCCGCCCCAGCCTACCCCGACCGCACCCGGACGCCGCGCGCGTGGAATCCTTGTGCCATGGCCTGGGCCCTGCTCCCCCACGACACGCCCGTCGGCGACCTCGTCGGCCGCTCCGTGGTCGCACGGGGCACTGTCGAGGGCAGCTCCGAGGTGGTCCTCGCGGCGCGGGTGACGCGGCTCGGGGACGACGTCGCCGTCCGGTGGTCGACGCTCTCGGCCCGCACCGACCCCCTGCTCGCCGCCGCGCAGCGCGCCCTGGGCCAGGAGCCGGCCCACGACCCGGCCAAGGAGGCGGAGGTCCACCGGCTCCCCGCCGGGCCACGATCGGGGCCGCCCTGCTGGCGGCGACCGACGTGCACGTCGAGCGCGTGGCGGTCGCCGACGCGGAGCGGGCGGCGAAGGCGGCCCGGCTGGCCCGAGCCACCGCCTCGGAGGCGGAGCGGCGCACCGCGCTGGACCGGGTCACGCGCATCCTGCGCTCGCTGGTGCTGTACTACCTGCCCGACCCCGACGCGGTCGACCGGGCGCTCACCCGCTGAGCGCGGGCGTCACTCCCCCAGCAGGCCGTCGACGAAGCCCTCGGCGGTGAAGGGGGCCAGGTCGTCGGCGCCCTCGCCCAGGCCGATGAACTTCACCGGGATGCCGAGCTCGCGCTGCACCTGCACCACGATGCCGCCCTTGGCCGAGCCGTCGAGCTTGCTCAGCACGATGCCGGTGAGGTCGGTCACCTCGTCGAACACGCGGGCCTGGATGAGGCCGTTCTGGCCGGTCGTGGCATCCAGCAGCAGCAGGCACTCGGTGATCGGGGCGCGCTTCTCGATCACGCGCCGGATCTTGCCCAGCTCGTCCATCAGGTTGGACTTGTTGTGCAGGCGGCCGGCCGTGTCGACCAGCACCACGTCGACGCCCTTGGCGACGCCGGTGTCCACGGCGTCGAAGGCGACCGAGGCGGGGTCGGCGCCCTCGGGGCCGCGGACGGTCTCGACGCCCACGCGGTCGCCCCAGGTCTGCAGCTGCTCGGCGGCCGCGGCGCGGAACGTGTCGGCGGCGCCCAGCAGGACGGTCTTGCCCTCGGCGACCAGCAGGCGGGCCAGCTTGCCCACGGTCGTGGTCTTGCCGGTGCCGTTCACGCCGACGACCAGCACGACGGCGGGCAGGCCGTCGGCGCCGGTCACGTTGAGCGCGCGGTCGAGGGTCGGGTCGGCCAGCTTCACCAGCTCCTGGCGCAGCACGGTGCGGGCGCGCGTGGGGTCGTTGACCCCGTCGATCGACAGCTCCTTGCGCAGGGTATCGACGAGTTCGGTGGTCGGGCCGACGCCGAGGTCGGAGCCGATCAGGGTGGCCTCGAAGTCGTCCCAGGTGTCGGCGTCGAGCCGGTCGGTGCTGATCAGGCCCAGCAGGGCCTGGGCGAGCACGTTGTTGGAGCCGGCGAGGCGGCGGCGCAGCCGGGACAGGCGCGTGCCGGCTGCCTCGGGCCGCTCGGTGGTGGGGGCGGCGGGCTCGGTGGGTGCCACCGGCTCCTCGACGAGGACGCCGTCGGACGGGGTGGCGGGCGGCGCGGTGGGGGTCTCGATCGAGGGGCGGTCCCGGCGCTCCAGCTCGCGGACGCGGCGGTTGCGGACGACCAGCGCGGTGGTCACGATCGCGGCCAGCGCCACGACGGCGCCGACGATGATCCAGAGCAGCGTGGGGTCGTTGAAGTTCAGCGTCACCCGGCCATCCTAGTGCCGCGGGGTCAGGCCCTCGGCTCGCCCTCCGGCAGGCGTACACGGACCACGGTGTCGCCGTTGACGGCATCCTCACCCGGCTCGCCGGACGCCTCCGCCGAGGTCTCCTCGGCCGGCTCCGCGAGGTCGTCGGCGGCGGACGCCTCGTCAGCGGAGGCAGCCGGGTCGTGCTCGGGGTCGGTGATGCCGAAGACGCCGTACGGGTCGTCGTCGAGCTCCTGGGGCGCCGGCGCGGACAGCGCGTCGCTCATGGCCTGTGCCGCCGACTCGTCGACACCGGAGGCCTCCGGGGCGGTCGGTGCCCACACCTCGGGTGCGTCGACGCCGGTGGGCGCCTCGCCCTCCGGCGCCTCGGGCGGGTTCGCGGACGCCGCGGAGCGGGCAGACAGCGCCGACCAGGCCGAGCGCGCGGAGGCGGCGGAACGCAGGTTGCGGAGCTTGTCGGGCAGGTCACGCACGTTGAGGTCGGGGACCTCGTCGATCTCGTCGAACAGCTGCACGAGCGCCCGGGGCGGCTCGCCCTCGCCGTTGAGGTGGCGGGCGGTGCGCGCCATCGCCTCGGCGATCTCGGGGTGCTGCCGGCGGCCGGTGCCCTCCATCCCCATGACCACGACCGCGATGATCGCGGCGGCCAGCACCAGCACGATGAGCATCGTGAAGATCATGACGGGCATGGGGGGTCACCTCCTTGGTCGTCGTCCAGTATGCCCGAGGCGGGCTCAACCCTCGCGCAGGCGCTGGCTGATGACCGTGGAGATGCCGTCCTCGCGCATCGTGACGCCGTAGAGCGCGTCGGCGATCTCCATCGTCCGCTTCTGGTGGGTGATCACGAGCATCTGGCTGTTCTCGCGCAGCTCCTCGTAGATGCCGAGCAGGCGGCCGAGGTTGGTGTCGTCGAGGGCCGCCTCCACCTCGTCGAGGATGTAGAACGGGCTCGGGCGGGCCTTGAACAGCGCGACCAGGAACGCGACCGCCACCAGCGACCGCTCCCCGCCCGAGAGCAGCGACAGCCGCTTGACCTTCTTGCCGGCGGGCCGGGCCTCGACGTCCACGCCGGTGGTGAGCCAGGACCCGGGCTCGGTGAGCACGAGGCGTCCCTCGCCGCCGGGGAAGAGCCGGGCGAAGGAGTGCTCGAAGGCGGCCTCCACGTCGGCGTAGGCCTCGGCGAAGACCTGCTCCACGCGGGCGTCCACGTCGGCGATGATCCCGAGCAGGTCGGTGCGGGTGCGCTTGAGGTCGTCGAGCTGCTCGGCCAGGAACTGGTGGCGCTCGCTCATCGCCTCGAACTCCTCCAGCGCAAGCGGGTTGACCCGGCCGAGCAGGTCGAGGTTGCGCTGGGCGGTGCGGAACCGCTTCTCCTGCTCCTCGCGGACGAATGGGCGCGGTTCGGGCTGCTCGTCGTCCTCGGTGAGCGCCGTCCCGTCCGGGCGGGTCAGCACGGGCACGAGCTGGTCGGGGCCGTACTCGTCCGCTAGCACCTCAGCGGCCAGGCCGAGCTCCTCGAGCGCCTTCTCGGCCAGCGACTCGATCCGCATCCGCTGTTCGGCGCGGGCGAGCTCGTCGCGGTGGGCGACGTCGACGATGCCCTCGAACTGGCGGGCGAGGTCGCGGCTGCGCTGCCGGGCGTCGTGGACGCGCCGGTCGGCCTCCACGCGGCGCTCGTCGGCCAGCTTGCGCGCGCGGCCGGCCGCCTCCTGCGAGGTGGCGACCACGCCGAGCAGCCACTCGGACGCCGCGGCCGCGGCCCGGGCGACCTCGGCCTCGCGGCGCAGCTTCTCGCGGCGGGCGGCGGCCTCGGCGCGCGCGTTGCGCTCGGCGCGCGCCGCGCGCAGCAGGGACTCGGCGCGGCCGGCCAGCGCGCGGGCGCGCTCCTCGTCGGTGCGCAGGGCGAGGCGGGCCTCCATCTCGGCCTGGCGGGTGCGGGCGGCCTCGACGGCCAGCCGATCGCGCTCGGACGGGTCGGCCTCGGCGACCTGGCTGGTGTCCTGCGCGACGCGCAGGCGCTCGGTGAGGCCCGCGAGCGCCTCGGCGTTGCGGTCGCGGCCCTCCTCCGCCTTCGCCACCGACGCGTCGTGACGCTCGGCCTCGGCGATCGCGCCCCGCGCGGACTGGTTCAGCCGGCTCAGCTGCTCGGCCAGGGCCGAGAACTGGGCGTCCGACTCGTGCAGGCGGGCCAGGGCGGCCTCGGTGCGCTGGGTGGCGGCCTCGAGCTTGGTGACGGCGGCCGCGCGCGCGAACGCCAGGCGCTCGACATCCGCCTGCGCCCGCACCAGCGCCTCGGACGCCTCGTCCACCGCCGCCTGCACCTCGATCAGGCTCGGGCGCGCCGACGAGCCACCCGTGGAGAACCAGCTCGACAGCAGGTCGCCGTCGCGGGTGACGGCGCTCGTGTCGGGCAGGGCCGCGACGAGCGAGCGGGCCGCGGCGAGGTCGTCGACGACGGCGACCTTGCGCAGCAGCCGGGTCAGGGCGGGCACGAGCCCGGCGTCGGCGGTGACGGTGTCGACCGCGTAACGGGCGCCGGCGGGGAGGTCGGGCCAATCGGAGCGGTCCCCCACGTCCGCGGCACCACCGAGCAGCAGCCCGGCGCGTCCGAGGTCGTCGGACTTCAGGTGCGCGAAGGCCTCGATCGCGGCGTCCAGCCCGGTGACGGCGACCGCCTCGGCGGCGCCGCCCAGGGCGGCGGCGACGGCCGACTCGAAGCCCGGCTCCACGCGCACCAGCGCGCCCACCGAGCCGAGCACGCCGGACAGCTCGGCCGAGGCCGCCAGCAGCGCCCCCGACCCGTCGCGCCGGTCGAGGCCGACCTTCAGGCCCTCCAGCCGCGCGGCGATGGACGCCCGCTCCTGCTGCGCGGCCTGCTCCTGCGCCTTGAGCGACTCCAGCTCCTCGGTGGCGGCGACCCGCTCGGCGTCGGCGGACTCGTGCTCGGCGTCCAGGTCCTCCTCGCCCTCGGTCAGCCCGCCCAACTCGGTCTCGAGGCGGGCGAACGTGGCGCGGGCCTCGTCGGCGCGCTTGCGGGCCTCGGTACCGGCCGAGCGCAGCCGCTCGATCTCGGCGTCGGCGGCCTCGGTGCGCGACTTCAGCGAGTTGACCTCGCCGGCGAGCCGGGCCAGGCCCTCGCGGCGGTCGGCGATCGCGCGCAACTGCGCGGCGTACTGCTTCTCGGCCTCGGCGTGGGCCCTTTCGGCCTCCTCGCGCGCCACGGAGGCGGCACGCAGGGCCTCGGCCCGCTCGGCGACCTTCGCGTTGATCGCCTCCTCGGTCTCGCGCACCCCGGCGGCTTCGGCCTCGATGAGCTCGGGGTCGCGACCCCGGCGGTCATCGGCCGACACGGTCGCGGCGTTGCGGACCCGCTCCTGCGCGATGCTCAGCGTCGAGGCCGTGCGTTCGCGCAGCGCGGCGAGCGCGTACCAGGTCTCCTGCGCGCGGTTCAGCTCGGGCGCCACCTCGCGCACGGACGCCTCGGCCTCGGCCTCGGCCTCGCGCGCTGCTTCCAGGGCGTCCTCGAGCGCCTTGCGCCGGGCCTTGATCTCGGCCTCGGCGGCCAGGTCGGACTCCAGCGCCAGCGACGCCATCACGTAGTCGTCGGCGAGCAGGCGGGCCTTGGCGTCCCGGAGCTCGGCCTGCACGACCGCGGCCTTGCGGGCCACCTCGGCCTGCCGGCCCAGGGGCTTGAGCTGGCGGCGGATCTCGGCGACCAGGTCGGCCAGGCGGTCGAGGTTGACCTGGGTGGCGTCGAGCTTGCGGAGCGCCTTCTCCTTGCGCTTGCGGTGCTTCAGGACGCCGGCGGCCTCCTCGATGAAGCCGCGGCGCACCTCGGGGGTGGCCTGCAGGATCGTGTCGAGCTGCCCCTGCCCCACGATGACGTGCATCTCCCGGCCGATGCCGGAGTCGCTGAGCAGCTCCTGCACGTCGAGGAGGCGGGCGGGGTTGCCGTTGATGGCGTACTCCGAGCCCCCGGCGCGGAACATCGTGCGGCTGATCGTGACCTCGGTGTACTCGATCGGCAGCGCGCCGTCGATGTTGTCGATGGTCAGGCTCACCTCGGCGCGGCCCAGCGGCGCGCGCCCGGCGGTGCCGGCGAAGATGACGTCCTCCATCTTGCCGCCGCGCAGCGTCTTGGCGCCCTGCTCGCCCATCACCCAGCTCAGGGCGTCGACGACGTTGGACTTGCCCGACCCGTTGGGTCCGACCACGCAGGTGATGCCCGGCTCGAAGTTCAGGGTCGTCGCCGACGCGAACGACTTGAAGCCGCGCAGCGTCAGGGACTTGAGGTACACACGGCCACCTTACGGAGCGGGCGGCCCGGCCACGGGGGTGGACGCCGCGTGTCGCCGGCGGACGGCGCGGAACGTCCACAGCTTGTTGACCACGAAGTTGATCGGCATCACGAGCACGATCTGGATCAGCTGCGCCCAGTACAGGCGCTTGGTCCACCACGGCCCGGCGTCGGTGAAGAACGCGTGGCTCAGGTAGGCGGGCGAGCCCGGGTTGCGCAGCAGGTACAGGATCACGAAGCCGACGAGCTGGGCCACCGCCCCCACGAGGAGGAACGGGAGGAGTTCCTTCCACACGGGCGCGCGCTCGCCCTGGTTGCGGAACGTCCAGTGCCGGTTCCAGAAGAAGTTGAACAGGTTCGCCACGACGAAGGCGATGCCGGCGTAGACGATGTAGAACCGCAGGGCCCGCTCGGTGCCGGGCAGGGGGATGAACGCGTCGTAGTCCTCGACCCCGAAGACGTGGAACCCGATGTTGTGTGCGACCGCGACCGTCAGCATGTTCACGCCGACGCCGGCGCCGCCGACGATGCCGAACTTCAGCAGTTCGCGGATGCTGTTGCCCCAGCGGGTCCACAGCTTGGTAACGGGGTTCACGGAGACGAGAGCCTACCGCCTCGGCAGGGGGTCACGGCGCCGGCTGGCAGGTGGGGCACGAGAAGGAGCTGCGGTTCATGAACGACTGCCGCGTCATCGGCGTCCCGCAGCGCCGGCACGGCTGGTCGGTGCGGCCGTACGCGTCGAGGGTGCGGTCGAAGTAGCCGGACTCGCCGTTCACGTTGACGTAGAGCGCGTCGAAGGAGGTGCCGCCCTGGTCGAGGGCCTCGGCCATCACGGCGCGCGCGGCCTCCAGCAGCGCGGCGACCGCCGCCGGCGGCAGCGCCGACGCCGGGGTCTCGGAGTGGACGCGGGCCCGCCACAGGGCCTCGTCGGCGTAGATGTTGCCGATGCCGGACACGACGGTCTGGTTCAGCAGCACCCGCTTGATCGCGCTGTGGCTGCGCCCGATGCGCGCGACCAGCGCGTCGCGGTCGAGCTCGGGGTCGAACAGGTCGCGGGCGATGTGCGCCACCTCGTCGGGGAGCTCGGCACCGCCGGGCGACAGCGACAGGCCGCCGAACATCCGCTGGTCGACGAAACGCAGCTGGACGCCGTCGGCCAGGTCGAGCAGCACCCGGGCGTGCCGCTGGAGGGGTGCGCCGGGGGCGTCCAGACGGAACTGGCCGGACATGCCCAGGTGGGCCAGCAGGGCGTCACCGTCGTCGAACGGCAGCCAGAGGAACTTGCCGCGCCGGCGCGGGACGCCGAAGGTGCGGCCGGTCAGGGAGGCTGCGAAGTCGTCGGGACCGGCCGCGTGACGGCGGACCGGGCGCGGGTGCAGCACCTGGACGCCGTCGATGCGGCGCCCGGTGACCGCGGGCTCCAGACCGCGCCGGACGACCTCGACCTCGGGGAGCTCGGGCACTCAGCCCGCCTCGGACAGCGCCTCGTGGGCCAGCCTGGCGGCGGCCTGCTCGGCGAGCTTCTTGGACCGGGCCTTCGCGCCCGGGTAGGTGGTGCCGGCCACGACCGCCACCGCGTGGAACCGCTTGTCGTGGTCGGGCCCGGTCGAGGTGTGCTCGTAGCCGGGCGCGCCCAGGCCGCGCTCGGCGGCGAGCTCCTGCAGGGCGGTCTTCCAGTCGGTGGAGCGCCCCTCGGCCGACGCGGTGGCGACCACCGGGTCCATGAGCGCATGCACGAAGGCCTCCGCGGCGTCCCGGCCGGCCGACAGGAACACCGCGGCGATGACCGCCTCGGTGGCGTCGGCGAGGATCGAGTCCTTGTCGTCGCCCCCGGTGCCGATCTCGCCCTTGCCCAGCTTCAGCAGGCTGCCGAGCTCCAGCCCGCGGGCGACGTCGGCCAGCGCGTACGTGTTGACGACGGCGGCACGCATCTTCGCCAGCCAGCCCTCGGGCTCGTCGGGGTAGGTGCGGTAGAGGTGCTCGGTCACGACGACCCCGAGCACCGAGTCGCCGAGGAACTCCAGGCGCTCGTTGTGGGGGGAGCCGCCGTTCTCGTAGGCCCACGAACGGTGGGTCAACGCACGCTCGAACAGCTGGGGATCGATGTCGATCCCCAGCTGGTCGAGTAGGTCATGTACGCGGCGTCGCGCCGCGTCGGTCACTGGTCGAGGACCTGGCGGCGCGCCGCGCGTGGGCCGTACTGGCCGCACTCGGGGCACGCGGTGTGCGGCAGGTGCTTCGCACGGCAGGCGGCGTTGGCGCAGGTCACCAGCTGCGGCGCGGACGTCTTCCACTGCGCACGGCGGGCGCGCGTGTTGCTGCGGGACATCTTCCGCTTGGGAACAGCCACGTCAAACTCCTCGGTCGTGGGGCGACTGCCCCGGTGTCTCAGTCCTGGGTGCCCTCAGCCCAGCCGGCGAGCTCGGCCCAGCGCGGGTCGATGGCCTCGCCGTGCCCGTGGTCGGGATCGTCGTTCAGGTTGACCCCACAGGTGGGGCACAACCCGGCGCAATCCTCCCGGCACAGGGGGATGAACGGCAGGTCGAGCATCGCCGCGTCCCGCAGGACGGGTTCGAGGTCGATCATCTCGGCCTCGACACGGCTGGCCTCGGTGTCGTCGGGGTCCGTGCCCGGGAAGAGGAACAGTTCCTGCAGGTCGATCTCGGCGTCCGCCTCGATCTCGGTCAGGCACCGAGCGCACTCCCCGCGCAGCTGAACCTCAGCGACGCCGGTGGCCAACACCCCGTCACCCACCCCCTCGAGCCGAAGGTCGAGGTGGATCGGAGACTCGGTCGGCACTCCGATCACGTCGTTGCCGATGCCCTCAGGTGCGGGTACGTCGTCGACGATCTCCTTGCTCCCGCCCGCGCGGTGCCCGAATTCGTGGATGTCGAAAACGAGGACCGAGCGAGGGTCGATGGAGCGATTCGTCATCGCGGGACCCCTTCACTGCTGGCACGACAGCGTCATAACCGAATGGCTACTTTACCTGCTCACGCCCCGAGCGTCCAAACGGACGCCGTGGGTGTCGTCGCCCCGCGCGCGGCGGGGTGCCGGCTCACTCCTCGTCGTCGATCCGGGACCGCTGGTGGAGGCGCTCCCGCATGGTCTCGATCTGCTCCAGCGTGCGGTGCAGGCCGGTCTCCAGCTCGGACAGGCGCCCGTCGACCCAGGTGTCGGCCTCGTGCTTGAAGGCGAGGGCCTCCTCCTCGGCGGCGCGGGAGACCTCGGTCTCGGACACCAGCCCCTCGGCGCGCCCGCGCGCCTCGGCCACGATGCCCTCGGCCTCGGCCCGGGCCTGCTCGAGGATCGCCTCGGCCTCGGCGGCCGGGACCGCGCCCTGTGCGGCCACCGCCGACTCGGCCCGGTCGAGCAGTTCCAGCACCTCGGCGCGGGGGACGAGCACGTTGGACGTCATGGGCACGCCCTTGGCCTGCTCGACGAGCGACCTGATGGCGGACAGGGCCTCGGTTGCGTCGGCGCTCATGCCGTTCCTCCTTCGACGGGGGCCGTCCTGGCCCGGATGCGGTCCGCGACGTCGGCGGTCACGAACTGGGACACGTCACCGCCCAGCTTCGCAACTTCGCGAATCATGGTCGAACTCAGGTGCGCCCAGCGGGCCGCGGTGGGCAGCATGATCGTCTCGATGCCGGACAGCGCGAAGTTCATCTGGGCCATCTGCAGCTCGAACTCGAAGTCGCTGGCGAAGCGCAGGCCCTTGACGATCACGTCGATGTCGCGGTCGCGGCAGAAGTCGACCAGGAGGCCCTCGAGCATCTCCACCCGCACGTTGGGCAGGTGGGCGGTGGCCTCGGCGATCATCGCCGCGCGCTCGTCGGGGGTGAACAGGTAGTTCTTGGCGCTGTTGCGACCCACGGCCACGACGACCTCGCCGAACATCTGCGCGGCCCGCTCGATGATGTCCAGGTGCCCGTGGGTGACCGGGTCGAACGATCCCGGGCAGATGGCCCTCATCGGTCGTCCTCCTTGCTGGCGAGGTACAGGGTCGTCTCACCGTAACGCCGTGCGCGCTGGTCAGTGAGGGAATCGGGCCAGCTGGGCGGCGTGTCGCGGGTGGCCCGCTCGACGACGACCAGCCCGTCGGGGGCCAGCCAGCGGTCGACGACGGCCGCCACCTGGGCGTCCACCACGGCCGTGGGCAGGTCGTAGGGCGGGTCGAACCACACCACGTCGAAGACCTGCGGCGCCCCGGCGAGGTAGGCGTCGACCGAGGATGCGACCACCTGGACGTCCAGCCCCGTGGCGGTGGCGTTCTCGCGCGCCAGCGCCGCCGTGGACCGGTCCTTCTCGACGCACACGACCGGACCCGCCCCGCGGGACGCCGCCTCCAGCCCCACCCCGCCGGTGCCGCCGTAGAGGTCGAGGAACGAGAACCTGTCCAGCATGTGGTCTGCGGCCTCCCCCACCGTGCCGGCCCAGTCCGCGATCAGGTTGAACGCCGATTCCCGCACGAGATCGCTGGTCGGGCGCGTCCGCGCGTGGGACGGGGCGGCCACGCGGTGGCCCCTGGCACGTCCGGCAATGATCCGACCCATGGGGACGAGGCTAGCGACATGGGATGATCGGGGTCATGACGACGCCGCACGACACGGTCCAGGAACTCGACGAGGTGCAGGCCTGGGAGTTCCTCACCGCCCACCGGATCGGGCGCCTGGCCATCGTGATCGGCGGCGAGCCCGACATCTTCCCCGTCAACTACGTGGTCGACGGGCAGTCCCTGGTGTTCCGCACCGCTGAGGGCAGCAAGCTGCTCGCGGCCTCCCTGGGCGGACGCATGGCATTCCAGGTCGACGAGTGGACGCACGAGGGCGCGGTCAGCGTGCTGGCCCACGGCACCCCCCACGTCATGGAGGGCGAGGAGCGCGAGTCCGCCACCTCCCTCGAGCTCGACCCGTGGGTGCCGACCCACAAGGAGCACTGGGTGCGCCTCGAGGTCGACGAGGTCACCGGACGCCGCTTCCGCTTCGGCCCCAAGCCTGAACCCTTCCACCCGGTCGGCTGACGTGGGCGCGTTCCACCCCGAACCGATCCAGCCGCTCGGTCCGGAGGAGTGCTGGGCCCTGCTGGAGGGCGTCCCCGTGGGTCGCCTGGTGGTGGTCATGGCCGGCGAACCCGACGTCTTCCCGGTCAACTTCGCCGTCGACGACCGCGGGCTCGTCGTGCGCACCGACATCGGCACGAAGTTCTCGGGGCGGCGCTTCACCCTCAACGACGCGGCCCGGGCGGCGCAGGCCGGCGGTTAGGCCCGTTCGATCCAGTCGCCGTCGGCGACGAGGTTGGTCTGGGTCACCGCGTCGGCGAACCCCGGCGTCTCCGCCCCCGGGTCCCGCTCCACCGCGTCGACCGCGATCGTGCGCGCGCTGTCGATGATGTCGGCGTGCTCCAGCACCCGCAGCAGGCGCAGCGTGGACCGGCCCCCCGACTGGCTGGCGCCCAGCACGTCACCCTCGCGCCGCTGGGCCAGGTCGAGCTCGGCGAGCACGAAGCCGTCGCGGGTCGAGGCGACCGCCGCGAGCCGCTGCCAGGACTCGGCCTCGGGCTCGGCCGCGCTCACGAGCAGGCACACCCCGGGCAGCCCGCCGCGGCCGATCCGGCCGCGCAGCTGGTGCAGCTGGCTGATGCCGAAGCGGTCGGCGTCCCAGACCACCATCATCGAGGCGTTCGGCACGTCGACGCCCACCTCGACGATCGTCGTGGCGACGAGCACGTCGAGGTCGCCGCTGGCGAAGGACCCCATGACGGCCTCCTTCTCCTCCGCCGGCAGCTGCCCGTGCAGGACGCCCAGCCGCACCCCGGCCAGCGGCCCGGAGCGCAGCTGCTCGGCCAACTGCAGCACGCCGAGCCCCTCACCCTCCTTGGCCGTGGTGCCGATGCGGGGGGCGACCACGAACACCTGGCGCCCCTGGGCCACCTCCTCGCGGACCCGCTCCCACGCCCGGTCGACCCAGGCCGGGCGGCGCCGGGCGTCGACCACCGTGGTGGTCACGTCGGCGCGCCCCTGCGGCAGCTCGGCCAGCGTCGAGACCTCGAGGTCGCCGAACACCGTCATCGCCACCGACCGGGGGATCGGCGTGGCCGTCAGCACCAGCACGTGTGGTCGCGCGTGCGCGCGGTCGGTCAGGACCGCCCGCTGCTCGACGCCGAAGCGGTGCTGCTCGTCGACGACCACCAGGCCCAGGTCGACGAACTGGAGGTGGTCGGCCAGCAGGGCGTGGGTGCCGACGATGATCCCCGCCTCGCCCGAGGCGATCTTGAACAGCGCCGACTTCTTCACCGCCGCCGGCATCGAGCCGGTCAGGCAGACCACGTCGGTGGCGTGCTCGGGGGCGCCGAGGACCCCGCCACCCATCCCCAGCTCCCCCATCAGCCCCACGATCGTCTGGTGGTGCTGCTGGGCCAGCACCTCGGTGGGCGCGAGCAGGACGGCCTGGCCGCCGGCGTCGACCACGGCCAGCATGGCGCGGAGCGCGACGAGGGTCTTGCCCGACCCGACCTCGCCCTGCAACAGCCGCTGCATGGGCTGGGTGCGGGCCAGGTCGGCGAACACCTCCTCGCTCACGCGGCGCTGCCCCTCGGTGAGCGTGAACGGCAGGCGGGCGTCGAACGCGTCGAGCAACCCGTCCGGACGCCGCGGGCGCGGCCCCGCCGACTGCCGGGCGTTCTCGGCGCGGCGGTAAGCCATCGTGAGCTGGGTGGCGAACGCCTCGTCGAAGCGCAACCGGTCGTTGCCGCACTCGATGTCGCCGCGGCTGCCCGGCCGGTGGACCGCGGAGTAGGCCTCCAGCAGCCCGACCACGCCCGCCCGCTCGCGCACCCAGGCCGGCCACGGGTCCTCGACGCCGTCGAGGGTGTGCAGCGCCAGCCGGACCGACTCGGCGATCGTCCACGTCTTCAGCTTCGCCGTGGCGGGGTACAGCCCGACCAGGCCGGACCGCGCGAGGTCGGCGATCTTCTCCTTCTCCTCCGACCGGCCGACGACCCGGCCCTGGGCGTCCAGCATCACGAAGGCCGGGTGCGTCATCTGGGGGCGGCCGTTGAAGGCCCCGACCTTGCCGACGAAGATGCCGCGGACGCCCTCGTCCAGCTGCTTGGCCCACCACTTGACCAGGTGGTTGCCCCCGAAGAAGGTGGCCCGCAGCCGTCCGACGCCGTCGGTCAGGGTGGCCTCGAGACGGGACTGGGGCCCACGCCGCCCGCGCGACGGACCCCCGCGGCCCTCGTGCACGGCGATCTCGGCGACCCGGGCCATGACGGCCACGTGCTCGCCCTCCTCCAGCGTCGCGAGGTCGGTGAGCTCGGTGCCGGAGAGGTAGTGCCGGGGCAGGTGGCGCAGCAGGTCACCGACGGTGTGGATGCGCAGCGCCTCGAAGTGCTTCGCCTGGGCGCCCAGGACGGTCGACAGGGGCGCGTTCAGCTCGGCGAACGCGGCGGTCCTCCACTCCCGGGGTGCCATGGCGGCGATCCTAGCGAGCGCCCCGGACAATCCCCGGACCGGGCCGCCGCCCGTGCCCGGGCAAACGAAAAGACCCGCCGTGGCGGGTCTTCACGTGGTGGTGCGTCAGATCTTGGCGCGCGCGATCTTGCCGGCCTTGAGGCAGCCGGTGCACACGTTCATGCGCTTGGTGCCGCCGTTGACGAACGCACGGACGGACTGGATGTTCGGGCTCCAGCGGCGGTTGGTCTTCTTCTTCGACCAGGGCACGTTGTGGCCGAAGGTCGGCTTCTTGGCGCAGACATCGCACACGGCGGCCATGGGTATCTCCTTTGGTGGTCGGCCCCCGCGACGACACGCGTCGGGACCAATGCTCGAAATGGAACCTGCCCATCCTAACCGATGGCGGGCGGACAGGAAAATCGGCGCTCAGGTGGCCAGCACCACCGGCACGATCATGGGGCGGGCCCGGAACTTCTTGCTCACCCAGCGGCCGATCCTCCGGCGCATCACCTGCTGCAGCTGGTGGGTGTCCTCGGCCCCCTCCTCGAGGGCCTGGCGCAGCGCGGCGGCCACCTCGGCGGTGATGTCGTCGAAGATGCCCTCCGCGCCCACGAAGCCGCGGGCGGTGATGATCGGGCCCTCGACGAGCGTGCCGGCGTGCAGGCTGACCACCGCGATCGCGGAGATGAACCCCTCCTCGCCCAGGATCCGGCGCTCGTCCAGCTCCGCCTCGCCGATCTCGTCCACGGTTGAGCCGTCGACGAAGATGTAGCCGCACTCGAGGCGTCCGACGACCTTGACCCGGCCGTTGCGCAGGTCGACGACGGCGCCGTCCTCCACCACGACGGTGTTCTCGCGCGGGACGCCCGTGGCGATGGCCAACTCGGCGTTGGCGACGAGGTGGCGCACCTCGCCGTGCACCGGCATCACGTTGCGGGGCCGGACGATGTTGTAGCAGTAGAGGAGCTCGCCGGCCGAGGCGTGGCCGGAGACGTGCACGAGCGCGTTGGCCTTGTGCACGACCTTCACGCCGTTCTTGGTCAGGCCGTTGATGACCCGGTAGACCGAGTTCTCGTTGCCGGGGATCAGCGAGCTGGCCAGCAGGACCGTGTCGCCGTGGCCGGCCCGGATGATCGGGTGCTCGTGGTTGGCGATGCGGCTCAGGGCGCTCAGCGGCTCGCCCTGCGAGCCGGTGGAGATGATCACGACCTCGTGGTCGGCGTAGTTCTCGATGTCGTCGAGCGCGATCAGGGTGTCGCCCGGCACGTTCAGGTAGCCGAGTTGGGCGGCGATCGACATGTTGCGCACCATCGAGCGGCCCACGTAGACCACCTTGCGGCCGTACTTCACGGCCTCGTCCATGACCTGCTGCACGCGGTGCACGTGGGAGGCGAAGCAGGCCACGATCAGCTTGCCGCGGGCGTGGGCGAACACGCGCTCCATGGCGGGCTGGATGTCCTTCTCCAGCGTCGTGAAGCCCGGCGTCTCGGCGTTGGTGGAGTCGACCATGAACAGGTCGAGCCCCTCCTCCCCCACCTTGGCGAAGGCGCGCAGGTCGGTGATGCGCCCGTCGAGGGGCAGCTGGTCCATCTTGAAGTCGCCGGTGTGAAGCACGCTGCCGCCCGGGGTGCGGATGTGGACCGCCAGCGCGTCGGGGATCGAGTGGTTCACCGCGATGAACTCCAGGTCGAACCCGCCGATCCGGGTGCGCGACCCCTCCTCGACCTCGCGCAGGTCGGTGTTGCGGATGCGGTGCTCCTTGAGCTTCTCGCGCACGAACGCCAGCGTGAGCTTGCTGCCGAGCACGGGGATGTCGGGACGGCGGCGGAGCAGGTAGGGCACGGCGCCGATGTGGTCCTCGTGGCCGTGGGTCAGCACGAGCGCCACCATGGCGTCGAGCCGGTCGTTGACCAGGTGCAGGCCGGGCAGGATCAGGTCGACACCGGGGTGGGTCTCGTCGGGGAACAGCACCCCGCAGTCGACCATCAGGATCTCGCCGTTGACCTCGAAGGTCGCGCTGTTGCGGCCCACGTCCCCCAGGCCGCCCAGAGGGGTGATCCGGAGGGTGTCGGGAGCGAGCTGGGGCGGTGTCTTGAGGGCTTCACGCACGGGGTCACTCTAGCCCGGTGGCAACAAAGACAATCTCCCGCCGGGCGGGGCCGCGACGATTAGCATGAACCGAAAGGAACACCACCCTGAGGAGGACGTGATGGCAGGACAGACCCCGCTCGTGATCACCCTGTGGGAGACGTACGGGTCGAACATGGAGGCGGTCGCGGAGGCCCTCGCCGCCGACCTCAAGCTCCCGCTGCACAAGCAGGCCTACTCGTCGGAGGCGATCGAGCAGGCCACCGCCGAGCGCGAGCGCGAGGGGGCGCTCGGACGCCTGCTGCGCAACTTCGCACCCGCCAACTTCACCTACGACGGCGCGGTGTCGGCCGCGGCGACCGCGTCCGAGTCGAACTACGCCGCGATGGCGGAGGAGAACACCGCCGTGGTCCGCCAGGCCGCCACGGTCGGCGGCGTGATCCAGGGCCGCAACGGGCAGTACATCCTGCGCGACCGGCCCAACACCCTGCACGTGAAGCTCGACGGCCCCGTGGCGGGTCGCGTGGCGTTCGCGGCGCAGGCCAGCGGCATCGGTGAGGACCGGGCCCGGAAGCGCCAGGTGATCGAGGACGAGTTCCGCTCGCAGCTGTCCGACAAGACCTACCACTTCGACCCGCGCACCAACGACTGGTACGACCTCGTGGTGAACGGCTCGCAGCTGCCCGTCGCGGCCGTCGTGTCCATCATCAAGGCCGCCGTGGAGGCCAAGAAGGCCTGACCCGGCCCACGCTCGACCGGCGCCCGGACGCCTCCCCCGTGGGGGCGTCCGGGCGCCGCTAGCATGTCGGGGTGACCGACGCTCCCCGTACGCCCGACTCCTGCCGCCTCGCCCTCCCGGCCGAGGCCGAGCGGATCGCCGCGATCCAGCGCCGCAGCTGGCAGCAACTGTTCCCCACCGACGTGGCCGAGCACGTGCTCGCGTCGGTCGACCTCGCGAGCATGACCGAGTCGTGGGCGCACGCGATCGCCAAGCCGCCGCTGGCGAAGTTCCGGGTGCTGGTGGCGATCGAGGACGGGCGCGTGGTCGGGTTCGCGGCCATCGGCCCCTCCGACGACGACGACGCCCACCCCGGCCAGGACGCGATGGTCGGCGAGTTCATCGTCGACCCGCCCGCCCAGCGCCAGGGCCACGGGTCACGGCTGCTGAACGCCGTCGCCGACACCCTGCGTGCCGACGGCTTCACCCGCGCCACGTGGTGGGTGCGCTCGACCGACGACCCCCTGCGCCGCTTCCTCGACTCGGCCGGCTGGGCCCCCGACGGCAGCCACCGCACCGTCGGCACCGAGGACGAGGCGGCG
The DNA here is from genome assembly GCF_017569205.1 of Propioniciclava sp. MC1595. Classification (GTDB taxonomy): domain Bacteria; phylum Actinomycetota; class Actinomycetes; order Propionibacteriales; family Propionibacteriaceae; genus Propioniciclava. The sequence goes on from NZ_CP071870.1 coordinate 2,136,928, forward strand.
TCGGTCAAGATGATCCGCCTGCACACCGCGCTGGGCTGACCCCGCGGCGCTCGCTCCGCCACGTGACCCACCGACGGCCAGAACTGACACCTGGACGCCGCTCCGTCCGGCAACGCGGAACGCCGCCCGCGGGAAACTCCCGCGGGCGGCGTCCGGTCTGATCAGCGTCAGGTGACGTCGTCGTCGACCCAGTCGAAGGTCCGGGTCACGGCTTTCTTCCAGTTGCGGTAGAGGCGCGCACGCTCGTCTTCGTGCATCGAAGGGGTCCAGCGCTTGGCCTCGGCCCAGTTGTCGATGACGTCCTGCTCGCCGTCCCAGAAACCGACCGCGATGCCGGCGGCGTACGCCGCACCCAGCGCGGTGGTCTCGGCGACGACGGGGCGGACGACGTCCACGCCGAGCTGGTCGGCCTGGAATTGCATGAGCGTGTCGTTCATCGTCATGCCGCCGTCGACCTTGAGCTCGGCCAGCTGCACACCCGAGTCGGCCTCCATGGCGTCCAGCACCTCGCGCGTCTGGTAGGCGGTGGCCTCCAGCACGGCGCGGGCGATGTGACCACGGTTGACGAAGCGGGTGAGGCCGACGAGCGCACCGCGGGCGTCCGACCTCCAGTACGGCGCGAACAGGCCGGAGAACGCCGGCACCAGGTAGGCGCCACCGTTGTCCTCGACCGAGTTGGCCAGCTCCTCGACCTCGGGGGCCGAGTCGAACATTCTCAGGTTGTCGCGCAACCACTGCACCAGCGAGCCGGTGACCGCGATCGAACCCTCGAGGGCGTAGATCGGCTTGTTGTCGCCGATCTTGTAGCACACCGTGGTGAGCAGGCCGTTCTTGCTGGGCACCTTCTCCTCGCCGGTGTTCATCAGCATGAAGCAGCCGGTGCCGTAGGTGTTCTTGGCCATGCCGACCTCGAAGGCAGCCTGGCCGAACGTCGCGGCCTGCTGATCGCCCAGGTCACCGGCGATCGGGACGCCGCTGAGCATACCATGCGCACGGCCCTCGCCGTACACCTCGGACGACGACTTGATCTCGGGCAGCATCGACATGGGGATGCCCATGTCCTTGGCGATGCCCTCGTCCCATGCGAGCGTGTCGAGGTCCATCAGCATGGTGCGGGAGGCGTTGGTGACGTCGGTCACGTGCACGCCGCCGTCGGTGCCGCCGGTGAGGTTCCAGATGACCCAGGTGTCCATGTTGCCCATGATCAGGTCGCCGGCCTCGGCCTTCTCGCGCGCACCCTCGACGTTGTCGAGGATCCACTTGACCTTCGGGCCCGAGAAGTAGGTGGCCAGGGGCAGGCCGACCTTGGCCTTGTACTTGTCGTCGTCGCCGCCGCCGAGCTCCTTGACGATCTTGTCAGTGCGGGTGTCCTGCCACACGATCGCGTTGTAGACCGGCTCGCCGGTGTTCTTGTCCCACACCATCGCGGTCTCGCGCTGGTTGGTGACGCCGACGGCCACGATGTCGTCCTGGTTCATGGACGCCTTGGCCAGCGCCTCGGCGACGACCTCGCGGATGTTGTCCCAGATCTCCTTGGGGTCGTGCTCGACCCACCCGGCGCGCGGGAAGATCTGCTCGTGCTCCTTCTGGCCCGTGGCCACGATCTGGCCGCTGTGGTCGAAGATGATGGCACGCGAGCTGGTGGTGCCTTGGTCTATGGCGAGGACGTACTTGCCAGTCATGGTGTTCCTTCACATCGTTGTGTTGATCGGTTGGGGTGGCTGGCCGGACGCCCGGCGTCCGGCCACCCGTGGTGCGGGGTGGATCAGGCGGGGAGCAGCACGCCGCTCATGAGGCCGGCGAGCACGCCGCCGATGATGGGGCCCACAACCGGGACCCAGCTGTAGCCCCAGTCGGAGCTGCCCTTGTTCGGGATCGGGAGCACGGCGTGCGCAATGCGCGGGCCGAGGTCACGAGCCGGGTTGATGGCGTAGCCGGTGGGGCCACCGAGCGAGGCGCCGATGCCGACGACCAGCAGGGCGACGCCGAGGGCGCCGAGCCAGCCGAGGCCGGCCGGGGTGTTGGTGGCCGAGTCGCCCCAGTTGCCGGACGCGAGGACGACCAGCACCAGCACGAAGGTGCCGATGGCCTCGGTGACGAGGTTCCACAGCGGGTTGCGGATCTCGGGGCCGGTCGAGAAGACGCCGAGCTTGGCGCCCGCGGGGGCGTCATCGTCGAACTGCTTCTTGTAGGCCAGCCAGCAGAGCACGGCACCGATGAAGGCGCCGAGCATCTGGGCGCTGATGTAGGTGGCGATCGACATCGCGTTCACGGCGATGCCGGGCACGAACTCCTCGTTGCCCGCGGCGACGAGGCCCAACGTGACAGCGGGGTTCAGGTGGCCACCGGACTTGTACGCCACCAGGACACCGGCGAAGACCGCGAGGCCCCAACCGAAGTTGACGTGCAGGAAGCCGGTGCCTGCGCCCTTGTTCTTGGGCAGGATGTTGTTGGCGACGACGCCACCGCCGAGCAACAGCAGCATCGCCGTGCCGACGACCTCCGAGAGGAAGACGGTTCCTAGAGACACATGATCTCACTTTCTGGCATCGACGATGCGAGTGCCGAAACGGCGTCCGCGGAGAGCGGGGTCGCCACTGGTTGGGTGATGGTGGCCCGCCGCGGTTACGACGAGCCAGGGGTGTTCTACAACGAGGACGGCGTCACATCCGTAGCCTCGATGCGGGCCTGCGACGCCGCAGCGTCGTTCGGCTGTTCCTGGGCCGCGAGCTCAGCGGCGGCTCGCGCGGTGTAGTTGGCCTTCTCCGACGCCGTGCGCTCGTCGTCCCATCCCAACAAGGGAGCGGCGATCTGCGCCACCTCGTCGACCGCGGACGCCCCACGGTCGGGCGTGGTCGAGTTCAGCCGGATGCGCTGGATGAGGATGTCTTCGAGGTGGAGGGCACCCTCGTACAGGCACGCGAAGGCGACCTCGGCCCGCAGGTACCACGGGCACGCCTCGAGCGGTTGGCCGAGAGAGGGATCCTCGTCGATGAGGGCGAACAGAGCAGGCAGTTCCGAGCCGTAGCGGTCGAGCAGGTCCTCGACCTGCTCGGAGGTCAGCTCGTACTGTGCGCCGAGGGACGCCGCCCGCCGCGCGAAGGCTTCGAACCCATCGGCGCCCAGCAGGGGGACGTCCTTGGTGATCGACGGCAGCTCCTTGGCGCGCACCTTGCCGAGGGCGACGTCGACGGCGTCCGCCGCCATGACGCGGTAGGTCGTGTACTTGCCGCCGGCGATCACCACGAGGCCGGGCGCCGCCTCCAGCGTCGTGTGCTCGCGCGACACCTTGGCCGACTTGGCCTCGTCGTGCCCGACGGGTTGCAGCAGCGGCCGCAGCCCGGCGTAGGTGCCGATCACGTCGTCGCGGGTCAGGTTGGCGGACAGGACGGCGTTGGCGTGGTCCAGCACATAGTCGATGTCGGCCGCGGTGGGCACGGGGTGCTTCAACTGCTCGTGCCACGCGGTGTCGGTGGTGCCGATCACCCAGTAGTGGCGCCACGGGATGATGAACAGCACCGACTTCTCGGTGCGCAGGAACATGCCGGAGCGGGCGTTGATGCGCTCGCGCGGCACCACGATGTGGATGCCCTTGCTGGCGAGCACCTTCAGGCCCTTGGTGGTCTTGGCGTACGCCTGGGTCGTCTCGGTCCACACGCCGGTGGCGTTGATCACGGCCCGCGCCTTGATGGTGAACTCCTCGCCCGACTCGAGGTCCTTGACCGTGGCGCCGCCGACGCGACCCCCGGCGTCCTGCACGAGGCCGACCACCTGGGCACGCGAGAGCGCCCGGGCGCCGTGGCGCACGGCGCTGCGGACGAGGTTGATGACCATGCGCGAGTCGTCGACGCGGGCGTCGTAGAACTCGATCGCACCGATGAGGGCGTCGTCGCGCACGTCGGGGAAGCGCTCCTTGGCCCCCTGCTTGCTGAGGTGCTTCTGGATCGGAACGGTCTTGCGGCCGCCGGCGCCCGCCACGGCGAGGACGTCGTAGAGGCCCACACCGACCGCGGAGTAGGCGCGCTCGATGACGCGCTGCTTCAGGGGCCAGAGGAACGGCTGGGCCTTGACGAGGTGGGGGGCGAGCGTGGTCAGCAGGCGACCGCGCTCGGCGAGGGCCTCGGCCACGAGGGCGAAGTCAAGGTTGTAGAGGTAGCGCAGGCCGCCGTGGATCAGCCGGCTCGAGCGGCTGGACGTGCCCGAGGCCCAGTCCTGGGCCTCCACGATCGCCACGCTCAGCCCGCGCGTGGCGGCGTCCAACGCGGCGCCGGCGCCCGTCACGCCGCCCCCGATCACCAGGATGTCGAACGTCTCGTCGGTCACCGCCTCGAGGTCGCGCGCGCGCTGAGTCGGATTAAGGGCAGGAATGGTCATCGTTGGGCTCCAGGTGTGCGTCGTCTTCGTCGCTGACGGGCCCATCTTGTCCCAACTGCACGGATGGTGCACGCTTCTGCACGAACGTGCAGCGAGGAGGCAGGCGGTGAACGAGCGCTACGAACAGATGTACCGCGCGGCAACGCGCTACTACGTCCAGGGCGAGACGATGGAGGCGATCGCCCACGGGCTCGACGTTTCGCGCTCGACGGTGTCGCGCCTGCTGGCCGACGCGCGCGAGACCGGTCTGGTGCGCATCACCATCGCCGAGGGGTCGAGCTCGCAGGCGCCGGTCGCCCGGTCACTGTCGGACGCCTTCGGTGTCCGGGTTCATCTGGTCGCCCTGCGCGGGGGCCTCGCCCCCATGGCACGCATCGACCAGGTCGCCCAACGCGCCGCCGGCCTGCTCACGGAGGTCGTCGGCGACTCGATGAACATCGGGGTCGCGTGGGGCGTCACCATGGCGTCGCTGACCAAGCACCTGCGCCACCGGCCGCTGACGGGCAGCGCGATCATCCAGATGAACGGGGGCGCCAACCAGCGGTCGTCCGGCGTGCCCTACATCCGCGAAATCATGCAGTCGATCGGTGACGCGTTCGACTCCGCGGTGGTCCTCTTCCCCGTGCCGGCGTTCTTCGACTACCCCGACACCAAGGCCGCCATGTGGCGCGAGCGGTCGGTGCGCCATGTGCTGGACCAGCTCGCCCGCCTCGACGTCGCCATCTTCGGGGTGGGTTCGTTGACCGGCTCCATCCCCTCCCACGTGTACGCCGCCGGCTACCTCGACGAGCACGAGCGCCTGCAGTTGGCCGCCGACGGCGTCGTCGGCGACATCTGCACGGTGCTGCTGCGCGAGGACGGCAGCTACGCCGACATCGCCGCCAACGAACGGGCCACCGGGCTCACTCCGGGCGAGCTGGCGCGCGTGTCCCGTCGGATCTGCGTGGTGGCCGACCCGCTGCGAGCGCCGGCGGTGGTCGGGGCCCTGCGAGCCGGGGTCGCGACCGACCTCGTGCTGGACGAGGCGACCGCCCGGGCCACGCTGCGTCGGCTGTAGAGGTCCCCCGCGGCGAGACGTGGCCGTGGGGCGTCCCGGCGTGAGACGGTGGTGTCATGGCCGAGCGACCCGAGCACAGCAAGGGCGGTGTGTACTCCCGCAAGGGTGAGGAGTTCGACCGCGACACCCGCTACATCGCCACGCGCGTCAAGCGGACCGTCGACGACGGTGAGGACGCCGTGGCCGTCGAACCAGGCCGGTACCGCCTCATCGCCGCGCGAGCCTGCCCGTGGGCGAACCGGACGATCATCGTGCGGCGTCTGCTGGGCCTGGAGGACGCGATCAGCCTCGGCCTGCCAGGCCCCACCCACGACGCCGACTCGTGGACCTTCGACCTCGACCCCGACGGCGTCGACCCGGTGCTGGGCATCGCCAAGCTCAAGGACGCCTACCTCAAGCGCGACCCCGAGTACTCACTCGGCATCACGGTGCCCGCCATCGTCGACGAGACCACCGGGGCGGTCGTCACCAACGACTTCAACCAGATGACCCTCGACTTCTCCACGGAGTGGAAGCAGTTCCACCGCCCCGGCGCCCCCGACCTCTACCCGGAGGAACTGCGCGAGGAGATGGACGAGGTCATGCAGCGGGTCTTCACCGAGGTGAACAACGGCGTGTACCGGTGCGGCTTCGCCGGCACCCAGCAGGCCTACGACTCCGCCTACGACCGGTTGTTCGAGGCCCTCGACTGGCTCGAGCTGCGCCTGTCGGACCGGCGCTACCTCATGGGCGACTCGATCACCGAGGCCGACGTGCGCCTGTTCACCACGCTGGTGCGCTTCGACGCGGTCTACCACGGCCACTTCAAGTGCAACCGGAACAAGCTCACCGAGATGCCGGTGCTGTGGGCGTACGCGCGCGACCTGTTCCAGACCCCCGGGTTCGGCGACACGATCGACTTCGAGCAGATCAAGCGCCACTACTACATCGTGCACACCGACCTGAACCCGAACCAGATCGTGCCGAAGGGGCCGGACCCCGTGGAGTGGCTCAGCCTGCACGACCGCGCGAAGCTCGACGGGTCGCCCTTCGGCGAGGGGACGCCCCCCGGGCGGGTCCGCAACGGCGAGCGCTCCCCCAACCCGGTGGAGCTGGCCTGATCAGCGCGTCGGGAACGTGACGTCGGTCGCGTCCACGACCACGTCCAGGCCCTGCTCCCCCGGTTCCAGCGCGCTGAGCTGGAGGCCGTAGGGCAGGGCCACCGGGATCGGCTGGAGGATCGCGTCCACCAGGGCCTGCGTGGCGTCGGGCGGGATCGCGACGCCGGCCAGGTCGAGCTCGGTGTCGGTCAGCGTGATCGTCTGCGTGGCCCGGTCGAGCGCGGCCCGGCCCACGAGGCGTCCGGTCAAGGCGACACCGAGGAACTCGACGTCGCGCTCGAGAGCGAGGCGCCCGTCCTCGGTCGGCTGGATCCGTGCCCCGGCCACGGCCGCGAGGTCGGCGTAGTCGAGCCACCCGCCACCGGTCAGCGAGGCCGCGTGCACGGCGTCCGTTTCGTAGCGGACGCCGGTGAGGGTGAAGTCGACGTCGTACAGCGGGATGGTGGTCCCCTGCGCCGCCTGCACCGGCATCTCGCGCGCCCGGACGTTCACGCTCGGGAACTCACGCGTGACCAGGTGCAGCGCGAGGGGCTCGCCCTCGATGCCCACCGTCGGTCGCGTCGCGAACGGCACGCTGCGCTGCAGCTCGACGGCCACCCGGTCCTCGACGGTCGACCGGATGCGGTCGTCGAACACGTAGGCGCCCCCCACGACCAGGCCGGCGAGCAGCAGCACCAGCACGACCAGGACCCCGAGGAAGCGCTTCATGGGCTCAGATCCCCAGCAGTGACTCGATGCCCACGGTCACGCCCGGGAGCGTGGGCACGGCCCGGACGGCGGCCAGGACGCCCGGCATGTACGCGCCGCGGGTGAACCCGTTCTCGGTGATGACGAGCTGCTCGCCCTCGTTGCCGAAGCGCACCTCCTGGTTGGCGAACAGCCCGCGCTGGCGCACCGAGTGCACGCTGATCCCGTCGACCTTGGCGCCGCGGGCGCCGTCGGGGTCGAGCTCGGTGGCATCGGGGGTGGTGCCGAGCCCGGCCGCGGCGCGGGCGGCGGCGATCCGGCCAGCGGTGGTCACGGCGGTGCCGGAGGGGGCGTCCACCTTGTTGGGGTGGTGGAGCTCGATGATCTCGACCGACTCGAAGAAGGGCGCGGCGATCTCGGCGAACTTCATCATCAGCAGCGAACCGATCGAGTAGTTCGAGGCGACCACGGCGTTCGCGTCCCCGGAGAACAGCTCGCGGATGCGCTCGAGCCGCTCGGCGGTGATGCCGGTCGTGCCCACCACGGCGTGGATGCCCTGCTCCGCACACCACTCGAGGTTGCCCATGACGGCGTCCGGGACGGTGAAGTCGACGGCCACGTCGGCCGCACGGGCCGGCTCGCGGTCGTCGCCCACGTCGAGCGCCGCGACCAGCTCGAGGTCGTCCGCCTCGCCGATCGCCCGGCACAGCTCCTGCCCCATGCGCCCCCGGGCGCCGAACACCGCAACCTTCAGCATGGGTGCCATCCTACGGTGGCCCTCTCGTCCTCGCCCTGCTGTTATCCGGCCACGGAACCGGCCTGCCGACACGTAGCTGGCGTTGCAACGGCAGCTGGGTCCGGCTCGGGCGGCGGCTTGACCGAGCGCCGGTCAGGACGCACGATCAGAGCGACCCTGTGCCAACGCGGTCCGGATCCTCGCCGCGAGCACGGCCGGTCGGGCAAGTTCGCCCCAGCCCCAGCGCACCAGCCACCAGCCCTCGTCCCGGAACGCCTGCTCCCGTCGCTTCTCGGCCATGATCACGTCCTCCGGCCGACCGTGGGTTCCGTCGTACTTCAGCGCCCCGTCGAACTCGCCGATGACATGGTCGTCCTCCCACCCGAAGTCACCGCGCCCCACGACGAACCCGGACGCCGTCCTGACCTCGCGCTGGAGCACGGGCGCGGGCACGTCGTGGAGGAGGAACAACGCGCGGCTCAGCGACTCCCCGGGCGACTCGGCCCGGCCGTCGGCGAAGGCGACGACGCGACGTGCCCGCCGCAGCCCGGGACGCCTCCTCGCACGGTCGAGCGCCTGCTCCAACACGGCGCGACCGATCCCCCCGCGAAGAGCTGCGTCGGCAGCCGCGACGCCCCACTCGAACGGGACCGTGCGCGCCAGGTCCGCCACGGTGCGGGCCAGTGTCGTGACGGGGACGCCGTGCACCACCGTGCGCTCGTCCTCGGCGACCGGGGCGCGGACCACCCGCAGCGTCGGCGTCCGCTCGCCGTTGGAACCGGGCCGCGTGGTCCACACGGTCGCGAGCTGGGACTGTCGCACCGGCAGTCCGTGGAGGACCGCCGCCGAGACGTGGCTCACCACGGAGTGCTCCCCGAGCGTGCCCACCGTCGCCCTGACCCGCGCCTTGTGCGCCTCCACGGGTCGCGGCGCGGCGCCCTCGATGAACGACCCGCGTCGGACCCGGGTCAGACGGCCCTCACGGAGGGCACGCCGCACCTCCATGGGGCCCCACCCCTTGAGCTCGGCGAGGTCGGAGGTGGACCAGATCCGCGGTTCCATGGGACCAGCCAACCCGCTCCGACGGCGATTCGGTGGGTCGAGGTGTTGTCCGTTTGTTGTCCGTTCGCCCTCCCGGGAACCCACTCGGCTGGCGCTCGTCCAATCCGCTGCCCCAGACGAACTCGCCCGGCGCTGCAACGCCAGCTGAGTGAGTCTCGGCCAGCCACCTGCCCGGACGCCAGCCGCTCAGGATCGCGACACCCGGTAATCGCCACACCGGGACGCGGAACGGCGCCGCCCCCGGGTGGGAGCGGCGCCGTCCTTGGTCAGCGGACCGGGGCTCAGGCCTCGGCCGGGGCCTCGGCGTCCTCGGCCTTCTTCTCGACCTCGACGACCGGGACCAGCGAGAGCTTGCCCTTCTCGTCGATGTCGGAGATCTCCACCTGGACCTTCTGGCCGACGGAGAGGACGTCCTCGACGTTCTCGACGCGGTTGCCGTTGTTCAGCGTGCGCAGCTTGCTGATGTGCAGCAGGCCGTCCTTGCCGGGCAGCAGCGAGACGAAGGCGCCGAACGCCATCAGCTTCACCACGGTGCCCAGATAGCGCTCGCCCTTCTCGGGCATCGTCGGGTTGGCGATAGCGTTGATCATCGAGCGGGCGGCCTCGGCGGACTCGCCGTTGGTCGCGCCGATGAAGATCGTGCCGTCGTCCTCGATCGAGATGTTGGCGCCGGTGTCGTCCTGGATCTGGTTGATCATCTTGCCCTTGGGGCCGATGACCTCGCCGATCTTGTCGACCGGGATCTTCACCGTGATGATGCGCGGCGCGTAGAGGCTCATCTCGTCGGGGACGTCGATGGCCTCGTTCATCACGTCGAGCAGCGTGTGGCGCGCCTCGCGGGCCTGCTGCAGCGCCGAGCCGAGCACCTCCGACGGGATGCCGTCGAGCTTGGTGTCGAGCTGGAGCGCGGTGATGAAGTCACGCGTGCCGGCGACCTTGAAGTCCATGTCGCCCAGCGCGTCCTCGGCACCCAGGATGTCGGTGAGCGCGACGTAGCGCATCTCGCCGTCGATCTCCTCGCTCATGAGGCCCATCGCGATGCCCGCGACCGGGGCCTTCAGCGGCACGCCGGCGTTCATCAGCGACAGCGAGCTGGCGCAGACCGACCCCATGGAGGTCGAGCCGTTCGAGCCGAGGGCCTCGGAGACCTGGCGGATCGCGTAGGGGAACTCCTCGCGGGCCGGCAGCACCGGCACCAGCGCACGCTCGGCGAGCGCGCCGTGGCCGATCTCGCGGCGCTTCGGCGAACCGACGCGGCCGGTCTCACCGGTGGAGTACGGCGGGAAGTTGTAGTTGTGCATGTAGCGCTTGGTCGTCTCGGGCGAGAGCGTGTCCAGCTTCTGCTCCATGTCGAGCATGTTCAGCGTGGAGACGCCCAGGATCTGGGTCTCGCCGCGCATGAACAGAGCCGAGCCGTGGACGCGCGGGAGCACGCCGACCTCGGCCGACAGGGTGCGGATGTCGCGGGTGCCGCGGCCGTCGATGCGGACGCCCTCGGTGAGGGTCTTGCGGCGGACGACCTTCTTGGTCAGGGCACGGTAGGCGCCGGTGACCTCCTTCTCGCGGCCCTCGAAGCGGGGGCCCACCTCCTCGCGGACGGCGGCGAGCAGGTCCTCGGTGGAGGTCTCACGCTCGTGCTTGCCGGCGATGCTCATCACGGCCTGGAGTCGCTCCGTGGCGGTCTGGGCGACGGCCTCGTAGACGTCGTCCTCGTAGTCGCGGAAGACCGGGAACGACTTCATGGCCTTGGGCAGCTGGTTGGCCAGCTCGACCTGAGCCTCGCACAGGGCCTTGATGAACGGCTTGGCGGCCTCGAGACCGGAGGCGACGACATCCTCGGTCGGGGCCTTCTTGCCGGCGCGGACCTGGTCGACGGTGGTCTCGGTGCCACCGGCCTCGACCATCATGATCGCGACGTCGCCGTCGGGCAGGACGCGGCCGGCGACGGCCATGTCGAAGACGGAGTCCTCCATCTGCTCCACGGTCGGGAAGCCGACCCACTGGTCGCCGATGAGGGAGACGCGGATGCCACCGACCGGGCCGGCGAACGGCAGGCCGGCGAGCGTGGTGGAGGCCGAGGCGGCGTTGATCGCGAGCACGTCGTAGCGGACGTTCGGGTTCAGCGCCATGACGGTGACGACGACCTGGACCTCGTTGCGCAGGCCCTTGACGAAGCAGGGGCGCAGCGGGCGGTCGATGAGGCGGCACGCGAGGATGGCGGCCTCGGACGGGCGGCCCTCGCGGCGGAAGAACGAGCCGGGGATGCGGCCCGCGGCGTACATGCGCTCCTCGACGTCGACCGTCAGCGGGAAGAAGTCGATCGCGTCACGCGGGTTGTTCTGGGCGGTGGTGGCGCTCAGCAGCATCGTGTCCTCGTCGAGGTACACGGCGGCGGCGCCGTTGGCCTGCTTCGCGAGCAGACCGGACTCGAAGCGCACGACGTGCTTGCCGTACGAACCGTTGTCGATGACCGCCTCGGTGAAGCGGACGTCGGGACCCTCCATGGCCATGGAGTCTTTCCTTTCAAGTGTGCGACACCTGAGCTCCGGCCATCTCTCTCGTAGGGTTTCGGTCTTCGATCGAGGCCCACGGGACGCTTCGCGCCCCGGAGGCCACTACCGAGGACCGAACAGCGCGGGCCAGGTGCAGCGGTGGACATGTCTTCAGTTGTGTCGGGCTCGCCGGTGGGACACCGGTGTCGCCCCGTGGGTCAGGCTAGCGCCTGACATGCGAATCAGGGAGTGGCCGCACGGGCCACCCCCTGACTCAGGTCGTGTACGTCAACGGCGCAGGCCGAGACGGGCGATCAGCGCACGGTAGTGCTCGACGTCGTTCTTGGCGACGTAGTTCAGCAGGCGACGGCGCTGGCCGACCAGCAGCATGAGGCCACGACGGCTGTGGTGGTCACCCTTGTGCTGCTTGAGGTGCTCGGTCAGGTGCGCGATGCGCTTGCTGAGCAGCGCGATCTGGACGTCGGGGGAACCCGTGTCGCCCGGCTTCGTCGCGTACTCCTCGATGATGGCCTTCTTCGTTGCGGCATCCATGTGCAGCTCCCCTCGTCCGTTGCGCGGTGCCGTTCCCGGGTGGGCGGCTCTCTTGTTCCGCGGGCGTCCTGACGCCGAGGAGCCACTCTACCGGACGCCGACCGCTTCGGCCGAATCGTGGCCCGGTCGATGCCGCCCCCGGGTCACGGTCGTCGGAGTTGAAACTTCTCCACGTCGTGAGATTCCTCGAAAACGACGCTGAGTAGTAGCCTGAGCGCGTCACCAGCGCAAAGGAGTGCACATGACGGTCGTGATCGGGATCCCCGCCAGTGCGGAACACGAGACCCGCTCCCCCATCGTCGGTGACGTCGTGAAGAAGCTCGCGGGCCTCGGCGCGCGCGTGCTCGTGCAGCGCGGCGCCACGGACGCCGCGTTCGCCACGCCCGCCTCCCTCGGGGACGTCGACTGGGTCGACACCTCGGCCGAGGTCATCGCGGGCAGCGACGTCATCTGGACGATCGGCAACCTCTCCGCGGCCGACCAGGCCGCCCTGCGGCCCGGGCAGGTCCTCATGGGCCTGCTGACGCCCTACGCGTCGGTCGAGCACGCCACCGCCCTCGCGGAGAAGGGGGTCACGGCCTTCGCCATGGAGCTGCTCCCCCGCATCTCGCGCGCGCAGTCGATGGACATCCTGTCCTCGCAGGGGTCGGCCTCCGGCTACCAGTGCGTGTTGATCGCCGCCGCCCGGGCCCCGAAGTTCTTCCCCATGCTCACCTACGCCGCCGGCACGATCCGCCCCTCCAGGGCGCTCGTCATCGGCGCCGGCGTCGCCGGCCTGCAGGCCATCGCCACGGCCAAGCGCCTGGGCGCGATGGTGCAGGGTTACGACGTCCGCCCCGAGACCCGCGAGCAGGTCGAGAGCCTGGGCGCCAAGTTCGTCGACACCGGTGTCAGCGCCGCCGGCGAGGGTGGCTACGCCCGCGAGCTCACCGCCGAGGAGATCGACAAGCAGCGCGCCGCGCTGGCCAAGGCGGTCGCCGAGGCCGACGTCCTGATCACCACCGCCGCGGTGCCGGGCAAGAAGGCGCCGGTCATCGTCACCCGGGCGATGGTCGAGGCCATGAAGCCCGGCTCGGTCGTGGTCGACATGGCCGCCGAGGGCGGCGGCAACGTCGAGGGCACGGTCGCGGGCAAGGACGTCCTGGTGGGCGGCGCCCGCGTCGTCGGGCCGGTCAACCTGCCCGGCCGGATGCCGGTGCACACCTCGGAGATGTTCTCCAAGAACCTGCTCAACTTCACCACGCCGATGATCACCGACGGCGAGCTGACGATCGACTGGACCGACGAGGTCATCGCGGGCACCGCGCTGACCCACGGCGGCCGGGTGGTCCACGCCGGCGTCGCGAAGGTCCTCGGCCTGCCCGACCCGACCCCCGCCCCAGCCGCACCCGCGGCGTCCGCCCCCGCACCGACCACCGACAGCGCCGAGGGCAAGGAGGCCTGATCGCCATGATGGACCTGTTGTACCTGTACATCTTCATCCTGGCCGCGTTCGTCGGCTACGAGGTGATCAGCCGCGTGCCGGTGATCCTGCACACGCCGCTGATGTCGGGCTCGAACTTCGTGCACGGCGTCGTGCTCGTGGGCTCGATGTGGGCGCTCGTGCACGCCGAGACCCCGGTCCAGCTGGTGCTGGGCTTCCTCGCGGTCCTCCTGGGCGCCGCAAACGCAGCCGGTGGCTACGTCGTGACCGAGCGGATGCTCGGCATGTTCACCGCCAAGGGCGACTCCAAGAAGGGGGCCGCGGCATGAGCTGGGTCCTCAACGGCGTCTACCTGGTCGCCGCCATCCTGTTCATCTTCGGCCTGAAGGCGATGAGCTCGCCCAAGACGGCCGCGGCCGGCATCAAGTGGGCCGGCGTGGGCATGGTGCTGGCCACCGTGGCCACCTTCTTCATCCCGGGCGAGGACGGCGGCCTGGCCTACTTCGCCGCCGACAAGCGCGTCAACCTGATCCTGTGCATCGTGGCCCTCGCCATCGGCGCCGGGGTGGCGGCCTGGCTGGGCAACGTCGTGAAGATGACCGACATGCCGCAGATGGTCGCCATCTACAACGGCATGGGCGGCGGCGCCGCGGCCCTCATCGCCGCGGTCGAGTTCACCCGCCCCGTGCCCCCCACCGGCATGCACGCCGTGCTCGCCATGCTGGGCGCCTTCATCGGCTCGGTGGCGTTCTCCGGCTCGGTGCTGGCGTGGGCGAAGCTGCAGGGCGTCATGAAGAAGGCCGTGCGCTGGCCGGTCCAGAACTTCGGCAACGTGGTGCACTCGCTGGTCACGCTGGGCCTGGGCATCGCCATCGTCGTGTGGGGCCCGCACCCGCTGCTGGTCATCGCGTTCTTCGCCATGGCGCTCATCCTCGGCCTGGCCCTGACCAGCCCGATCGGCGGCGCAGACATGCCCGTCGTGATCTCGCTGCTCAACGCGTTCACCGGCCTGGCCGTCGGCCTCGAGGGCTACGTGTTGGGAAACCCGGCGCTCATCATCGCCGGCATCGTGGTCGGCGCGGCAGGCACCCTGCTGACCCAGCTCATGGCCAAGGCCATGAACCGGCCGTTGACCAACGTGCTGTTCGCCCCGATCACGGGCGAGGCGCAGGCCGGGGGCGGCATGGAGGGCACCATGAAGGAGGTGTCCGCCATGGACGCCGCCGCCATGATGCGCTACGCCGAGAGCGTCATCATCGTCCCGGGCTACGGCATGGCCGTGGCCGGCGCCCAGCACAAGGTCTACGAGATGACCAAGCTGCTGGAGGCCGAGGGCGTCGACGTGAAGTTCGCGATCCACCCGGTCGCGGGCCGCATGCCCGGCCACATGAACGTGCTGCTCGCCGAGGCCGGGGTACCCTACGACCAGATCTTCGACCTGGACGAGATCAACTCCGACTTCCCGCTGTGCGACGTGGCCCTGGTCATCGGCGCGAACGACGTGGTCAACCCCGTCGCCCGCACCGACAAGTCCAGCCCCATCTACGGCATGCCGATCCTGGACGCCGACAAGGCCCGCCAGTGCATCGTCATCAAGCGCGGCCGCGGGGCGGGCTACTCCGGCATCGAGAACGCCCTGTTCTTCGCCGACAACACCTCGATGCTGTACGGCTCGGCGCAGCAGGCGATCGCCGAGGTGGTGACCCACGTCAAGGAGCTCAGCTGAGCCCCACGACCGTCGTCGGCGCCCATCGCGGAAGCGGTGGGCGCCGCGGCGTTCCCCCGGGTGGACGCGGGGCCAAGGCACCTTCCGGCGACCGTCACGATGGCCTTCCGGCGGGCAAGACGGACTTGCGTTTCGCGCCCCATCCGACAGACTGGGTGGGCACACGTCGGTGCACGAGCGAGGGAGGGCGACAATGACCGAGGCACCCAAGACGCCGCAGATCGAGACGAGGCTTGCGACCGCCGAGGACCTGCCCGAGCTGGAGGCGAACGAGACAGCCAAGACCAAGGGCCACTCGGCGTCCTACCTCGAGAAGCAGGCCGCAGGGGGCTACTACGTCGTGGTCGGCCTGATCGACGGCAAGGTCTCCGGCCGCGTGATCCTCGACACGGTCGAGGACGACGGCACCCCGCTGGTCCCCGAGATGAAGCTGCTGTGGGTGTTCCCGCAGGCGCGCCGCATGGGTCTGGGCGCCAAGATGACCCAGCACCTGGAGGAGCTGGCCCGCGAGCTCGGCTACGAGGAGGTCTTCCTCGGCGTGACGCCCGACAACCCCGCCGCCATCCCGCTGTACATCGGCCTGGGCTACACGCCCACCGGCGACCACCGCAGCGCCCTGAACATGTCCGTCATCGACGGCGAGGGTGAGGGCACCGACGACCCGATCGAGGCCATCTACCGCAAGTCGCTGCTGATGCGCTGACCCGGCGAACGAACAGGGCCCCACCCGTGCGCGGGTGGGGCCCTGTCGCTCGTCCGGGGCAGGTTCAGGGGACGCCCACGGCGGTCACCCGGACCACCCGGTCCCCCGAGGCGAAGGCCAACACCACGTCGTCACCGACGAAGCGGTGCCCGACGAGGGTGACCTCGCCCAGGGTGAGGCAGAGCAGCAGTTCGACCAGGTCGGCCCGCCGGGGGGCAGTGACCTCGACGACCGTGCCGTCGGCGAACGTGAGCCGCCACGGCTGTCCTTCGGCGACGGGGGCCAGGCCGCGGGGAGGGACGCCCCGGGTCAGGACCAGCCGCAGCCGGGCCGCGAGGGCCGACGACCGCTCGCCCAGGCGCTCCCACAGGACGCGCTGGGCGATGGCGTCCAGCTCGGCGGCGTCGGCGGGGTCGAGGCCCAGCGGCGTGGCCGAGCGGCGGGCGTGGCGCTTCTTCATGCGCAGGACGCCCGCGAGCGTCAGGGCCGCGACGGCGAGGAACCCGATGAGCTCCATGGCACCAGTGTGCGCCCGGGGCGCGCCGGGCGGAAGACCCTCGTGGGCCTCAGCGACAGGGGTGCTCGGCCAGCGCGGTGCGCACCGCGGCGACGTCGGCGTCCATCTGCTCGATGAGCGCCTCGATCCCGGTGAACTTCACCTGGCCGCGGATGCGGGCGCAGAAGTCGACGGCGATGGGCGCGTCGTAGAGCTCGAGGTCGTCGCGGTCGAGGACGAAGCTCTCCACGCGGCGGTCGTGGCCGTCGAAGGTCGGGTTGCTGCCCACGGAGATCGCGGCCGGCCACGTGGGGGCCTCCTGGCCGTCGGGCAGCGGGGCCCCGTGGGCGTCCAGGCCGTCGAGGCGGGTGACCCAGCCGGCGTACACGCCGTCGGCCGGGCAGGCGTACTCCTTGGGGACCGGCAGGTTCGCGGTCGGGAAGCCGAGCTCGCGGCCGCGCTTGTCGCCGTGCGAGACCGAGCCGCGGAACCGGAAGGGACGCCCCAGCAGCTCGGCGGCGTGGCGCACGTCCCCGGCCTCCAGGGCCTCGCGGACGGCGGAGCTGCACGTCTCCTCGTCGCCGACGTGCACCAGCGGGAGCCCGGTGACCTCGAAGCGGCCGCGCCCAAGGTCGGCAAGCGTCCCGACCGTGCCGGAGGCGCGGTGGCCGAAGCGGAAGTTCTCCCCCACCACGATCCGGACGGGGTCCAGGGGCAGGAGGTGCTGCTCGACGAACTGCTCCGGGCTCTGCTGGGAGAGCTCACGGGTGAACTCCAGGACGCGGACCTCGTCGGCGCCGGCGCGACGCAGGAGGGCGACGCGGTCCTCGAGGTTGGTGAGCAGCTTGGGGGCGCCGTCAGGGCGGATCACGGCCATCGGGTGGGGCCAGAAGGTGACCACGACCAGGGGGGCGCCCGGCTCGGCCTTGCGGGCGGCGGCCAGGACCTGCTGGTGGCCCGGGTGCACGCCGTCGAAGTTGCCGATCACCACCACGGACCGTGTCAACTCCGGTTCCTCTCCCTCGCGATTGCCCCCGCCACAGTACAACGCGCAAGCCTAGACCAGCACCGCGACCGGCACCGACCCGGCGTCCGCGGGCCGGTAGAGGGCCAGCAGGCGGCCGTCGTGGACCAGCGCGGTCGGGTCCGCGGGCACGTCCAGCGCCAGCGGGCGGCCGAAGCCGACGTCGTGGGCCGCCTCGGCGTCCACCTCGACGGTGGCGAAGGCCAAGGGGGCGATGTCTGCCAGCGGGTAGGAGCGCACGTCGAAGAGCTCGCCGGGGGCCAGCTCGGGCAGCACGGCGTCCCACGTGGCGTGCTCGAGGCCGAACGGGCCGACCCGGGTGCGCCGCAGCGCGGTGAGGTGCCCGCCGGTGCCGAGCGCGGCGCCGAGGTCGCGGGCGAGGGCCCGGATGTAGGTGCCCGAGCTGCAGTCGACCACCACGTCGATGTCGACGACCCGCACGCCCTCGGCGGCGGTCTCGCGCACGTCGAGCACGTCGAAGCTTGAGACCGTGACCTCGCGGGCGGCGAGCTGGACGTCCTCGCCCTTGCGGGCCAGCGCGTAGGCCCGCTGGCCGCCCACCTTGATCGCCGACACGCTCGAGGGCACCTGCTGGATCGTGCCCGTGAGGGCGGCGACGGACGCCTGCAGACGCGGCCCGACCTCCGCCAGCGTCGCGCCGGGGGCGTCGGTGACCTCGCCGTCGGCGTCGTCGGTGTTGGTGGCCTGCCCGAGGCGGATGGTGGCCTCGTAGGTCTTGGTCGTCAGGAGCAGGTGACCGAGCAGGCGGGTGCCCTTCTCGACGCCGAGGACCAGCACGCCGGTCGCCATCGGGTCGAGCGTGCCGGCGTGCCCGACCTTCTTGGTTCCGAGGGCCCGCCGTGCCCGGGCGACGACCTGGTGGCTGGTGATGCCGCCGGGCTTGTCGACGACGAGCAGCGCGGGTTCGGCCACCGGCTCAGGCCTCGTCGGGGTCGACGTCGTCGTCCTCGTGGGGCTTCTTGTACGGGTCGGCCTCGCCGGCGTAGGTGGCGCCGGCGGAGCGGGCGGCGAGGTCGGCGTCCTGCGCCCGGGCGCGGGCGAGCAGGGCCTCCATCTCGGCGGCGCTCTCGGGCACCGCGTCGAGGACGAACGCGATGGTCGGGGTGAACTTCATGCCGAGCTGCTTGCCGACCGTCGAGCGGATCATGCCGTTGGCGGATGCGAGGGCCGCGGCCGTGCCGGCGCGCTGCTCCTCACCGCCCAGGACGGTGTAGAACACGGTGGCCTCGCGGCCGTCGCCGGTGAGGCGCACGTCGGTGACGGTCACGAACTCACCCAGGCGGGGGTCCTTGATGCGCCGCTCGAGGAGCTCGGCAACGATCACCTTGATCTGCTCGGCCACCTTGATGTACCGGGGGTTCCCCATGGTCGGGTCCTCTCTTCTCGAACGGAATCAGCAGTCTAGTAGGGGCCCGAGCACCCACCCGCACCCGCGCGCCGACGGAAGGGGCAGGGGCGGGGCGTCCGGAACACGGGTCAGGGTTCGGTCGGGCATCCTCGCAGTCCGGCGACGAAGGAGCCGGACGCGCGAGGGGGCGGGACCCGTGTTCCGGACGCCCCGCCCCCCAGCACCACTCGAACTCAGTCGCGCGGCTTCTCCACCATCTCGTACGTCTCGACGATGTCGCCGTGCTTGATGTCGTTGTAGTTGTGGAGCGTGAGACCACACTCGTAACCCTCGCGGACATCGGTGACGTCGTCCTTCTCGCGCCGCAGCGACGCGATGGACGTCTCGGTGATGACCACGCCGTCGCGGAGGAGGCGGGCCTTGGCGTTGCGCTTGATGTGACCCTCGAGGACCATGCAGCCGGCGATGGTGCCGAACTTGGAGCTCTTGAAGATCTCGCGGATCTCCGCCTGCCCCATGGTCTTCTCCTCGTAGATGGGCTTGAGCATGCCCTTGAGGGCGGCCTCCACCTCATCGATCGCGGCGTAGATGACCGAGTAGTAGCGGATGTCGACACCCTCGGCGTCGGCCATCTGCGTGGCCTTGCCCTGGGCGCGGACGTTGTAGCCGATGATGACGGCGTCGGACGCCGCGGCCAGCGACACGTTGGTCTCGGTGATGGCACCGACACCGCGGTCGATGACGCGCAGCGAGACCTCGTCGTCGACCTCGATCTTGGCCAGCGAGTCCTCCAGCGCCTCGACCGAACCGGCCGAGTCGCCCTTGAGGATGAGCTTGAGCTCCTGCGTCTCGCCCTTCTCCAGCTGCTCGAACAGCTGGTCGAGGGTCTTGCGCCGGGTCGTCTTGGCCAGCAGGGCCGCACGCTGGCGGGCCTCCCGCTTGTCGGCGATCTGGCGGGCCATCCGGTCGTCGTCGACGACCAGGAAGTTGTCGCCCGCGCCGGGGACCGACGTGAGGCCGAGCACCTGGACCGGCATCGAGGGCGGGGCCTCGTCGACGGTCTCGCCCGAGTCGGTGATCATCGCACGCACGCGGCCGTGGGCCGAGCCCGCGACGATCGAGTCACCGGTGCGCAGCGTGCCGCGGTGCACCAGGACGGTGGCCACGGGGCCGCGGCCCTTGTCGAGGTGCGCCTCGATCGCCACGCCCTGGGCGGGCATGTCGGGGTTGGCGCGCAGGTCGAGCGCGGCGTCCGCGGTCAGGACGACGGCCTCCAGGAGGTTGTCGAGGCCCTGGCGGGTGACCGCCGAGACGTCGACGAACATCGTGTCGCCGCCGTACTCCTCGGGGATGAGGCCGTACTCGGTGAGCTCACCACGAACCTTGACCGGGTCCGCGGTCTCCTTGTCGATCTTGTTGACCGCCACCACGATCGGTACGTCGGCCGCCTTGGCGTGGTTGAGGGCCTCGATCGTCTGGGGCATCACACCGTCGTCGGCCGCTACCACCAGGATGGCGATGTCGGTCGACTTGGCACCACGGGCACGCATGGCGGTGAACGCCTCGTGACCGGGGGTGTCGATCAGGGTGATGCGACGCTCCTCGTCGCCAACCTCGGTCGCGACCTGGTAGGCACCGATGGCCTGC
The DNA here is from genome assembly GCF_017569205.1 of Propioniciclava sp. MC1595. Lineage (GTDB taxonomy): Bacteria > Actinomycetota > Actinomycetes > Propionibacteriales > Propionibacteriaceae > Propioniciclava. The sequence continues at coordinate 2,157,376 of NZ_CP071870.1, forward strand.
GTGATGCCGCCGGCCTCGCCCGCCACCACGTTGGCGTGGCGCAGCGCGTCGAGCAGCTTGGTCTTTCCGTGGTCGACGTGACCCATGACGGTGACCACCGGCGGGCGCGACTCGAGGTCGTCCTCGTCGCCGAAGTCCTCGCCGAACTCGATGTCGAACGACTCGAGCAGCTCGCGGTCCTCGTCCTCGGGGGAGACGACCTCGATGTCGTAGTTCAGCTCGGCACCCAGCACCTGCAGCGTGTCGTCGGCCACCGACTGGGTGGCGTTGACCATCTCGCCCAGGTGGAACAGCACCTGCACCAGCGATGCCGGCTCGACGCCGATCTTCTCGGCCAGGTCGGTCAGCGACGCACCACGACGGAGGCGGACCTTCTGGCCGTCACCCTGCCGGATGCGGACGCCACCGATCGTCGGGGCCTCCATCTGGTCGAACTCTGCGCGACGCGCCTTCTTGCTCTTCCGACCACGGCGCGCGGGGCCTCCCCCGCGTCCGAACGCACCCTGGGTGCTGCCGGTACGGCCACCACGACCGCGACCGCCACCGCCCATCGGCGCCGGGCCACCGCCCATGCCGGGACGAGGACCGCCGCCGCCACCGCCGGGACGCCCACGACCGGGGCCGCCGGGGCCGCCACCGGGGCGACCCGGACGCGTGCCGGCGGGCGAGAGCTGCGTGGACTGCTGGCGCGGCATCATGGCCGGGTTCGGGCGCGGCATGCCGGGCAGGCCGCCGGTCCCACCGGGACGGGGCATGCGCGGGGCGCCGCCCTCGGCACCGGGGCGCAGGCCGGGACGTCCGGCACCCGGGGCACCCGGGCGGGGTGCGCCGGCCGGGCCGTCGGGGCGCGGGCGACGGACGCCCATGCCCTGGCTCGGCGCGAACGGGTTGTTGCCCGGGCGCGGGGCGCCGGACGCACGGCCGGGCCGCTGGCCGGGGAGGCCACCGGTGCCGCCGGGACGCGGGCCGGGAGCGCCGGGACGCGGACCCGCAGCACCCGGACGGGGGCCGGGCGCGGACGGGCGGGGAACCGGGGCGGCCGGACGGGGGCCGGGCGCGGGAGCCTGGGCCGCGGGGCGCGGTGCAGGAGCCTGCGGGGCGGGTGCCACCGGGGTCGCGGGGGCCTGGGCGGCGGGCGCCTGGGGCGCGGGGGCCGGCGGCTGGGGCGCTGCCGGGGCGGGTGCCTGCGGGGCCGCCGCACGGGGGGCGGCCGGGCGCGGTGCCGGGGCGCCGGGGCGCGGGGCAGCCGCTGCGGGCTTGGGGGACGGGCCGGCCGGGGCCGGGGCGGACGCCTCGGACGCGGGCTGGCTGGACTTCAACTTCTCCGTCAGTCGCCGGACCACCGGCGGCTCAATCGTCGAGGATGCCGAGCGGACGTACTCCCCCATGTCCTGGAGGGTCTTCAGTACGTCCTTGCTCTCGAGCCCATGCTCCTTGGCAAATTCGTAGACGCGGACCTTGGCCACTACTCTCCTTCAGGCCCGCGAGCGCGCAGGCCAGTTAGTTGTTGTTGCTCATTTCTGGGTACTCATCGAGTGGTCATGAGCGTTAGCCCACCTTCTGGTTGTGTTCGCGCACGAGCTGCGCGAAGCGCGTCCGCCAGTCTAGTCGCTGGACCCCTGATTTGCCCAAGTGGCGGCCAGCGCGTCCACCTGCGCGACCACGGCGGCGAGCTGGGCCGGGTCCACGGCGCCCGCCCTGAGGGCCCGCGGGATCGCCCGCCGCTTGAGGGCGGCGGCACCGCAGCCGGGGTGCAGCCAGGCGCCTCGTCCGGGGGCCGTGCGGCTCACCACCAGACCGGATGCCGTGGGGGCCACGCGCACCAGCTCGGCCTGCTCGGCACTCACGCGGCACCCGACGCACATCCTGATTGGCACCCCGTCAGCCTACCGATGGAGGATGGGGCCAAGACCTCCCTGTGAGAAGTTACTCGATATCAACAATCTCGATGTTGAGATTCTTTCGGGGATGCCTTACCGTTCTGCCAGCGGGGCCAAGGAGGGCCCCACGGCCGCCGTGAGGAGCGCCCTGCATGACGCAACGTGATCAGTCTCCCGACAAGTGGGAAGACGAGACCGAGTTCCACCTTCCCGAGGACCACTGGCCCCTGCCTGAGCTGGTCCACACCGAGAAGCCCCACGAGGCCCCGACCACCGAGTCGTTCGTGGCCGTGTCCAAGACCGCCGAGTACGAGAACCTCCGGTCGACCTTCCGGAAGTTCGCCTTCCCGATGACGGTCGCCGGCCTGGTGTCCTACTTCACCTTCGTGCTGCTGTCGATCTACGCCGTCGACTTCATGGCGACCCCGCTCATCGGGTCGCTGAGCATCGGCATGACGATCGGCCTGCTGCAGTTCGCGGTCGTGTACGCGTGGACCTACATCTACGTCAACTTCGCCAACAAGAAGCTCGACCCCGTCTCGGGCGCGCTGAAGGCCCAGCTCGAGAAGGGGGCGTCCGCATGATGCTCTTGGAGACCGCACAGTACGGCAACCCCGCGATCAACATCGGCGTCTTCGCCCTGTTCGTGGTCGCCACGATGGCCATCGTCATCATCGTGACCCGCCAGAAGTCCAAGGCCACCGACTTCTACACCGGTGGCGCCGCCTTCTCCGGCCGCCAGAACGGCCTGGCCATCACGGGTGACTACCTGTCCGCCGCCGCCTTCCTGGGCGTGACAGGCGCCATCGCCCTGTACGGCTACGACGGCCTGCTCTACTCCGTCGGCTTCTTCGTCGCCTGGATCGTGGCCCTGTTCCTCGTGGCCGAGCCGCTGCGCAACACCGGCAAGTACACGATGGCCGACGTCCTCAGCTTCCGGATGAACCAGAAGCCCGTGCGCACCGCCGCCGCGACCTCGACGCTCGTCATCTCGTTCGTGTACCTGCTGGCCCAGATGGCCGGCGCGGGCGGCCTCGTCGCCCTGCTGCTCGGTGTCTCCGACCGCAACATGCAGTCGCTCGTCATCGGCTTGGTCGGCCTGCTGATGATCGCCTACGTGCTCATCGGTGGCATGAAGGGCACCACCTGGGTCCAGATGATCAAGGCCGTCCTGCTCGTCGGCGGCGCCGCGATCATGGCCCTGCTCGTCCTGCTCGGTGACGGCTTCAACCTGTCCGCCCTCATGGCGCAGGCCCAGACTGCCGCCCTCGACCCGGCCTACGGCAACGGCAAGGACCTCCTCGTCCCGATGCAGCAGTACGGCGCCTCCGAGTGGACCAAGCTGTCCTTCCTCTCCCTGTCGATCGCGCTGGTCGCCGGCCCCTCGGGCCTGCCCCACGTGCTCATGCGCTTCTACACGGTGCCCACCGCCAAGGAGGCCCGCCGCTCCGCCGTGTGGGCCATCGCCCTGATCGGCGTGTTCTTCCTGATCACGCTGGTCCTCGGCATGGGTGCCGCCAAGCTGGTCGGCCCGGCCGCGATCCTCGCCGCCCCCGGTGGCGCGAATGCTGCAGCCCCCCTGCTCGCCCTCGAGCTCGGTGGCGAGATCTTCATGGGCATCATCTCCGGTGTCGCCTTCGCGACGATCCTCGCGGTCGTCGCCGGCCTGACGATCACGGCGTCGGCGTCCTTCGCCCACGACGTGTACAACTCCATTCTCAAGGGCGGCAAGGCCGACCCCGAGCAGGAGGTCAAGGTCGCCCGCATCACCTCCATCGTGATCGGCGCCCTGGCGATCGTCGGCGGCATCTTCGCCAACGGCCAGAACATCGCCTTCCTGATCTCCCTGGCCTTCGCGGTCGCCGCCTCGGCGAACCTGCCGTCGATCCTGTACACGATGTACTGGCGCCGGTTCAACACCCGCGGTTCGGTCTGGTCGATCTACACCGGCCTCATCAGCTCGGTCGTCCTGATCCTGTTCTCCCCCTCCATCTCGGGCTCCAAGTCCGCGATGCTGGGCGAGGCGATCAACTTCGCGTGGTTCCCGCTCACCAACCCGGCGCTCGTCTCGGTGCCGCTGGCCTTCCTGGCCGGCTACATCGGCACGATCACCTCGCCGGTGCGTGGCGACCAGGAGCTCGCGGCCGAGATGGAGGTCCGCTCCATGACCGGTGCGGGCGCGGGCGAGGCCATCGCCCACTGAGAAGGCTGGCGTGCACCGACGTCGTTGCACGCCGACCCACCACGGACGGCCGGCCCCCCCCGGGGCCGGCCGTCCGCACATTCACAGGGCGTTGACAGGAACGCCGAAGACCCTCGACAGATCCGAGCGGCTGAATGGTGGTCATGCAAGGAGCACCGAAAGGAAACACCATGAACAGCATCCAGAAGGTCGGGCTGACCCTCGGCACGGCCGCCCTCGCCCTCGGGGGTGTCGCGGGGATCTCGACCCTCGCGCAGGCGGCGGACCCGACGGCGGCGCCCACGACGACCACACCCCAGGCGGACCAGTCCGAGCAGGGCGGGCGCGGGGAGGCCGGCGAGAAGCGCCGCGGCGGCATGCAGGCCGCCGAGCTCGCCGAGAAGCTCGGCCTCGACGAGACGAAGGTGTCCGAGGCCCTCCAGACCGCGCACGACGCGCTGCGCGAGGCGCACCAAGCCGACGACTCCACCACGCGCCCGACGCAGGAGGAGCGCAGCGCCGAGCTCGCGGCGGAGCTGGCCAAGGCGCTGGGCGTCGACGAGGCCAAGGTCACCGAAGCACTCACCGCGCTGGAGAACGAGCGCAACGCCGAGCGCGCGGCCGCGCTGCAGGACCGGCTCGATCAGGCCGTCACCGACGGCAAGCTGACCCAGACCGAGGCCGACGCGGTCAAGAAGGCCGTCGAGGCCGGCGTCATCGGCGGCGGTGGCCCGGGCGGCCCCGGTGGCCACGGCAAGGGGATGGGACGCGGCAACCGCTGATCCTCTCCCCCGGTGACCGTCACCCGTTGACCCGTCACCCCGCGAGCCCGACCGGCCCTTCTCCCAGCCACCCGGACTCGCACCGGCACCCGCACGCCGGCAGGGACCGCGCCTGCTCCTCACACCCGACCGGGCAGGAGCAGGGCGGTTCCTCCGTATGCGGGTGCCCGCACGTCCCCCGCCGTGCGTGCAGTTCTGCCACCCGCTGCGCGCATCGCTCCTCCCGCCCCCGGCGCCGCGCCGCGTCCAACTCCGCCCGCGTGGGGTGGTCAGCCACGCACAGGGTCCGGCGCGCGTCCCGGCGCCGCCGGTGGGGCGTGGTGAGCCGCAGTTCCCAGGTCACCGGGTGGTATTCCTCCCCCAGGTCCAGGTGCGCCGGGTAGTGCCGGCCCTGACCGTCGCGCGGCGGCGCCTCCGACATCGGCACGGCCGGTTCGCCCTCGGCGTCGAGCACTGCGAGGTCGAGACCGCCCAGCGCCAGCACCCGCGCGAATGTCAGCACGTCGGGCACGGCCTGCCCCGTCTCCCACCGCGACACCGTCGCCTGGTCCACGCCCAGGAGCGCCGCCAGCTCGCGCTGGCTCAGATCACCCTCGCGCCGCGCACGGCGCACCAGCCCGGGAACGTCCACCAGCAGCTTCGTCTCACCCATGGCGGCAGCTTCGCGCGAGCCTCCGACAGTCCTTGACCTCCACACGACGATCGCTCCCAACCTGATGCGTGGCTGCATCAGGTTGGGAGCGATCCGTGTCAGTACTGCTCGGCCGCCCGCGGCGGCGGTCGAGCGGCCGGTCAGGCCTGGGTGTCGGGGCGGATGTCGATGCGCCAGCCGGTGAGGCGTGCGGCGAGGCGCGCGTTCTGGCCCTCGCGGCCGATCGCCAGCGAGAGCTGGTAGTCGGGGACGATCACCCGGGCGGCCTTGGCGAACTGGTCGGTCACCGTGACCGAGGACACCTTGGCCGGCGAGAGGGCCTCGGCGACGAAGCGCGAGCCGTCCTCGGACCAGTCGATGATGTCGATCTTCTCCCCGCCCAGCTCGTTCATCACCGCGCGCACGCGCTGGCCCATGGGGCCGATGCACGCGCCCTTGGCCGAGACGTTCGCGTCGTGGCTGACGACCGCGATCTTGGTGCGGAACCCGGCCTCGCGGGCGAGCGCCTTGATCTCCACGACGCCCGAGGCGATCTCGGGCACCTCGAGGCGGAACAGCCGCTGCACGAGGTTGGGGTGCGTGCGCGACACCACTACCTGCGGGCCCTTGGGCTCGCGGCGCACGGCCACGACGTAGACACGGATGCGGTCCCCGTGGTTGTACTTCTCGTTGGGCACCTGCTCGGCCAGCGGCATGATCGCCTCGAGCGGGCCGAGGTCGACGCGCACGGTGCGCGAGTCGCGGTCGGCCTGGACCACGCCGGTGACGATGTCACCCTCCTTGGCGGAGAAGTGGCCGAACTTCTGCTCGTCCTCGGCCTCGCGCAGGCGCTGGAAGATGACCTGGCGCGCCGTGGCGGCCGCGACGCGGCCGAAGCCCTCGGGCGTGTCCTCGTACCAGCCGACGACCTCGCCCTCCTCGTCACGCTCCGGGGCGTACACCGCGAAGCGGCCGGTCTTGGTGTCGAGCTCCACGCGGGCACCCTTCACCTCGGTGCCGGACTTCTCGTAGGCGTTGAGGATGGCCTCCTCCATCGCCCCGACGAGCACCTCCATCGGGATGTCCTTGTCCCGCTCCAGGGCGCGCAGCGCCGCCATGTCGATGTCCATGTCTCACTCCTCGTCGAAAAGGTCCACACCCTCGGCGTCGGCGTCGTCCGCAGGGGAATCCTTGCGGAGCTCGGCCTGCACGACGGCCTTGCTGATGCGGGCGAGGTCGACGCGCCGCACGGCGCCGTCGACGTCCAGGTCGATCCCGTCGCCGTCGGCGGCGCTGATGCGCCCGGTCACCGAGCCGTCGGCCAGGGTGAGGGCCACGAGGCGTCCGACGTTGCGGCGGAAGTGCTTGGGTTCGGTGAGCGGGCGGCTCACCCCACGCGAGGAGACCTCGAGCGTGTAGGGGGCGTTGCCCGTGGCGTCCGACTCGTCGAGGGCCGCCGACACCGCGCGCGTCGCGTCGGCGATCTCGTCGAGGCTGGGGCCGCGGCCCTCGGGGCCGTCACCGTCGAGGTAGACGCGCAGGACGCTGCGCTTGCCGGCGCTCGCGATCTCGATGCGGTCGACCTCGAGGCCACACTGCTCCACAACGGGGCCCACGACTGCTTCGATGGCTTGCTGCTTCATGGTGCTCCGTTCCTGTTGTGGTCGTGCAGTTGTTCGCGCCAGTCTAGCCAAGGCCCCCGCCCCCAGCCACCGGTGTAGCCTCGCTGGCGTGCTGAGCCGCCGCGTCCTGCTGGGTGGCGTCGCGCTGGCGACGCTCGCCGGCTGTGGCGTGCTCCCCGAGCAGGGCGAGCCCCGCATCGCCCCCACCCCCGACCCGTCGGTCCCCGGCCACCGCGCCCTGCAGGCGCTGCGCAACGCCCTGACGGCCGCGGCGTCCGGCCCCCTCGACCGCGCCCAGGCCGACCTGTTGGCGTGGGCGCTCGACGTGAACGACGACCAGTACGAGGCGACGTCCCTGGCCCCGCCGGCCGACCCCCGCCCCACACCGAGTCCGGCGGCCACGCCCGCCGACCTGGGCTCCCTGACCGGTGCCCTCGGCACGGCCCGGACCGCGTTCACCGAGCAGGCCCTCGACCCGACCACCGCCCGGCCGCTGGTCTGGGCGTCCATGGCCGCCTGGTGCGTCGCGGTCGCCGCCCAGCTCCCCGACGCGCCGGGGGCGCGTGAGCCGGCCCGGGGCGTCCGGCTGCCGGCCCCGCAGGAACCGCAGGCCGCCGCGCAGGCCGCCCTCGACGCGGCGTCCGCGGCCGTGTACGGGCTGCAGGTCGCCGCCGGTGCGCCGGGGCTGTCCGAGGCGGAGGTCGGCGCCCTGCGCGCCCGGCTGACGTCGTGGACCGGCCTGCGCGACGACCTCACCGCCCAAGCGCGGGTGGCGTCGGCGTCCCCCACGCCCGGTCCCCCGTGGTACGCGGTGCCGCCCGTCGCCGACGCCTCCGCCGGGCGGGCCCTCGCCGCGCGCGTCCAGGCCGCGGCGCTGCCCGTGCTGGGCCGCACGATCGCCCACGGGCCCGCGGACCTGCGCCCGCTCCTGATCGACGCGCTGGGCGCCACGGCCGCCGACGTCCCCGTGTGGGGCGGGCTGCTGGAGCGCTGGCCGGGGCTGCCCTCGACCTGACGCGTCAGGCGAACAGCGGGGCGACCATGTCCCAGCTGAGCTTGAGGCCGAGGGCGACGATCACGACCAGGAACACCTTCCGGACGAATCCGTTGCCGTGCTTGAGCGCCATCGTGGCGCCGAGGAAGCCGCCCAGCAGGTTGGCCACGCCCATCGCGGCGCCGAGCCCCCACAGGATGTTGCCGGACAGGCCGAAGACGACGATCGCGGCGACGTTGGTCGTCAGGTTGGCGATCTTGGCCAGCGCGGTGGAGGTGAGGAAGTCGAAGCCCATCACCGCGACGATCAGGATCAGGAAGAACGAGCCGGTGCCGGGGCCGATGAAGCCGTCCCACAGGCCGACGACCAGCCCGATCAGCGCCAGCCACGCGAAGCCGCGCCAGCCGCTGTGCCGCACCTCGTGGTGCAGGCCGAGCTGCGGACGCCGCCACGTGTACCAGCCCACCCCGACGATGGCCGCCAGCACGAGGGGGGTGAAGGCGGCGCGGTCGAGGAAGTGCGTCAGCTGGGCGCCCAGCGAGGACCCGAGGTAGGAGAAGGCGATCAAGGGCAGGAGCGCCGCCCACGGGATGCGCACCCGCCGGAGGTAGGTGATGACCGCGACCGCCGTGCCCATCGCGCTGGGCAGCTTGTTGGTGCCGGCGATCGTCGGCACGGGCGTGTCGGCGGGCAGGCCGATCAGCAGCGATGGCAGCTGGATGAGCCCGCCACCGCCGACGATCGAGTCGACCCACCCCGCCAGGAACGAGGCGGCGACGAGCAGGGCGATCGTCAGCAGGGGCAGCTCGAGGCCGGTCACCCCTTGACGAGCGCGACGACGTGGTTGGCCACGACGTCCACACCCACCTCGGTCTTCTCGCCACTGGCGCGGTCACGCACCTCGACGACCCCGTCGGCCAGCGTGCGGCCGACGACCACCGAGGTCGGCATGCCGAGCACCTCGGCGTCGGCGAACTTCACGCCCGGGGACGCCTTGCGGTCGTCCAGCAGCACGCTCACGCCCGCCTCGTCCAGCTCGTGCGCCAGCGCGGTGGCGAAGTCGAGCGCGGCGGCGTCCTTGCCCGTGGCGACGATGTGCACGTCGAACGGCGCCAGGTTGCGCGGCCAGGCCAGGCCCTTGTCGTCGCAGGTCGTCTCGGCCACGGCGGCGACGGCGCGGGACACGCCCACGCCGTAGGAGCCCATGGTGACCGTGACCAGCTTGCCGTTGGGGTCGAGCACCTTCAGGCCCAGCGCGTCGGCGTACTTGCGGCCGAGCTGGAAGATGTGGCCCATCTCGATGCCGCGGGCCAGCGTCAGCGGGCCGGAGCCGTCGGGGGCGGGGTCGCCCTCACGGATCTCGGCGACGTCCAGCACGCCGTCGGAGGTGAAGTCACGGCCGCAGACGAGGTCGTACACGTGCCGGCCGGGCGCGTTGGCGCCGGTGATCCAGCGGGTGCCGGGCACGACGGCGGGGTCGGTCAGGTACCGCACGCCCTTGCCGTCGGCGTCCAGGCCAAGGGCGCCGCCGGTGGCCGCGCCGGGGCCGATGTAGCCCTTCACGAGCTGGGGGTACTTCTCGAAGTCGGCGTCGCCGAAGGCCTCGACCTCGGCCGGCTCGACGGCCGCCTCGAGCCGCTTGGCGTCCACCTCGCGGTCACCGGGCAGGCCGACGGCCAGGGGCGTGCGGGTGCCGTCGGGGTGCTTGAGCATGAACAGGACGTTCTTCAGGGTGTCGGCGGCCGCCCAGGCCCGGTCGGCGCGCGGGAAGCGCTCGTTGCTCAGCGCGACGAGAGTCTCGATGGTCGGCGAGTCGGGGGTGTCCTCGACGTGGGCTGCGGGCACGCCGGAGGCGTCCTGCTCGGGCGCGAGCGGGCGCTTCACGGCCTCGACGTTGGCCGCGTACCCGCCGGGGCTGCGGACGAAGGTGTCCTCGCCGATCTCGGCGACGGCCAGGAACTCCTCCGAGGCCGAGCCGCCCATGGCGCCCGAGGTGGCGGACACGATGACGTACTCCAGACCCAGGCGGTCGAAGATCCGCTGGTAGGCGATCCGGTGGGCGTCGTAGGACGCCGCGAGCCCGGCGTCGTCGATGTCGAAGCTGTAGGAGTCCTTCATCACGAACTCGCGCCCGCGGAGCAGCCCCGCGCGGGGCCGGGCCTCGTCGCGGTACTTCGTCTGGATCTGGTACAGGCTCAGCGGCAGGTCCTTGTACGAGGAGTAGAGGTCCTTCACCATCAGGGTGAACATCTCCTCGTGCGTGGGCCCGAGCAGCATGTCGGCGCCCTTGCGGTCGGTCAGGCGCAGCAGGTTGGGGCCGTACTCGGTCCAGCGGTCGGTCGCCTCGTAGGGCTCGCGGGGCAGCAGGGCGGGGAACCGAACCTCCTGCGCGCCGATGGCGTCCATCTCCTCGCGGACGATCTGCTCCACCTTGTGCAGCACCTTCAGGCCCAGCGGCAGCCAGCTGTAGATGCCCGGGGCGACGCGGCGGATGTAGCCCGCGCGGACGAGCCAGCGGTGGCTCGGCACCTCGGCGTCGGCGGGGTCCTCGCGGAGGGTACGGACGAACAGCTCGGACATGCGTGTGATCACGAGGGCCAAGCCTAAACGATGCGGGCGGCCTCAGCCGACCTCGGTCACCTCCGCGCCGAGCATCCCGACCGCCTTGGCGACCTGCTGCTTGGCGACCTTGAGCCGTTCGGCGTCCCCGCGGCCCTCGGCCAGCGCCTTGTTGACGTCGAGCACGCGGGCGGGCGCCCCGGGGCGGCTCAGCGTGACCAGCAGCGGCACGTACTCGGCCTCGACGGCCACCCAGGCCTCGCCCTGCCGCTCGAACGTGAGGCGGCCCAGGTACTGCTCCCAGGAGCGGGGCGTGGCGACCCTCATCTGGCCGATCAGGTTGCCACCGCCGTAGACGACCCACGTGTCGTTGATGCGGTCCCACGGCTGGGCGACGTGGGCGTGGTGGCCGTAGACCAGGTTGAACACGCCCGATTCGGCCAGGGTGGTGGCCGCCGCCACCTGCTGCCCGTTGGGCTGGTGCTGCTGCTCGGTCCCGGCGTGCATGGCGGCCAGCACGATGTCGGCGCCGGCCTCGCGCGCCGCCTCACCGCGGGCGACCATCGCCTCGGCGTCGAGCAGGTCCAACGCCCAGGTGCGGCCGCCCGGTGCCTTCAGGTTCGAGCCGTACGCCCCGGCCACGACGGCCACCTTCACCCCGGACGCCGTGGTCAGGATGGCGGGCTTGCCCACGTCCGCCTGCTCCCGGTAGGCGCCGGTGTGGACGATGCCGGCCGCATCGAGGGCGTCCAGCGTGGCGTCGATGCCGGCCATGCCCTGGTCGAAGGTGTGGTTGGACGCCGTCGTGCAGTAGTCGAAGCCCACCTCCTTGGCCGCCTCGATCGTCTCGGGCGGCGCGGCGAACACGGGGTACCCGACCGGCTTGACGCCCGGCGGCGCGACCGGGACCTCGACGTGGCAGATCGACACGTCGGCGTCCTCGATGAGGGGACGGATGTGCTCGAAGACCGGCACGAAGTCGTACGCGGCACCGACGTCCTTGCCGGCCTGCGCGGCGTCGGCGATGAGGCCGCGGTGCCAGAGCAGGTCGCCGCTGACCGTGATCGTCAGTCGCTCGGGCTCGGACGTGGGCGTGGGCGTCGGGGTGGGGCTGGGCGTCGTGCTCGGAGTGGGTGCCGCCTGCGTCGGTGTCCCGGACGCCGCGGGCTGCGGCCGGTCGGGCGTCGGGGCGGGCGCGGGCTGCACCTGGGCGCACCCGGCCACCGCCAGGGCGAGGGCGCACGCCAGCGGGGCCAGGGAACGGGAGGTGAGCATCCCGCCCATTGTAGGTCGGCCCGCTTGGGTCGACCCAACCGGACCGGCCCTCAGAACAGCACGGTGGTGAGCTCGCCGACCACGTCGTAGCCGACGCGTTCGTAGCAGGCGATGGCGGGGGCGTTGAAGTCGTTCACGTACAGCGAGGCGATCCGCCCGCCCGCGAGGATCGCGTCGGTCACCCCGGCCATGGCGGGCACGGACAGGCCGCGGCCGCGCAGGTCGGGGGCCACCCAGACGCCCTGGACCTGCGCCACCCGCCGGGACATGGCCCCGAGGTCGGCCTTGAACACCACGCGCCCGTCCTCGACGATCGCGAAGGCGCGCCGGTCGTCGATGAGCGAGCGCACGTAGCGCCGGTACCCGACGGGGTTGGTGGTGAGGGGGTCCTCCTCGAGCTCCTCGCGGTACATGTGGACGGCCCCCGCGAAGTAGGAGTCGAAGTCCTCGGCCCGGGCGGGGCGCAGGCGCGGGTCGGCGTCCACCGCCGTCGGGCCGGTGCAGGCCATCAGCAGCTGGCGCTCACGGACGACACGGGCGTCGGCGTAGGCGTGCGGCCACTCCGCCGACAGGCGGTCCCACAGCCCGAAGACCTGGGCCACGGGCCCGACGATCGCGACGAAGGAGCGCCACCGGCCGATGTCGAGGGCGAAGGCGTCGAGGGCCTCGGCATCGGCGGCGACGGGGACGATGTTGGCGCCGACGTGTAGCAGGGAACGGGGCGCGTGCGCAGGGTAGCCCCACAACTCCCCCACCTCGGAGGGATCGAGCACGCCCGCCTCGACGCGCGAGGCCACGAAGCAGTTGCCGACGGGGTCGGCGTCGAGCAGCCGGGTGACGAGGGCCCGATCGCCCGCGTCGAGCACCCGGCTCCGCATCAGACCACGCTCACCGTCGGGGACTCGCCCGTGTGCTCCATCTCGGCGGCCAGCTTGTTGGCCTCCTCGATGAGCGTGGCGACGATCTCGGACTCGGGCACGGTCTTGATGACCTCGCCCTTGATGAAGATCTGGCCCTTGCCGTTGCCGGCGGCCACGCCGAGGTCGGCCTCGCGGGCCTCGCCGGGGCCGTTGACGACGCAGCCCATCACGGCGATGCGCAGCGGGGCGGTCAGGCCCTCCAGACCGTCGGTGACGTCGTTGGCCAGGCCCCAGATGTCGACCTGCGCGCGGCCGCAGCCCGGGCAGGAGACGATCTCCATCTGGCGCTGGCGCAGGTTCAGGGCCTCCAGGATCTTCTGGCCGACCTTGACCTCCTCGACCGGCGGGGCCGACAGGGAGACGCGGATCGTGTCGCCGATGCCCTCGGCGAGCAGGACGCCGAAGGCGACCGAGCTCTTGATGGTGCCCTGGAACGCCGGGCCCGCCTCGGTGACCCCGAGGTGGAGCGGGTAGTCGCACTGGGCGGCGAGCTGGCGGTAGGCGTTCACCATGACGACCGGGTCGTGGTGCTTGACCGAGATCTTGAAGTCGCCGAAGCCGTGCTCCTCGAACAGGGACGCCTCCCACAGCGCCGACTCGACCATCGCCTCGGCGGTCGGGCCGCCGTGCTTGGCCAGCAGGCGCTTGTCGAGCGAGCCGGCGTTGACGCCGATGCGCAGGCTGACGCCCGCGTCGGCCGCCGCCTTGGCGATCTCGCCCACCTTGTCGTCGAACTGCTTGATGTTGCCCGGGTTGACGCGCACCGCGGCGCAGCCGGCGTCGATCGCGGCGAACACGTACTTCGGCTGGAAGTGGATGTCGGCGATGACCGGGATCTGGCTCTTCTTGGCGATGATGTGCAGCACGTCGGCGTCGTCCTGGCTGGGGACGGCCACGCGCACGATGTCGCACCCGGTCGCGGTGAGCTCGGCGATCTGCTGCAGGGTGGCGTTGATGTCGGTGGTCTTCGTCGTGGTCATCGACTGCACCGAGACCGGCGCTCCCCCACCGACGGCCACCTTGCCCACGTTGATGCGGCGCGTGGGTCGGCGCGGCGCCAGGACGGGGGCCGGCGTGGCGGGCATGCCCAGGTTCACGGTCATGGTTCTCCTCAGAAGATCTTCACCGGTGTGACGATATCGGCCACGATCAACACGATGCCGCACAGCAGGAGGAATCCTCCCACCGCGTAGGCGACCGGCACCATCTTGGCCGTGTCGACGGGGCCGGGGTCGGGGCGTCCGGTCAGGCGGGCCGCGGTGCGGCGCAGCCACTCCCACAGCGCCCCGACGATGTGGCCGCCGTCCAGCGGCGGCAGCGGGACCAGGTTGAACAGCGCCAGGAACAGGTTGATCGAGCCCAGCAGGCTGGCGAACATGGCGGCCTTCTCCAGCACCGGGGCGTCCTGCACGGCCGCCTCGCCGGCGATGGCGCTGGCCCCGACGATCGAGATCGGGCCGTAGACGTCGCGCGGCTGGCCGGTGACCATGTCGACGGCCACGTTCCACACCTTGACCGGGAACTGCGCCAGCGCCACCGCGGACTGCGCGGTCATCTGGCCCATGTGGCGCAGCACCCCCACCGGCCCGGCGTGCTCGCGCGCGAGCTGGGGGTAGAGCCCCATCCAGCCGGCGGGCACGAGCTTCGAGGGGTCCAGGTCGTCGCGGACGCCGCTGATGATGGTGTTCACGGTCGGCAGCGTCACCTGCTGGCCGCCGCGCTCGACCACGAACGTCGCCGGGCCGTCGAGGTTGCGCCGGATCAGGTCGGTCAGCTCGGCGTAGCGGGTGATGGGCGTGCCGTTGAAGGAGACGATGCGGTCGCCCTCCCTCAGCCCGGCCTGCGCGGCCGGCGTCAGGGGGTCGGACGCCGTGCACTCGCGTTGCTCGGTGAGCACGCAGGGCTGGACGCCGGCCACCACCGGCTGCGGCTGGTAGGTCCCCACCCCGCCCAGGACCGCCCAGAACAGCAGGAAGGCCAGGACCAGGTTCATCGTGATCCCGCCGGCCATGATGATCAGCTTCTGGTGGGTCTTCTTCTGGAAGAACAGCCGGCCGTCGTCGGTGGGGCGGATGTCGTCCCACTCGTAGCTGCGCGCGTCGTCGGCGAAGCGCTGCAGCCAGGTCTGCTTCGCCCCGGGCCGGGTCGGCGGGTACATGCCGAGCAGGCGGACGAACCCGCCCAGGGGGAACAGCTTCACGCCGTACTCGGTCTCGCCGCGTCGGGTCGACCACAGGGTCTTGCCGAAGCCCACGAAGTACTGCGGCACCCGGACGCCGAACAGCTTGGCCGGCAGCAGGTGGCCCACCTCGTGCAGCGCCACCGAGGCCATCAGCAGGGCGAAGAACAGCAGCCCGAAGACGATCGTCCAGAACAGCTCCATCAGCGCCGCCCCGCACCCTCTCGGCCGCACAGCTCCTCGGCCCGCCCGCGCGCCCACCCGTCAGCGGCCAGCACGGCCGCCACGGTCAGGTCGGCATCGGCGACGTGGTCGCCGGCGAGGTGTTCGTCGAGCACGGCACCCACGGTATCCACGATGCCCAAGAAGCCGATCCGGCCCGCACAGAAGGCGTCGACGCACACCTCGTTGGCGGCGTTGTAGACGGCCGGGGCGGTGCCCGCTGCTTTCCCCGCGCGGCGGGCGAGCTCGACCGCGCCGAACGCCTCGGAGTCGAGGGGCTCGAACGACCAGCTGCGCGGCACCGACCAGTCGTAGGCGGCGGCCGCGTCGGGCACCCGCTCGGGCCAGGCCAGGCCGAGGGCGATCGGCAGGCGCATGTCGGGCGGGGACGCCTGCGCGATGGTGGAGCCGTCGACGAACTCGACCATCGAGTGCACGTCGGAGGTCGGGTGCACCACGACGGTGATGGCGTCGTAGTCGACGCCGTAGAGCAGGGCGGCCTCGATCAGCTCGAGGCCCTTGTTGACCAGGGTGGCCGAGTTGATGGTGATGACCCGGCCCATGTTCCAGGTGGGGTGCGCCATCGCCTGCTCGGGCGTGACGTCGACCAGCTCGGCGCGCGAGCGGCCGCGGAACGGCCCCCCGGACGCCGTGAGCACCAGCCGGCGGACCTCCTCGGCGCGGCCGGCGCGCAGCGCCTGGGCGAACGCCGAGTGCTCGGAGTCGACGGCGACCAGCTGGCCCGGGGCCGCGGCGTCGGTCACCAGGCGGCCGCCGATGACGAGGGACTCCTTGTTGGCCAGCGCCAGCGTCGGCCCGGCCTCGAGGGTGGCCAGCGTGGCCAGCAGGCCGGCGGCGCCGGTGATCGCGTTGAGCACGACGTCGCAGGGCATGCGGGCGGCGGTCGCGTTGCCGCCGTCGCCGAGGATCTCCACCTCGACGCCGGTCAGGAGCCCGCGCAGGGGCGCGACCGCGGCGTCCGGCACCGCGACGAGGCGGGGGGCGAAGGTGCGCACCTGCTCGGCCAGCAGCTCGAGCTGCGACCCGCCGGCGGTCAGCGCGACCACGGTGAACCGGTCGCGCCGGGACGCGATCACGTCCAGCGCCTGGGTGCCGATGGAACCGGTACTGCCGAGGATCACGACGTCACGCACGGGAGCTAGTCTCTCACCATGCGCGCCGAGATCGAGACCATCGAGGCCCTGGACGCCCACCTCCGCGCCGAGAAGTCCCTGGCCGGCTGCGTGGTGCACGCGCTGGACCTGCGCGGGCGCGGCGACGTGCTCGAGCGCGTCCCGGTGCAGAACGCGTTCTTCCTCGGCTGCCGGCTCAAGCACCGGGTGGCGGCCGACCTGGCCGGCCGCGGGGCGTCCATCTTCCCCCGCCTGCCGCAGTTGCCCTTCGACGCCTACCCGTCGCGGCTGTACGCGCCCGAGGACCTCTACGCCGGCCTCGCCGAGGGCTACGCGGGCACCCCGGATGCGCGCGTCTACGGCTGGACGCTGCGCGACCGCGCCCGGCTGCTGGACGCCACGCTGGCCCAGTCGCTCCACGACCACTTCATCAGCGACGCACTCAACGACGTCGTCACCGACCCCCGCAGCGGCGTCGGGGTGATGGGCGGCCACTCGGTGGTGCGCGGCGCGCCCGAGTTCGTCCAGGCCGCCCGGCTGGGCCACGGGCTGGCCGAGGCCGGCCACCTGGTGCTGACCGGCGGCGGCCCCGGCCTGATGGAGGCGGCCAACCTGGGCGCGAGCTTCCGCGACGGGCCGGAGGCCCTGGTCGAGGCCTGCGCGGCGCTCGCCGCGACGCCCTCCTTCACGCCCGACCCCGGCGTGTGGGCCGCGGCGGGATTCACCGTCCGCGAGCGCTGGGACTGCTCGCGGCTGTCTGTCGGAGTGCCCACCTGGTACTACGGCCACGAGCCGCCCAACGTGTTCGCTGGCGGCATCGCCAAGTACTTCGACAACGCGATCCGCGAGGACATCCTGCTGCGCCTGTGCGGGGCGGGGATCGTCTACTCCCCCGGGCGTGCGGGCACGACGCAGGAGATCTTCCAGGCGCTGACCCGCAACTACTACGCCCTGGAGGAGCTGGACCTGCGCCCGATGGTGCTGCTCGGGCACGACTACTGGACGCGGGTGGTGCCGGCCTGGCCGCTGCTGAAGGCGCTGGCGAAGGGCCGGATCATGGAGCCGCACATCCACCTGGTCGACTCGGTCGACGAGGTGCTCGCCCTGCTGGGGTGATCAGGCGTCGCGCCGGCGCGGGCGCCGTGCGCGCAGGGCGTCGGCGACCGCGAAGGGGGCGTACTCGGCGGCGAACACCGCCGCCGCCATCACCGCCAGGCACGGGATGTAGCCCGGCCAGGGCGGCAGCTTGTCGAGGATGCTGGCCGTGTCCGGCTTGCGCGTCAAGAACATGTAGTTGCTGCCCAGCCTGCGGTTGACCGCGTGCGCCAGCGCGGCTTGGGCGAGCAGCATCCCGAACGCCCGGACGCCCCCGGCCGCGGTCGGCCGACGCCTCTCGACGAAGACCTGCCACAGCGGCACCGTCAGCAGGAAGCCGTGGCTGATGAAGAACTGGTGGAACCGGAAGTGCCGGTCGCCGAAGTCGGCCAGGTCGGGGGTGAGCAGCGCCTGGGGCGCGCCCGACAGCCCCCAGAACCAGGTGATGTCGTCGCCCAACTGCGTGGGACGGATGAGGTTGGTCCCGCCGGCCCACACCAGGACCGAGCACAGGTGGAGCGGGAGCATCTCCTGGAGGTTCCAGGCCCCGTGGCGGGCCTTCCACGCGTGGTAGGCCACCTCCTGGCCCCACAGCCCGGCGATGATGGCCGCCTTGGTGGCCCGGCGTCCGGCCTCGCCCTGGCGACGGCCCAGGGCGATGGTCCCGGCCACGCCGAGCCCGGTCCCCGCCAGCGCGAGGAGGTGGCGGGTCCCGAACAGCCTGAAGGGCGGCCCGACGGGGCGGGCGGAGAAGTAGCCCATCAGCGTTCCTTGGCCGCGAGCTGCCCGCAGGCGCCGTCGATCTCCTGACCCCGGGTGTCCCGGATCGTCGCCGCGATGCCCCGCGCGTTGAGGCGGCGCACGAACTCCTGCTCGTCGTGGCGGCGCGAGGCCGTCCACTTCGAGCCGGGCGTCGGGTTGAGCGGGATCGGGTTCACGTGGACCCAGCCCGCGCCGCGTCCGTTCTTGGTCAGGAGGTCGGCCAGGGCGTCGGAGCGCCAGGCCTGGTCGTTGACGTCGCGGATGAGCGCGTACTCGATCGAGACGCGTCGCCCGGTGGTCGTGAAGTAGTGGTGGGCCGCGTCGACGACCTCGTCGACCTTGTGGCGGGTGTTGATCGGCACCAGCGTGTCCCGGAGCTCGTCGTCGGGGGCGTGCAGGCTGACCGCCAGCGTCAGCGGCAGGCCCTCGGTGGCCAGCTGCTCGATGCGGGGCACGAGCCCGACGGTGGAGACCGTGATCCCGCGCGCCGAGAGGCCCAGGTCGTCGGTCATCCGGCGGATGGCGCCCATGATCGCGTTGTAGTTCGCCATCGGCTCGCCCATGCCCATGAACACGATGTTGTTGAGCCGGACCCGCTGCATCGCCGCGACGACCTGCTCGACGATCTCGGCGGTCGACAGGTTGCGCTGCAGCCCGCCCTGGCCGGTCGCGCAGAACGGGCAGGCCATGCCGCAGCCCGCCTGGGACGAGATGCACAGCGTGGCGCGGTGCCGGCCGGTGCCGCTGGAGCGCTTGCCCGGGACGCCGTACTCCATGAGCACGCTCTCGACGAGGTTGCCGTCGTGCAGGCGCCACAGGGTCTTGACCGTCGTGCCCTCGTCGGCGGTCTGCACCCGCACCTCGGTCAGCAGGTCGGGGAAGAAGGTGACCTTCGCCTGCTCCCGCAGGGCGGCGGGCAGGTCGGTCCACGACGTGGGATCGGTGCTGGCCTGGCCGTAGTAGTGCGTGTCGAACTGGGAGGCCCGGAACCCGGGCAGCCCCGCCTCGACCGCCGCGGGCTTCCGCTCGGCGGGGGCGAGGTCGGCCCAGTGGCGCGGCGGCTTGCCGCGTCGGGGGGCGTCGAAGACGAGCGGGAGCACACGCCCGGCGCGGGCGTGGGCGTCCAGCTCGTCGGCGCGTGAGCGCTCGGCGTCGGTCAGTCCCTCGGTCATCGCACCGAAGGCTACCCGCCGGGGACGAAGAGGTACATGACCAGCCACGCGGGGGCGGCGGCCACGAGCATCGAGTCGAGGCGGTCCATCACGCCGCCGTGGCCCGGGAGGATCGAACTCATGTCCTTGATGCCGACGTCGCGCTTGATCGACGACTCGATCAGGTCACCGCACGTGCCGAAGAACACGCAGGCCGCCCCCAGGAGGACGCCCACCCACCAGTCCACGTCCAGCACCCAGTGGGCCAGGGCGGCGCCGGTCGCCATCGCGAACAGCAGCGAACCGGCCAGGCCCTCCCACGTCTTCTTGGGGCTGATGGCCGGGGCCAGCGGCGTCCGGCCGAACAGGACGCCCACGGCGTAGCCGCCGGTGTCGTTGGCGACCACGCAGAGCAGGAAGGTGACCATGCGGGCGGCGCCGTGCTCGCCGGCGAGGATGAGCGCGGTGAAGGAGCCCAGCAGGGCGATGTAGCCGATGATGAAGACCGAGGCGGCGGCGTCCCGGACGAAGTTCTCGTGACCCTTGGGGAACCGCACGATGAGGGCGGCCAGCACGGTGGCGCCGAGGAACATCAGCAGCACCGAGTGCCACGGCATGCCGAAGTTGGTGCCGAGCTGGGCCTCCAGCTGCGTGCCGACGCCGGTGGCGGCGGCGTAGGTGCCCACGATCATGCCGATCGTCCCGATCACGATCGGCACCACGGCGGCGTTCATGCCGAGGCGCTTCAGCGCCTGGTGCACCTCGATGGCGCCCAGGCTGAGCATCAGCGCGACGAGCAGGATGAAGCCCCAGTGCCACCACGTCAGGGTGACGACGAGCAGGGCCAGCAGGCCCACGCCCACCGCGATCGCCGCGGGCAGGTCCCTGCCCGCGGACCGCTTCTTCTTGGGCGCGACGGCCGCCTGGTCGGTCACTCAGACCTCGAGGAGGTCGGCTTCCTTGGCCTTCAGCAACTCGTTGACCTGCTCCTCGTACTTCTTGGTGAGCGTGTCGAGCTGCTTCTCGCCGTGGCGGGCGTCGTCCTCGCCCACCTCCTTGTCCTTCTCCAGCTTCTTGATGGAGTCGACGGCGTGGCGGCGGTTGCTGCGCACGGCGATGCGGGCCTCCTCGGCCTTGTGCCGGGCGAGCTTGATGTACTCCTTGCGGCGCTCCTCGGTGAGCTGCGGCAGCACCAGGCGGATGTGCTGGCCGTCGTTGGCCGGGTTCACGCCGAGGTCGGAGTCGCGGATCGCCTTCTCGATGGCGTTCATCGAGCCCCGGTCGAAGGGGCTGATCAGCACGGTGCGGGCCTCGGGGACCTGGAACGTGGCCAGCTGCTGCAGCGGCGTGGGCGTGCCGTAGTAGTCGACCATGATCTTGTTGAACATGGCGGGGTGCGCGCGACCGGTCCGGATGCCGCCCAGCTCCTCCTTGACGTGCTCGATCGTGCCCTGCATCTTGCTCTCGGCGGTCTTCAGGATGTCGGCGATCATCGTCGAATGCTCCTTCGTCGTTTCGGTCTCGGTCGGGTCTCAGGCGTGGACGGTGGTACCGATCTTCTCACCATTGACGACCCGGGCGATGTTGCCACGGACGCCGAGGTCGAAGAAGACCATGGGCAGGCCGTTGTCGCGGGCCAGGCTGACGGCGGTCGCGTCGGCCACCTTCAGGTCCTGGGCGAGGAAGTCGGTGTAGCTGAGGTCGTCGTAGCGACGCGCGTCGGGGTTCGTGCGCGGGTCGGAGTCGTAGACGCCGTCGGTGCCGTTCTTGCTCATCAGCAGCACGTTCGCGCCGATCTCGAGGGCGCGCTGGGCGGCGACGGTGTCGGTGGAGAAGAACGGCATGCCGGAGCCGGCGCCGAACAGGACCACGCGGCCCTTCTCGAGGTGGCGCACGGCGCGCAGCGGGATGTACGGCTCGGCGACCTGGCCCATCGTGATGGCGGTCTGCACGCGCGTGGGGACGCCAGCCTGCTCGAGGAAGTCCTGCAGGGCCAGGCAGTTCATGACGGTGCCGAGCATGCCCATGTAGTCGGCGCGGCGGCGGTCCATGCCCCGCTGCTGCAGCTGGGCGCCGCGGAAGAAGTTGCCGCCACCGGTCACGATCGCGACCTGCGTGCCGGCGGCCACGATCTCGGCGATCTCGCCGGCGATGCCCGCGATGATGTCGGGGTCGACACCCACCGATCCCCCGCCGAACGCCTCTCCCGACAGCTTGAGCAGGATGCGGTCGTACGCGGGCATGGGTTCTCCTTCGTCGGTGGCCGGGTGTGCGAAGTGGCGTGCACCGCGTCTCCGCGGCGCACGCCACTCTAGTGGATCGGCCCGAGGGCCGAGCCGGTCGTCGCTCAGGCGCCGGCCGACAGGCGCACGAAGCGCTTGACGATCACGCCGTTCTCCTTGAGGAGCTGGCCGACGTTCTTCTTGTCGTCGGAGACGGACGCCTGCTCGAGCAGGGTCACCTCCTTGTAGAAGCCACCAAGACGACCCTCGACGATGCGGGGGATGATGTTCTCGGGCTTGCCCTCCTCCTTGGCGGTGAGCTCGGCCACGTGGCGCTCCTTCTCGATGACGTCGGCGGGGACGTCCTCGCGGGAGAGCCACTGCGGCTGCATGGCGGCGATCTGCATGCCGATGCCGCGCACGAACTCCTCGGTGCCGCCCTCGTACTCGACCATCACGCCGACCTGCGGGGGCAGGTCCTGGCTGCGGCGGTGGAGGTAGATGGCGACCGGGGCCTCGTAGTGGGCCACGGCGGCCAGCTCGAGCTTCTCGCCGATCTTGGCGGCCAGGGCCTGGACGGCCTCCTCGACGGTGCCCTCGCCGAGCTTGACGGCCTTGGCGGCCTCCAGGTCGGTGGCGCCCGCGGCGTCCACGGCGGCGACGATCTCGTTGGCCAGGGCGACGAACTCGTCGTTCTTGGCGACGAAGTCGGTCTCGGCGCCCAGCTGGACCAGCGTGGTGCCGGCGGCGGCCACGAGGCCGTTGGTGGCCTCGCGGTCGGAGCGGCTCGACACCTTGGCGGCACCGGTCACGCGGAGGATCTCGGTGGCGGCCTCGAAGTCGCCGTTCGCCTCGGTCAGGGCCTTCTTGGCGTCCATCATCCCGGCGCCCGTGGCGTCGCGGAGCTTCTTCACGTCAGCGGCAGTGATTGCCATGTGCTGTCTCGCTTCCTTGGTTGGTTCGCTTGGGGGTCAGGTCACTCGTCGTCGGACGCCGACGCCGGGCTGGCCGGCGACTCGGGCGAGTCCGCTGACTCCGGGGAGTCGGCCGACTCGGGGGACTCGACGGACGCCGGGCCCTCGGCCGGGTCCTGCGCGTGGACGCTCTCGGGGGCCGCGTCGACCGGCACCTCGGGGTCGGCCAGGGCGGCGACGCCCTCGGCGGCGGTCTCGGTGTGGACGCGCGGGGCCTCCGCGGTGGCACCCAGGAGCTCGCGCTCCCACTCGGCCATCGGCTCGGCCGCGGCCGCACCGGTGGCCACGCCGCCGGAGCTGCGGGCCAGCAGGCCCTCGGCCGCGGCGTCCGCGATGATGCGGGTCAGCAGCGCGACGGAACGGATCGCGTCGTCGTTGCCCGGGATGGCGTAGTCGACCTCGTCGGGGTCGCAGTTGGTGTCGAGGATGCCGACGATCGGGATGCGCAGCTTGCGCGCCTCGTCGATCGCGAGGTGCTCCTTCTTGGTGTCGACGACCCACAGCGCCTGCGGCAGCTTGTGCATGTCGCGGATGCCGCCGAGGGTCTTCTCGAGCTTCTCCTTCTTGCGCTCCTGCTGCAGGAGCTCCTTCTTGGTGAGGCCGGAGGCGGCGACGTTGGTGAAGTCGATCGCCTCGAGCTCCTTCATCTTCGCGGTGCGCTTGGAGATGGTGGCGTAGTTGGTGAGCATGCCGCCCAGCCAGCGCTGGTTCACGTAGGGCATGCCGACGCGGGTGGCCTGCTCGGCGATGGCCTCCTGGGCCTGCTTCTTGGTGCCGACGAACAGGATCTGGCCGCCGCGCGCGACGGTGTCGCGGACGAAGCCGTAGGCCTTGTCGATGTAGGTGAGGGACTGCTGCAGGTCGATGATGTAGATGCCGTTGCGCTCACCGAAGATGAAGCGCTTCATCTTGGGGTTCCAACGACGGGTCTGGTGCCCGAAGTGGACACCGCTCTCGAGCAGCTGACGCGTGGTCACGACGGCCATGGCCGTTCCTTTCTCGGCGGACGGGCCACGGCACGCTCACGCGCCCGGGCGAGACCGCCTGGTTCGGTTCGTGGGGCTGACGATCAGCCCCGCCTGGTGCAGCGCCGCTCCCCCACCCCGTCACCGGGGACCTGAAGGGGTTCGACGTGGCCTGCACGCGAAGTCGACCCGGATCTGCCGGGTCGCTGGGGCCATGCTACGGCCCCGTGCGCCCGCCCGCCAAACCGGTTGACAGGCGCCGCCTATACCTAAGGGGCATGACGAGGTCGGTGGCGTGGCTGGTGGTGCTCGGGGTCGTGCTGGCGGTGGCGGGGGCCCCGCCCGCGGGGGCGTCCGGCGGCGGGTGGCCGCTGCCCGGAGCGGTGGTGCGGGGCTTCGACCCGCCCGAGGTGCGCTGGGCGGCAGGGCACCGGGGCGTCGACCTGGCCGGCGAGCCGGGTGAGGTGGTGCGCGCCCCGGTCGCCGGGGTCGTGTCGTTCGCCGGCCAGGTCGGCGGCAAGCCGGTCGTGGTCGTCAGCCACGGGGCGGAGCGGACGACGCTGGAGCCCGTGCACGCGAACGTCGCGGTCGGGCAGGCGGTCGCCTCCGGCGACGAGGTCGGACGCCTCGCGGCCGGCCACGCGCCGTGCCCGGCCGCCGCGTGCCTGCACTGGGGCCTGCGGCGGGGCCAGGACTACCTCGACCCGTTGTCGCTGGTCGCCGTGTCCCTGCGGTTGCTGCCCGACAGCGCGGTGGCCGAGGTCGAGGAGCGGGCCGCCGGGCGCGAGCGAGCCGCGGCCGCACTGGGCACCGGCCCGGGTGGTCCGGGCGGGAGCGGCCCCCTGACCCGCCCGTCGGCCGGGCGGGTGACCAGCGTGTTCAGGATGCGGCTGCACCCGATCTTCAAGCAGTGGCGCATGCACAACGGCATCGACCTCTCCGCGCCGTGCGGCACCCCGCTGTACGCGGCCGCCGACGGGGTGGTGCGGCACATGGGGTTCGACGCCTCGGGCGGGTGGCGGCTGGTGCTGGCCCACGGGCCGGTGGACGGGGTAGGCCTCGAGACCGTGTACCTGCACGCGCAGGGCTACCGGGTCCGCACGGGCGAACGGGTGGCGCGCGGGCAGTTGGTGGGCACGATGGGCACGACCGGCTGGTCGACCGGCTGCCACCTGCACTTCGGCGTCAAGGCCGACGGGCGGCACGTCGACCCGCAGCGGTGGCTTGGGTGAGGCCGCGCCCCTCAGGCGTCGCGGCCGTCGAGCGGCTCGATGGTGACGCCGGGGTGGGAGGCCTCGAAGTCGTCCCCCTCGTTCCAGCCCCGGGTGACGAGCTCGCGCAGCACCTCGCGGTCGATCGCGTCCAAGTTGGTCAGGTAGAGGCAGCCCTTGCCGACGCGGTGCTTGCCGAGCCGCTCGAGCAGGTCGGCGTTGGAGCCGTAGAGGGTCATCCCGTACAGCGTGAGGGCCGCCTTGCGGGGGCTGAACCCCACCCGCATCATCTCGCCCGAGTGCCCGGTCGCATAGGTGTAGCGCAGGCGCCCGTACCCCACGATGGTGGGCCCCCACATCGCGGGCTCGACGCCCGTGACCTCGGTGAAGAGGTCGAGCAGTTCCAGGCCCTGGTCCCGGCGGCGGGCCGGTTCGACCGCGTTCAGGAACTCCAGCACGCCGCCCTCGCGCGGTGTGGTCCTCGTCTCGTGCGCCATCCGCGCAGCCTCTCACGCCCGGGGGTGCGCCTGGCGGAAGGCGTCCCGGAGTCTTTCATTGGTGACGTGGGTGTAGATCTGCGTCGTGCCCAGCGAGGCGTGCCCGAGGATCTCCTGCACCGAGCGCAGGTCGGCGCCGCCCTCGAGCAGGTGGGTGGCCATCGCGTGGCGCAGTCCGTGTGGGCCCAGGTCGGGGGCGTCCGGCACAGCGTCGAGCGCGGCGTGCACGACCCGGCGCACCACGCGGGGGTCGATGCGCGCCCCGCGCGAGCCCACGAACACGGCCTCCCCGGCGTCCGGCCCGGCGAGGAGGGACCGCACGCCGAGCCAGTCGGCCAGCGCCCGTCGTGCCGGGTCGCCGAGCGGGGTGGAGCGCTCCTTGTCGCCCTTGCCTCGCACGCGCAACAGCCCGCGGGCCTCGTCGATCCCGTCGCGGTCGAGCCCGCACAGCTCGGCGACGCGCAACCCCGAGGAGTACAGCACCTCGACCATGGCGAGGTCGCGCAGCGCGGTGGCGCGGGCGGCGGTGTCCTCGGCGGCCTCGACCCGGGCGGCGAGGTGGTCGAACACGGCGTCCACGACGCCCTGGTCGAGGGTGGGCGGCAGCGTGCGGGACGCCCGCGGTGCCTGCAGCGCGCTGCCCGGGTCGGTGGGGATGCGGCCCTCGGCGTGTGCCCAGGCGAGGAACACCCGCGCGGCGGTGGCCCGCCGGGCC